>NZ_JAVDUV010000001.1:1270024-1587531 GCF_031456545.1 Agromyces sp. 3263
ATGTCACTGAGGAAGAGGTAGCGCTCATCCGGCAGGTCGCGTCCGACCACCTGCGCGTTGGCATCTGCCCGACGCACACGCAGGTACTCCGCCTGCCCGCCCGGCACGGACCCGTACAGCTCGGTGTAGCCGTAGAGCTCGGCCCCGGTGCCCTGGTCTCGGTTCTGGGTCGTCTCGCACTGCGTCGTCAGGCCTCGGGCGCACATGAAGCAGTGCCCGCACGAGATCACGAACGGCACGACCACCCGGTCGCCGACGGCCACCCGGCGCACCTCCGCGCCGACCGCCTCGACGACGCCCATCGTCTCGTGCCCGAGGATGTCGCCGCGGTGCAGGAACGGCCCGAACAGGTCGTAGAGGTGCAGGTCGGAGCCGCAGATCGCGGTGGAGGTCACTCGCACGACCGCGTCGGTGGGATCGAGGATGGTCGCGTCGGGAACGTCGACGACCCGGACGTCCTTGGTGGCATGCCAGGTGAGCGCTTTCATGCCCTCGTTCCTACGCGGCGACCCTCGCCCGTGGCAGGGGGTTGACGCCACCGCGGCTCCATCCCCGGCCCGCCGGCCGCGCCCGTATCGACGGGGCTCGGGCGGCGACTAGAGTCTCGGCATGGGCAAGTTCATCTACAACTCGTCAGCGCGCGAGATCGACATCGACGACCGCACCCTGGCCCACCTGCGCGTCGCGATCCTCAACAAGCTGCGGCGTTCCGAGAGCTTCTCGATGACGTGGGAGCACGGCGTCGAGAACGGCAGCGGCCGCACGACGATCTGGCTGCACGAGTCCATTCCCCTGCAGTTCGTCTTCAGCGGCAACCGCACGCCCAAGCTCAACAAGCTGTGGATCGAGCAGCTGCTGCTCTCGGCGAACAGCACGTCGGGCCTCCAGTTCGTGCCCGAGCCCGCCGAGAACGAGCCGATCGACGCCGACTGACCCGCCCGAGCACCTCCCCGACCGGGTAGCAGGAGCCCGCGGAAGCGGCAAGCCCCTCGTGACCGAACGCGGGCCTTCCTAACGTGGTTCGGGGCGCATCACCGTGCCCGGAACGGAGGACCGCATCATGAGCACGACCCTGACCGCGTCGACCGAGGTGGACGTTCCTGTTCGCGTGGCGTACGACCAGTGGACCCAGTTCGAGTCGTTCCCCGAGTTCCTCGGCGGCGTCGACCGCGTGACCCAGCTGAGCTCGACGATGACCCACTGGGTCGTGTCGATCGGCGGCGTGAAGCGCGAGTTCGACGCCGAGATCGTCGACCAGGTGCCCGACCGGCACGTGGCCTGGCGCAGCGTGAACGAGGAGGTGCTGCACCGCGGAAGCGTGAGCTTCACTGAGCTCGACGCCGACCGCACCCGCATCGACCTCGAGATCGAGTGGGAGCCGGAGGGCTTCGTCGAGCAGGCCGGTGCGGCACTGCAACTCGACGACCTGCAGGTCAAGAGCGACCTCAAGCGCTTCAAGGAGTTCATCGAGCGTCGCGGCGCCGAGACCGGCGCCTGGCGCGGCGAGGTGCACGAGGGCGAGCGGACGGACCGCTCGGGCAGCGGCGTCGTCTGACGCGACGGATCGAACGGATGACGGGACGCAGCCCCGCACGGGCTGCGTCTCGTCGTGCGTCAGTCGACCGCCTCGATCTGGGTGATCACGAACTGCCGCTCGGCGAGTGACAGCCGATCGGGTGCCGTGCCGCCGGTGAGCGACATGATCTCCGCGACGGTCTCGGCGTCGAGGTCCGCCTCCAACCGAGCCAGCAGCCGATGCTTCGCCTCGATCGAGAGGTGCGGCCACCAGCGTTCGATCTCCGCGCGAGCCGCGGCATCCTGAGCGTTGTCCATCTGTGCTCCTCCTCCGGCGCTCCGCCGCGGCCGAGCTCGCTCGACTACGCGGGCTGCGTCTCGCTGTCGACGTCGACCTGCTGCACATCGACGCCGACCTGCACCGGCTGACCCGGCACGGAAGTGATCGGATCGGTGTCGAGCTGCTCGGGAACCAGGCGGATGCCGCCCGTGCTGTTCGCCGATCGCATCAGCTCTTCGATCCAACTGCGACTCAGCTCGGGTGCGACGGGCTCGTCGAAGACGAAGCGCAGCGGGATCGACGGGTGCAGCCAGAGCGTGCTGCGGCCACGCGGCTGGTCTTCGGCGTGCTGCCACGACAGGGTGAAGCTCTCGCCTCGGCGCAGCTTCGTCGTGATGGCGATCTTCAGGTGCGCGAGTGCCCGGTCCTCGATGCCGATCGGGGTGCCGGAGTCGCCGTAGTACAGGGTTCCCACCGCCTCAGCATACGTCCCGACGGCGGTTCCGGCACATATGGAAACGATCGGAGCGGGCGGCCCGAAGGCCGCCCGCTCCCGTGTGAGGTCTCGCGATGGATCAGACCGTGCGGCGACCGCTGAGGTAGCGCACGAGGAACACGATGGCCGCGATGACCAGCAGCACGATTCCGACCCACAGCAGGAAGTTCAGCGTGGGCACGACGCCGCCCGTGATGAGCAGGATGATCGCGATGACGGCGAGGATGGCGACGAGGATGTTCATGATCTCTCCTTCGTGTGATCCGCCCCCGTGATCGACGGGGTACGGATTCCGGTGCCGCCGTTGCGGGCGGCGCCTCGGGACGCGGGTACGTCCATTCCATGAAGGTAGGGCCGCTGGAGGTGCGCCGCACAGGGGTTGACCGCTCTTCGCGCGGAGTGCTAATCGCGGTGGGAAAGCGCGGAAACCCGGGCTTCGCGGCATCCGATCGCCTGTCAACCCCCTGACTCGCGCGGAGGCCGCGCGTAGCGTGACTGCGGTCGAAGGGGGCGAACAACCATGCTCGATGAGCAGCTCATCGATCCCACCACGAAGCACACGACCGACCCGTTCCCACGGCAGGAACAGGAGCCGCCCGGGCTGACCGAGGCGATGGCCCCCCTTCCCGACCACGGCGAGCAGAGCTATCGGGGCAGCGGCCGCCTGGTGGGGCGGCGCGCCCTCATCACGGGCGGCGACTCGGGCATCGGCCGCGCCGTCGCCATCGCGTTCGCACGCGAAGGCGCCCGCGTCGCGATCTCGTATCTGCCGAGCGAGCAGCGCGATGCGGACGAGACCCGCGAGTGGATCGCCGACGCCGGCGGCGACCCGCTGCTGTTGCCCGGCGACCTGCGCAGTGAACAGCACTGCATGGACCTCGTCGACCACACCGAACAGGCGTTCGGGGGCCTCGACCTGCTCGTGCTGAACGCCGCGCACCAGCGGAACCGCAGCGGCATCGCCGAGCTGCCCACCGATGACTTCGAGGCCGTCATGCGCGTCAACCTGTTCGCGCCGGTGTTCCTGGCCAGGGCTGCCGTGCCGCTCATGGACGCCGGATCGAGCATCATCACCACCACCTCGATCCAGGGCTTCGATCCGTCGAGCGCCCTGGTCGACTACGCCATGACGAAGGCCGCGCTCGTGGCGTTCACGACGGCGCTCGCGGAGGAGCTCGGGCCACGCGGCATCCGGGTGAACGCGGTGGCCCCCGGGCCGATCTGGACGCCGCTGATCCCGTCGACGGGCTGGCCCGACAAGCTCGCCGGCTTCGGGCGGGACACTCCGCTCGGCCGGGCCGGCCAGCCGGCGGAGCTGGCGGGCGCCTACGTGTACCTCGCGTCGGACGACGCGTCGTACGTCTCGGGAGCCGTGCTGCCCGTCACCGGCGGCCGAGGGCTCTGAGGCCGCAGAGGAAGGAGAGGGAACCATGCCCGGACGCAAGAACTCGTCGCTGAAGGACCCGGAGCTCTACGAGAAGCTCCGCGACGACGGCGCCTCGAAGGAGAAGGCCGCCCGCATCTCGAACGCGGCTGCCAACCAGGGACGCAGCGCCGTCGGACGCAAGGGCGGCAGGAGCGGCGACTACGACGACTGGACCGTCGAGGAGCTGAAGAAGCGGGCCAAGGAGATCGGCCTCACGGGGTACAGCAGCAAGCGCAAGGCCGAACTGATCTCGGCACTGCGCAACCACTGAGCCTCGGATGCCGCGCCTCAAACGGGTGACGCCCTACGTCTCCCCGGGATTCGCCCGGGTGAGGCGCGGCCGTGGGTTCGCCTACGTGCACAGCGACGGAGGGGTGGCGGGTCGTGCCGAACGTGCTCGCATCGCCGACCTCGCCATCCCGCCGGCGTGGAAGGACGTGTGGATCGCGGAGGCGGCCAACGCGCACATCCTCGCCGTGGGGGTGGATGCCGCGGGACGGCGGCAGTACCTCTACCACCCCGTGTGGCGCGAGCAGCAGGACCAGGAGAAGTTCCTGCGGATGACCGCCCTGGCCGGGGTGCTGCCCGATGCCCGACGCTCCGCACTCCGCGACCTCGCGCTGGACGCCCTGCCGCGGGAGCGGGTGCTGGCCGCGGCGTTCCGCACGCTCGACCTCGGCGCGATCCGGATCGGCTCGGAGGAGTCGCTCGCCGGCTTCCGCAACCGCGGGCTGACGACGCTGCTCGTGCGCAACGCCGCCCTCGACCCGCCCGAGACCGTGCGGTTCCGGTTCCGGGCCAAGGGCGGCATCACGCAGAACCTCCGGGTGCACGACGCCGCGCTCGCGACGTTCGTGGAGCACAACTCCCAGCGGTCGCCCGCGTCGCGCCTCTACGCGTGGACCGACGGGCGACGCATGCGGGCCGCGATCGCGACCGACGTCAACGACGACATCCGCGCACGCACCGGGGGCGACTTCACCGCGAAGGACTTCCGCACCCTGCGCGGCACGATCGAGGCGGCGGACCGGCTCGCGCAGCTCGGCGTGGAGGGCACCGCCCGCGCGAGAGGCCGGGCCATCCGGGAGGCGATCGTGCACGCGAGCGAGGTGCTCGGGAACACGCCGACGATCGCGAAGGCGAGCTACGTCGACCCGCGCGTGCTCGACGCCTACGAGCACGGCCGCACCGTCAGCCTGCGCGGCGCGCGCGAGACCGCGCTGCTCGCACTGCTCGTCGACGACGCGTGACGGTCAGGCGGCGGCGAACGGCTGGGTGACCGGTTCGGGCACCGCCGTGTCGATGTGCTCCTGGACGAGCGTGATGCCGCCGGTGCTGTTGGCCGACCGCATCAACTCCTCGACCCAGTCGCGGCTGAGGTCGGGCGCCTCGGGCTCGTCGAAGACAAACCGCATGGGGATCGTGGGATGCACCCAGATCGTGCTTCGCCCGCCGGGCTGGCCGTCGGGGTGGATCCACGACAGGGTCAGGCTCTCGCCCCGGCGGAGCTTGGTCGTGATCGCGACCTTGAGGTGCGCGAGCGCGCGGTCCTCGATGCCGATGGGAGCAGCCGCCTGCCCGTAGTAGAGAGTGCCCACGGTCGAAGCGTACCCCGAACGGGGGTGACGGATCACGCTTCCCGAACGACTTCGTCGGGCGACTTGTCGGGTCGCAGTCCACGCCACCTCGGATGCCGCGCCACGCCCGTGCTGGTCCACTCGCCGAACTCGATCTCGCCGACCACCTCGGGTCGCACCCAGACCGCGTCGGCCGCATCCAGGGGCGGTACCGCCACGAAGGGCGGGGTCGACTGCGCCAGCCCGTCGAGCCGCGCCAGCAGGCGGTCGAGCTCGACCTCCCGGAATCCGCTGCCCACCCGACCGGCGTACTCCAGGCCGTGCTCGCCCGGAATGCCGACCAGCAGCGACCTGATGCGGCCGAGGCGAGTGCCGCTGCCCTTGCGGTAGCCGCCGATCACCACCTCCTGGGTGCGCGTGAGCTTCAGCTTCAGCCAGGCCTCGGTGCGCACGCCCGGCTGGTAGGTCGAGTCGGTGCGCTTGGCGACGAGCCCCTCGAGGCCGAGTCGCCGGCTCTCGGCGAACGCCTCCTCAGGGGTTCCGGATGCCGCGGCGGGCAGCTCGACCGGCACGCCCCGGCGCGGTCGGACGAGGCGTTCGAGGAGCTCCCGTCGACGGTGGTAGGCAAGGTCGGTGACGGAGGAGCCGGCGATCTCGAGCACATCGAAGAGCAGGAGCCGCACGGGCACGGCCGCCATCACGCGTTCGACCTCCCGCGGACGGGCGAGGTTCATGCGCTGCTGGATCCGCTCGAAGCTGGGCCTGCCATGGTCGTCGAGGGCGACGATCTCCCCGTCGACGAGAGCGTCGCCACGGAGGACCCGCGGCAGCCCGGCCAGCTCCGGATACGTCGCGGTGACGTCATTGCCGCGCCGGCTCAGCAGGCGGATGCCGCCGCCGTCGGCGCGCGCCAGCACCCGGATGCCGTCCCACTTCCACTCGAGCGCCCAGTCGCCGTGCGCCACCTGCCCGAGGGTGCCCGACGTCGCGAGCATCGGGCGCACGAGGATCGGCTCGACCTCGTGCGGGCCGTCGTCGGGCTCATGGGGCTCAGCGGGCGCGAGCGGGTCCGCTGCAAGCGCGGCGGGCTGAGTGGGCTCGGCGGGCTGGGCGGGCTCAGCGGGATGCGGCGGCTCGGTCGCCTCCGCCGCGCCTGCGGCATCCGTCACCGTCTCGGAGGACGTCTCGCTCGCGTGCCGCGCCTTCGACGACGGGCTCCAATGCCCCGGCCGCTGGTCTTTCATGCGATGCGCCAGCCAGTTGCTCTTCTCGCCCGAGCCCTCGGTGCGGATGAGCGCGAGCCGGACGTGACCGCCCAGCGGTCCGCCGGGCCGCCCCTCGAGGTCGACGATCACCTCGTCGTCCCGCCACTTCTCGGTCTCGTAGGTGCCGGTGTCCCAGACCGTCATGCTGCCGGCGCCGTACTGCCCGGAGGGGATCGTGCCCTCGAACACGAGGTACTCCATCGGGTGGTCCTCGGTCTGCACCGCGAGGTTGTTCCTGCCCGTGGTCTCGGGCACGCCCTTCGGCACCGCCCAGCTCTTCAGCACGCCGTCGCGCTCGAGGCGCAGGTCGAAGTGCAGGCGGCGGGCGTGGTGCTCCTGGATCACGAAGCGCGGAGGCCCGTCACCCTCCGCCCCCCAGGTCGACGACGGCATCGGCTCGGGCGTCGCGCCGGCGTCGCGCATGGAGAGGTACGTGGCCAACGGGCCGGATGCGCCCGCCGCGGCGAGCGGGGCGATCGGGTCGATCCCCTCGGCGACGCGGGCGAGCACCTCGTGTGCATCGAGGTGGCGCAGGCCGGGATCGTCGAGCTCCTCCCACGTGCGCGGCGCCGCGACCGTCGGCGTGGGACGGCCGCGCAGCGAGTACGGCGCGATCGTGGTCTTGTTCTGGTTGTTCTGGCTCCAGTCGATGAGCACCCGACCCTCGCGGAGCGTCTTGCGCATGCTCGACACGATGAGGTCGGGGTGATCGGCCTCGAGCGCCCTCGCGAGCTCGTGCGCGACCTCCGACACCTGCTGCGACGTCTGCGAGCCGTCGAGCGCCGCATACAGGTGGATGCCCTTGCTGCCGCTCGTCACCGGGAACGCCTCGAGACCCATGCCGTCGAGGATCGCGCGCACGAGTCGAGCGACCTCGGCGCACTCGAGCAACCCCATGCCGGGGCCCGGATCCAGGTCGAACACCATGCGATCGGGATTGCCGCGCGAGCCGTCGGGCGCGAACCGCCACTGCGGCACGTGGATCTCGAGCGACGCCTGCTGCGCCAGCCACACGAGGGCGGCGCGGTGGTCGACGATCGGGTAGGTCTTCGGACCGTCGGAGTGCTCGATGACGCCGCGGCGCATCCAGTCGGGGGCGTGCTCGGCGAGGTTCTTCTCGAAGAACACCTGGCCCGGGGCATCCGTGGTGCCGACGCCCTGCACCCACCGCTTTCGCGTGACCGGGCGGCCGACGACGAGCGGCACCATGACCGGGGCGATCTCCGCGTAGTAGGAGATCACCTCGCCCTTGGTCATGCCCGTCTCGGGATACATGACCTTGTCGAGGTTCGTCAGCCGGAGTCTCCGGCCGTCGACCTCCACGAGCTGGCGCGTACCCTCGGCCATGCTCACCATCTTGCCCGGTCCGCCCGCGAAGTGACGCGAATCGTCCGCCGAGGCGCCCCGGAAGGGCGATTCGCGTCATCTCGCGGGGCCGCGAGGCCGCTCGCGAATGCCGCAGGGGCTACCGCGCGGCATCCGCTGGGGTGTGTACTGGTGTGATGCGAGCCGTCTGGAAGGGGGCGGTCACATTCGGCCTGGTCAATGTGCCCGTCAAGTTGTACAGCGCCACCGAGGATCACGACGTGTCCCTGCACCAGGTGCACGACGCCGACGGCGGGCGCATCCGCTATCAACGCGTGTGCGAGATCGACGGCAAGGTCGTCGACTACAAGAACATCGACAAGGCCTACGACGACGGCGAGCGCACGGTGATCATCACCGACGAGGACCTGAAGTCGCTGCCCGCCGAGCGCAGCCGCGAGATCGAGGTCGTCGAGTTCGTGCCCACCGAGCAGGTGGACCCGATCATGTTCGACAAGAGCTACTACCTCGAGCCCGACTCGGCGTCGAACAAGGCCTACGTGCTGCTGCGCCGCACGCTCGAGTCCACCGACAAGACGGCGATCGTGCGCATGGCCCTGCGCCAGAAGACCCGCCTGGCCGCGCTCCGCGTCCACGGCGACGTGCTCATGGTGCAGACGCTGCTCTGGAGCGACGAGGTGCGCGAGGCGAAGTTCCCGTCGCTCGATGAGCCGGTGAAGATCTCCGACAAGGAGCTCGACCTGTCGAAGCAGCTCGTCGAGAGCCTCGTGTCCGACTTCGAGCCCGACCAGTTCGTCGACGAGTAC
Source organism: Agromyces sp. 3263 (assembly GCF_031456545.1). Taxonomy (NCBI): domain Bacteria; kingdom Bacillati; phylum Actinomycetota; class Actinomycetes; order Micrococcales; family Microbacteriaceae; genus Agromyces; species Agromyces sp. 3263. The sequence continues at coordinate 1,278,716 of NZ_JAVDUV010000001.1, forward strand.
CAGGCCGAGCTGCGCACGCTCATCCAAGCGAAGCTCGAGCAGGGCGACGCCGTCGACACGGCCGCGACGTTCGGCGAGGAGCCCGAGGAGGAGGGCGGCGAGGTCATCGACCTCATGGAGGCCCTGCGCCAGTCGATCGCGTCCAAGCGCGGCGGGTCGGATGCCGCGAAGGGCGGCGGGGCGAAGGGCGGCGGCAGCGGCGGCAGGGCCGGGTCGGGTTCGGGCGCGTCGAAGTCGTCGTCCGCCGGCGCGAAGTCATCGGACACGTCGAAGGCCGGCTCGAGCCGCTCGAAGGCCGCGACGTCATCGGGCGACGGCACGAAGAAGAAGGCGCCGGCGGCCAAGAAGAAGGCGGCGTCGTGACGCCGGCGCGCGGCATCCGCTGATCGCGGGCGGCTCAGTCGTCGGTGCAGGTCTCGCCGACGGCGTCCGCCGCGTCCTGGATCGCGGCCTGGTGCTCGGCGACCGCGTCGGCGTCGACCTCGGCGTCGGGATCGCTCGGCAGGGTGCCCGCGAACTCGGCGGCGTCCTGGATGCTCGCGTCGAGCTCGTCGAGCGCGTCGGAGAGCTGGGTGTCGTCGCCGCCGGTGCGGTCGATCGCCATGATGCGCTCGCTGTAGCCCTCGAGCGTCGCCTGCGTCTCGCTCGGGTCGCCTCCGGCGGCGAGCGCGTTCTGCGCGCCGTTCGAGATGTCGCGGACTTCGGACTCGACGGCGGTGCAGGCGTCGACGCTCGAACCGGCGCCCTCGCCGCCACCGCCGGCGGCGCAGCCGGAGAGGAGCAGTGCACTCGCGAAGACGAGTGCCGCGGAAGTGGTGATTCGTTGCATGGGTGCAGCCTAAGGATCGGCGCTTCGACGCGGACGGGGGTTGCGTTTCGCCGGTTCAGGGGATCGAGCCGCCGGACGGACGACGACGGGGCGCGGCATCCGCTGATCGGATGCCGCGCCCCGCGCTCGTGCCGGTGCCTCGCTAGTCGGCGCTGCAGGCGTCGTTGACGCCCGACGCTGCGTCCTGGATCGCGGTCTGGTGCTCGGCGACCGCGTCGGAATCGACCTCGGCGTCGGGATCGGAGGGCAGCGTTGCGGCGAACTCGGCCGCATCGTCGAGCGCCTCGGCGAGCTTCTCGAGCTCATCGCTCACGGCGTCGGACGTGTCTTCGCCGAGCTGGTCGACGCGGTCGCTGTAGCCCTCGAGCGCGGACTGGATCTCGGCGGGGTCGCCGCCCGCGGCGAGCGTGTTCTGCGCGCCGTTCGAGATGTCGCGGACGTCGGACTTCACCGTGTCGCACTCGTCGGCGCTCGACGAGGCTCCGCTCCCGCCGGCCGCACATCCGGCGAGCAGCAGCGCGCCGGCGAAGACCAGCGCGGTGGACGTCATGATTCGTTGCATGGTGATGGTCCCCCTGATCGTGGTGGTGGTTCCCACCATAGCGAGCACCCTCCGACACTCGCCGCGTCCCCGTGTCAAGGGCCTGACGACCCGGCCGTGCGCGACCTAGGCTCGCCGGCATGAGCACGCCAGACGAGTCGGGCGGGCGTCCGAATCCCGAGGCCGGGGGCGGGGCGGCCGGGCCGCTGAACGATCCCGAGCAGACGCGCAAGGACGTGAGCTACAGCCCCGGCAGCGAGGCGGAGACTGCGGCCAAGCAGGCCGATCCGCTCCCCGACGGCATCGACGACGACATCGACACGTCGCGGATCAGGGCGGTGCCGGGCACCGGCGGCCCCGACGACGTGGGCGACGTGGAGCTCGACCCCGAGGAGATCGGGGAGATCCGCGGCATCCGTGGCATCCCCGAGTGAGCCGGACGAGAACCGACGAGAGGAGAGGACCCACATGACCGACTTCGTGGACCCGCTGGAGGAGCCGTTCGACGCGGATCGCGACCCGCGACCGCTCGATCCCGACGTCGACGACGCACGCGTGGACTCGTCGGAGGCCGACCGTCAGGCGGCCGAGGACGGCACCAAGGTCACCAGCGCGAGCGAGGGCGACCCGCTGGACGAGACGACCCCCGTCGACAACTGGGAGTGAGCGTCCGGCCGGGGGCTGCGGTCATGCCGTGACCCCCGCGGCGCGCTCGGGTGCCGCGCGCGGGGCTCCGGCGTCGGACGCGGGCCCGTCGAGATCCCAGCCGGGCCTCGGCACCGAGTCCAGCAGGAGCCGGGTGTACGGATGCCGCGGCGCGGCCAGCAGGGCCGCCGTCTCACCGCGCTCCACGATCTCGCCCGCGCGCATCACCACCGTCTGCTCGCAGACCCGGCGCACCACGGCGAGGTCGTGGCTGATGAACAGCACCGTGAGCCCGCGCTCCCGGCGGATCGCCGCCACGAGGTCGAGCACCTGCGCCTGCACGGAGACGTCGAGCGCGCTCGTCGCCTCGTCCATGACGAGCACGTCGGGCTCGATCGCGAGCGCCCGGGCGATCGCCACGCGCTGCCGCTGACCGCCCGAGAGGGTACGAGGGCGGGCGGTGGCGTGCGTGGCGTCGAGGCCCACCTGCTCGAGCAGGTCGAGGACCCGGGTGCGCGCGTCACTCGTGGTGAGCGCGGCGTGCAGCCGGAGCGCGTCCTCGATCGCGCGTCCGGCCGGGATGCGCGGGTCGAGCGACAGGTACGGGTCCTGGAAGACCATCTGCACCGATCGGGAGTGCGCGAGCCGCTCCGCGCGCCGGCGCGGGACCCACGTGCGGATGGCACCCGCCACGACGATCTGCCCCTCGTCGACCGACTCGAGCCCGACGATCATGCGCGCGAGCGTGGACTTGCCCGACCCCGACTCCCCCACCACGGCGAGCGCACCGCCGCGCGGGATCGCCAGCGACGCGTCCACGACGGCTCGCACCCGGGCCGTGCCGTGCGCACGGTAGGTCTTCGAGACGGCTCGGACGTCGAGCATGGGGTCGGCGACGAGGGCCTGCCCCGCGGCATCCGGAACCGACGTGACGAGCGCCGGCCCCGCGGCCTCCGGAACCGCAACGGCGGGAGTCTCGGCGACCGCGATCGTCGGCGTCGCCGCCACCAGCCGCCGCGTGTACGGCGCCTGCGGCTGGAGGAACACCCGGCGGGCGTCGCCATGCTCCACGACCCGGCCGGCGCTCATGACGTAGACGCGGTCGCAGATGGATGCCGCGAGGTTCAGGTCATGGGTGATGAAGAGCATGCCCATGCCCCTGGACGCACGTTGCTCGCCGAGCACCGCGATGATCTCGGCCTGCGTGGTGACGTCGAGGGCGGTGGTGGGCTCGTCGCAGATCAGCAGCCGCGGCGAGCTCGTGAGCGCACCCGCGATCATGACCCGCTGCAGCATGCCGCCCGACAGTTCGTGCGGGTACTGGCGCAGGTGGTCCTCGGGGCGCGGCAGCCGCACGGCGCGCAGCAGCTCGATCGCCCGCGCGTCGGCGTCGGCGCGCGACCGGTCGTCGACCAGCCGGAGCGTCTCGGTGAGGTGGTCGCCGATGGTGCGCATCGGGTTGATGCCCGCACGCGGGTCCTGGAAGACCATGCCCGCGCTCGACCGGCGCAGGGCGAGCAGCTCCCCGGTCCGGGCGCCCAGGACCTCGCGGTCGTCGATTCGCACGGAGCCGTCAGTTCTCGCGCCGCGGGGCTGCAGGCCGATCACCGAACGGGCGGTGAGCGACTTGCCCGAGCCGGATTCGCCGACGAGGCCGACCGTCTCCCCCTCCGCGACGCGCAGGGAGACCCCGTCGAGCAGGCGGGTGCCGCCCGGCAGGTCGAGCGTGTAGTCCGAGATGTCGAGCAGCGTCATGCTGGGGTTCCTCCTCCGATGCGGTCGGAGAGTTCCTCGCCGATCACGTTCACGGCGACGACGGCGATGACGACGGCCACCGCCGGCACGATCGCCGGCAGGAAGTGCCCGCCGAGGAGCCCCGCCTGGGCCTCGTTGATCATGGCGCCCCAGTCGGCGGTGGGCGCCTGCACGCCGAGGCCGAGGAACGACAGGGCGGCCAACTCTGCGAGCACGTACCCGAAGTTCAGCGTCGACTGGGCGCCGACGATCGGGGTCACGTTGGGCAGCACGCGACGGGTCGCGATCCAGCCGCCCGAGAAGCCCTGCACCCGGTAGGCCGAGACGTACGGGCGGCTCCGTTCGGAGGCCACGAGCGAGCGGGTGAGGCGGGCGACGAACGGTGCGTAGGCGATGCTCATGGCGATCACCGGGGCGACCAGGCCTTTGCCGAAGAGTGCGACCGCCATGATCGCGATGAGCAGCGACGGGAAGGCGAACACCACGTCGAAGATGCGACCGAGCACCGAGTCCACCCACCCACCGCGCCACCCCGCCAGCAGCCCGAGCAGGAGGCCGATGACGGTCGAGGAGATCACCACGATCAGGGGTGCGAGCAGCGCGGTGCGGGCGCCGTACATCATGCGGCTCAGGATGTCGCGGCCGAGCGCGTCGGTGCCGAGCCAGTGGGCCGACGACGGGCTCGCATACACCGCGGCGAGGTCGACCTGGTCGGGATCGTAGGGCGCGACCCACGGCGCGAAGATCGCCGCGAAGGTCAGCACACCCAGCACGACGAGGCTGATGACGTAGGCCGTGTTCGCCGGGCGGGCACGCGGAGCGCGCAGCACCTCGAGCGCGAGGGTGGGGGTGGTCATCTGGCACCAGCTCCTGCGGCGGATCGGGGGTCGACCCAGGGTTCGAGGATGTCGATGATCGCGTTCACCACGACGAAGGCGAACACGACGAGCAGCACGATCGCCTGCACGACCGGGAAGTCGAGACGGTCGACGGACTGCACGAGCAGCGAGCCGATGCCCGCGAGGCCGAAGGCGGCCTCGACGATCGAGCTCGCGACGATGAGGCCGGCGACGAGCACGCCGCTGACCGTGAGGATCGGCCCGATCGCGTTGCGGAACACATGCCGCCGCACCACGGTGGCGCGGCCGAGTCCGCGGCTCGTGGCGACCTCGACGTGCTCGCGCCCGAGCTGGTCGACCATCGACGACCGGGTCACCTTGCCCACGAGGACGACGAACACCACGGCCAAGGCGATGGACGGCAGCACCAGGTGGTACACCGTGTCGAGGAATCCGCCATCGCCCGAGCCGAACGACGGGAACCAGCCGAGCTGCACCGCGAACACCGCGATGAGCACGATCGAGCCGACGAAGGACGGGATGGCGCCGAGCATCGTGAGGCCGATGAGCACCGTGCGATCGAGGATGCGGCCGCGGTTGAGGGCGGCCACGATGCCGCCGACGAGTCCGACCACGGCGATCATGAGGCCCGCCATCACCACGAGGCCGAGCGTCACGGGCAGCCGCTCCCCGATCACCGCGGTGACGTCCTGCCGGTACTGCAGCGACCGCCCGAAGTCGCCCTGCAGCACGCCGCCGAGCCACTGCAGGTACTGCTGCCACGGTGGCAGGTCGAGCCCGTACTGGGCGCTCACCTGCGCGACCGCCTCGGGCGACGGCTTGCGCCCGCGGAGCAGGAAGCTCACCGGGTCGCCCGGCACCAGGAACCGCGAGAAGAAGACCAGCAGCGAGGCCAGGAACAGCGTGAGCAGCAGGCCGCCGAGCTTGCCGGCCACCCGGCGGGCGGCGGTCACGGGACGACCACCGCTGCGCCGGGTCGGCTGCGATGCCGCCGGATGCCGCTACCGGGCGCCAATGGTCGCCGCCCACGGGTAGTACAGGAAGGCGATCGACGGCGCGACACCCGTGATGCGCTCCCCGAGGAACAGGGACATCGGACCGGTGTAGAGGGGCAGCCACGGCAGCTCCTCGTTGGCGATGCGCTGCGCCTCGGCGGTCTTCTCGGAGCGGGCGGCGGGGTCGTCGATGGCGATCGCCTCGTTCACGACCTGGTCGAACTCGGGGTCGGACCACTCGCCGTAGTTGCTGAACTCGCCGGTGCGCAGGACGCTGTACATCTCGAGCGGGTCGGGGCTCGACAGGTACCACGACGTGTAGAACAGGTCGACGCCCTCACGGGCGCTGGGGTCGGAGAACAGCGCGGTGTAGGCGTTCGGCGTCACCGTCTGGATGGTGGCCTTCAGCCCGATCGACTCGGCCGCCGCCGCGGTCGCCTGGGCGATCACGGTGAAGTCGCTGCTGATGGGGGCGGTGACCAGCGTGATCTCCTCGCCGACGGCTCCCGCCTCCTCGACGAGCTGCTTCGCCGCATCGAGGTCGTACGGGTACTCGCTCAGGTCGTCGAACGCCGAGGCGAGCCCGGCCTCGCTCGCGCCCACCCACACCGACTCGGTCGTGAGCGCATCGGTGACCTCGCCGTAGCCCTTGGCCGCGGCCGAGACGATGCCCTCGCGATCGAGGGCCATGAGCAGCGCCCTGCGCACGTTCACGTCGCCGAGCGGGCCGTCGAGGTTCGACACGATGAGGCTCGAGACCGCCGTGCTCATGCCGAAGCGCAGGTCGCCGACGCTCGAGTTCTCGAGCTGCGGCGCCGCCTCGAGCGGCACCATCCAGCCGCCGTCGACCTCGCCGGAGGCCAGGGCGTTGACCCGGGCGTTCGCGTCGTTCATGAAGATGAAGTCGACCTCGCCCGACTTCGCGCGCAGCGACTCGTCCCAGTAGTCGTCGTAGCGAGTGAGGGTGATGCGCTCTCCGGACTTCCACTCGGTCAGGCTGAACGGCCCGGTGCAGTTCACGCCGCCGGTCGAGTTGCCGTAGTCGGCGCCGGCCTCGGCGAGCGTGGCCGCCGACTCGATGACCCCGGCGGAACCGCCCATCGCGAGGTTGAATTGCGAGTCGGCGGATGCCTCGGTCACCGTGACCTCGCGGTCGCCCGTCTGCTCGATCGAGGTGACGTTCTGGTACACCGAGTACCACGAGGATCCGACCGCCGGGTCGAGGTGGCGGCTCATCGACGCGACGACGTCGGCGGCGGTGAGCGGCGTGCCGTCGTGGAAGGTCACGCCGTCGCGGATCGTGTAGACCCAGGTCGTCGGGGTGGGGTGCGCGAACGACTCGGCGAGCGCGGGGGTCAGGGTGTAGTCGGGGTTCAGCCGCAGCAGCGACTCGCACACGTTCGAGAGCACCTGGTTGTCGGAGTAGTCGAACGCGTAGGCGTAGTCGAGGGAGTAGGGCTCGGCGTAGCTCACCCACGAGAAGGAGTCGATGTCGCCCGACGGGGCATCGGTCTGCGCGGTGAGCTCGTACTCGGGGTCGGCGGGCGCCTCGGTCGCGGGCGGGGTGCACCCGGTCAGGGCGAGCGCGGCGCCAAGGATGCCGGCGACGACGGCCGTGCCACGGCGCGAGACGCGGCGGACCCCGCGGTGGGTCGAGGTGCGGTGCTGGGGGTCGGACATCGTGCGCTCCTCGGAGTCAGTCGTTGCGGAGGTGGACGGGCTCGCCCTCGACCCACGTCGAGACCACCGTCGAACGGTGGATCTCCTCGGCGGGCACCGAGAACGGGTCGGGGTCGAGCACCACGAGGTTCGCGAGGTAGCCCTCGCGGAGGTACCCGGTGTCGTGGTCGCGGTGGTTCACGTAGGCCGTGCCCGAGGTGTAGGCGGCCATCGCGGTGGCCAGGTCGAGGCGCTGGTGGGCCCCGCCGAGCGGCTCGGCATCGATTCCGGGGGCGACCCGCGTGACCGCGATGTGGATCGCGTCCATCGGGTCGGCGCTCGAGACGGGCCAGTCGCTCCCGGCGGCGAGGCGCGCTCCGTGGCGCACGAGGTCGCCGAACGGGTACTGGCGCGACTCGGCACCGTCCTGGAGGAACGGCAGAGTCAACTCGTCGATCTGGTCCTCGTGCGTGGCCCAGAGCGCCTGGATGTTCGCCACAGCGCCGAGCCCGGCGAAGCGGGCGGTCTCGGTCTCCTCCACGATCTGCAGGTGCGCGAGGTGATGGCGTCCATCGGTCACGCCATTGGCCGCCTTCGCCGCGTCGAGGGCATCCAGCGCCTCACGCACGGCGCGGTCGCCGAGTGCATGGAAATGCACCTGGAATCCGGCGGCGTCGAGGGCGGTGACATAGCCCTGCAGCAGCTCGGGGTCGACGAACGAGAGCCCGTGGTTGTGCGTGTCGTGGCCGTGCGCGTCGCGGTACGGCGTGAGCATCGCGGCGGTCTGGTTCTCGGCGACGCCGTCGACCATGATCTTCGTCGTGCCGAGCGAGAGGCGCTCCTCATGACCGAGCGCGGCGATGGCCTCGCGACGGGCGGCCATCTCGTCGACCTGTTCGATGCCGCGGTCGCGGGCCCACCACTGGGCGCCGACCACGTGCACCACGAGCTCGCCGGCCTCGAGCGCGCGCCGGTAGGCGTCGAGCGGATCGGGGACGACCCCCGAGCCGCCGCCGACCATTGCGTCCTGCCACCCGGTGATGCCGAGCGCGAGGAGCTCGCGCTGCGCGCGCAGGAGACCCGCGTAGACCAGTTCGGGATCGAGGGCCGGGCGCACGCCGTCGAACAGGTCGCCGGCACCCTCGTGGAAGGTGCCGGCCGGTGCGCCGTCGGCCTCCCGCTCGATGCGGCCGTCGGCCGGGTCGGGTGTCGACGCGTCGATCCCGGCGAGGCGGATGGCGGCCGTGTTCGCCCAGGTGCTGTGGTGATCGCGGCTGAGCAGCAGCACCGGGCGGTCGGGCACGGCCGCGTCGAGCAGTGCACGCACCGGCGCACCGCCCGGGTAGTGGTCCATCGACCAACCGCCGCCGAGGATCCACGGCTCGTCGGGGTTCGCGTCGGCGTAGGCCCGCACGAGGGCGACCGTGTCCGCGGCATCCGTCGCCTCGGTGAGGTTGCACTGCAGGAGCTCGACGCCGCCGCCGACCGGGTGGATGTGCGCGTCCTGGAAGCCCGGGCTGAGGAGTGCCCCGTCGAGCTGCACCACACGGGTGTGCTCGCCGATGAGCGGGCCGGCGTCGGTTTCGGGGATGACCGCCGTGATGCGGCCGTCGGTGACCGCGACGGCGTGGCCGGGCAGCGGGTCTCCGGCGCCCGTGAAGACGGGGCCTCCGGTGAAGAGCAGGTCTGCGGGCACGTCGCCCTCGCTTCCTCGTCGAACGTGTGGGTTGCGGCGACTGTAGTTGCGCCACGATCATCGTGTCAACACTGTTGACATCAGCGTTGATCAATTCGTTATGCTGAGACGTGCCCCGCGGTCGGCGGGCGACCGGCCAGAGGGGCCGCGGGCGTGGCAGCATGTCCTGAAACGAAGGAACACGGCAACCGATGACGACAGCGACGCGATCCGGCGGCGCCCCCGCACGCCGCGGGGGCAAGGCGCGCCTCGACCGCGACGCGATCGTGGCCGCCGGCCTCAGACTCGCCGCGCAGCCCGGCGTCGGCGCCGTCTCGGTGCGCGACCTCGGCGCCGAGCTCGGTGCCGACCCGACGGCGATCTATCGGCACTTCCGCGGCAAGGACGACCTCATGCGGTCGCTCCTCGACGAGGTCATCGGCATGAGCCTCGACCGGGTGGATGCCGCAGCCGACGACTGGCGCGCACGCCTCACGCAGCTGGCGGTCGCCACCCTCGACCTCTTCGCCACCTACCCCGCCATCGGCGTCGAGGCGACCGTGCTGACCACGAACGGGCCGCACGAGCTCGACATCATCGAGTTCATGCTCGACTCCTTCGCCCGTGCGGGGCTCGAGGGCGACGACCTCGTCAACCACTACGCGCTCATGGCGTCGCACGTGATCTCCAGCGCGGCCGGCATCGCCCGCAGCCGCGGCGAGCGCGGCACCGCGCCGTCGGCGCCCAGCCCGTGGATCGAGAGTCCGCTGCTGGTCGACCCGGCGAGGCATCCGCTCATCGCCTCGGTGGGCCCCCGACTTCGGGCTCTCGACGACCGCGACCTCTTCCTGCTCGGTGTCGAGTCGGTGCTCGACTCGGCCGAGCGAACGGCCGCTGGCGCCCGGGGCGCCGCGATGCCCTGACGCGCGAGCCGACCGCTCGGCGTCGCCTTTCATGCGATCTCGATGATGCCGCCACCGGGAGACCGGGGTGCAATGAGCCTGCAGCCTCGCTGCGCACAATCCGGTTCCACCAGTGGTGAAGGGATCCATCATGTCCGATACGCCCGACGATGACGCGCCCGTGCTCGACCTGCTCGCGCGAATGACCGCCGACTCCCTCGACGCGTCCACCCTCGACCCCGAGACGCTGGTGCTCGTCCGCATCGCCGCACTGGTCGCGGTCGACGCGCCACCCGTCTCCTACGCGCTCAACCTCGAGGTCGGCGGCGAGGTCGGCCTCGACGCCGAGGACCTCAGAGGCGTGCTCACCGCGATCGCGCCGATCGTCGGGACCGCCCGGATCGCCTCGGCGACCGGCAACATCGTGAAGGCCCTCGCGGCCGAGATCGAGCTCGAGGACCTCGAGATCGCCCTCGAGGAGGAACTCGAGGACGAGGAGGACGGCCTCACCTGACACGCATTCCGACGTCAGCCGGCCGGGGTCGCTCGCACTGAGCGGCCCCGGCCTGCGGCATCGCGCTCGCGGGCGGGACCGGACCTCCGGCGGCTCCAGGCAACGCCGAGGAGGCAGAGCGCCCCGCCGACGAGCCCGAGCAGCGTCGGCAGCTCGCCCAGCAGGAGCCACGAGAGCACGACGACGATCGCCGGCACCGCGAGGGTCGCGGAGGCCGTGGCACCCGCCGAGCTGCGCTGCAGCACGTACGCCCACAGCACGAACGCGACGGCTGAGGGGAAGACGCCGAGGTAGACCATCGCGAGCACCGCCGGGGCAGGCGCCGCCGCGACCTCGACGAGGGCCTGCGGCGCGAACGGCAACAGCACCGCCGCGCCGATCGCGCAGCCGACCCAGGTCGCACTGAGGGCGTCGGTGTGCCGCAGCGCGACCTTCTGCACGAGCACGCCCGACGCGTAGAGCACGGCGGCGAGGATGCCGAGGGCGATGCCGAGCGGGTCGCTGTGCACTCCCACCCCGCCCGTCGCGATGAGCACGACCCCGGCGAACGCGATGAGCATGCCGATCATGAGCGGGCGCGGGAAGCCCTCCTTGAGGAACGCGCCCGCGGCGACGGCGACGAGCAGCGGCGCGATGTTCACGAGCATCGCCGCGGTTCCCGCGTCGAGGTGGCGCTCGGCGAGGTTGAGCACGACCGTGTAGCCGGCGAACCACAGCACGCCGTAGACGGCGACGAGCAGCAGCCCGCGACCGCGCGGCAGCGGTGGGCGACGCCACACGGCGAGCGCGACGAGCACGACGGTGCCCACGAGCTGCCGGCCGAAGGCGAGCGCGCCGGGCGAGAGGGCATCGCCGATGCCCCGGATGGCGATGAACGCCGACGCCCAGAGCACGAGCACCACGAGGGTCGCGGCGAGCACCTTCCAGTTCCTGGCGGCTGCCGGAGTAACGGCGGCGGCGGCGTCGAGGGGCCGGGTCGGGGAAAGTCGCATCCCTCCACCTTCCCTGCGACGATCACCTGAGCACAAGCGAACGATCCTTCCCATCCATTCAGTGCGACTGTACGATCGGCACATGGTCGATCCGCACCGCCTCCGCGTCTTCCGTGCCGTCGTGCAGACGGGCTCGATCAACCGGGCGGCGTCCCGGCTGGGTTACACGCCGTCGGCCGTCAGCCAGCACGTCAGTGCGCTGCAGCGCGAGACCGGCCTGACCCTGATCGAGAAGCGCGGCCGCGGCATCGTGCCCACCGCCTCGGGCATCGCGGTCGCCGACCGCGCCTCGCGGGTACTCGAGCAGCTCGCCGACTTCGATGCGATGGCCGACGACCTGCGTTCGGGTCGCAGCGGCACCCTGCACGTCGGAAGCTTCATGTCGGCCAATCGCGCGTGGATGCCCTCGGTCGTGGCCGCCCTCGTCGAGCAGTTCCCCACCCTGCGGCTCGAGCTGAGCCTCGCGGAACTGCGCGGCTCGCAGTCGACGGGCGACCTCGACGTCGAGCTGTACATCGCCGAGGCCGTGCGCGGCGACCGCGATCCCGCCGTGGCCGAGGGCGACACCGACGGATACGACATCGAGGAGCTGCGCACCGAGGGCTACGTGGCCGTCGTGCCCTCGCGGCATCCGCTCGCCCACCGCTCGTCGGTGGCCCTCTCGGAGCTCGCGGGCGAAGCCTGGATCGACAACGACCACGCACGCGGCCCGTGCCGTGAGATCGTGCTCACCGCCTGCCGGGAGCTGGGCTTCGCACCGCCGTTCCGCATCCAGGCGCCCGACTACACGAGCGCCCTCGACTACGTCGCCCAGGCCGTCGGCATCACCGTGCTCCCCCGGCTCGGGGCGCTCGCACTGCCCGATGGCGTCGCGATGCTGGCGATCGAGGATGCCGCGGCACGACGTCGCATCATGCTGCGGGTGAAGCGTTCGATGCGCACGCACCCCGCGGTCGCGCGCACCGCGGAACTGCTGCGCGCAGCCGCCGCCTGAGCGGCCACATGGCGGATCGGTTATCGAGCGCCGTGCTACCGCCGGGCTTTTGGGTACGGCAGATCGGATGCCGTCGTGTCACACGGATGGGTCCCAGGCTGCGAGCTGGTCGAAGATACGACGGTCGCCTTTGAACTCGAGCGAACCCAGCGGTGTGCGGTCATAGAAGAACAGGACCAGGTCACTGGCCATGCCTCGGGCGGAGGCGTCTGCCGTGTCGGGGTCCTCGCCGGCCGCGGGCCCGAGGCGGGCGACCTGCGCGCCGTCGCGAGACAGCCGCAATCGCCAGGAGCGGCCCTCGATAGCGTGATAATCGACGATGGCGGGATCGTGTGGCCACGCCACCGTCGTCGCGCAGAGTGTGAACTGGCAGTCGTCGAAACCGTCGAGGGCGATCCTCTCCGGTATCGGCTGCGGGGCACCACCCGTGAGCTGGACATCGTAGGTGTGCACCACGATCTCGTGGAGCTGGCGCCGCGCCCATGCCCCGGATGTCTGCGGTGACGGCGAGTCCCCCCACCACGTCCAGCAATCGCGATCGGGGCCCGCCTCGCGCAGCACACGATCGAGGTGCTCGATGGACTCGGCCCACCAGCCCAGGAGAGCCTCGCGCTCCCGGGGCGCACCCGTGCCGCCTCCCCATGCGGACTCCTCCGGCGGACCGTCCGCGGGCCCGGCGGCGACGATGGCGGCTGCCTTGCGGCGACCCATGCCCACGTGCTGCACGTGCTCGAACAGCGTCCGCGAGGGATGGGTCGCCATCTGAACGTCGAGGCCGGGTGCCGCGGCGACCGCAGCACCGAAGACAGCCGACCGTTCGTCGATCAGCCGCAGCCGATCAGGGAACGTCAGGATCTCGTGCATCCCGCCGTTCTACCATGTGCCCCGATGACCGCACAGCGATTTTCACAGCCGAAACGACCCTTCTCTTCCAGGATGTGTACGCGGACGGTCTGGGCAGCGGTCCCGCGGCTGCCGAGGCGGGCCCGCATCCGTACCGAGACGCTGGTGCGCGGCGGGTGGAGGTCGCTACGGTCGAGAACACGACACCAGGGGGAGACACCATGGACCTGTTCGACATCGACGACACCCAGCGCATGAGCCGCGAGCAGGCGGCCGCCAAGCTCCGCACACTCGCCGACGCCCTGGCGAAGAACAACTCGGTCGAATTCCATCGCGCGGGACGGCAGATCACCGTGCACATCCCCGACCAGGTCAACCTCAAGGTGGAGGTGGAGCTCGGTGACGAGGGCGAGAACGAGCTCGAGGTCGAGCTCACCTGGTGACAGCCGGCAGGCCGGCGACGAGACCACGATCACCACGAACGAAGGCCCCCGCTGCACGCGGAGGCCTTCGATGAAGCGAGAGCGGAGACGAGGGGATTTGAACCCCTGGTCCCCTTACGGGGACTCCACCTTAGCAGGGTGGTGCACTCGACCGGACTATGCGACGTCTCCTCGCGAACCGCCATGGCGGACACGCGACAGCCATCATAACCCGCGGATGCCGCGGATGACGATTCGGCGCCGGGGCCCCGGCCTGCCTACTGGTCGTCGAGCGTGCGGCCCGCGGAGCAACGCACGTCGGCACCGGTCTGGCCGGCGACGTCCTCGGGCAGCGCCTCGGCCGTCGGAGCCGGAGCGGCCGGATCGGCGGGCGTCTCAGCGGGGGCTTCCTCGGCGGGAGCCTCCTCGGCCGGCGCCTCGGCGGGCGGCTGCGCGGCCGGGTCTGAGGCCGAGCCGAAGTCGTTGTTCTGCGCGTCGGGATCGAAGGTCACGGGGAGGTCGGCCTGCAGCGCCTGGTTGATGAGCTCCGCCGAGGCGTTGGGCGCCACGGCTCCACCACCCGCGACGTACGAGGTCGGGTACTGGATGAACGCGAGCTTCGCGAGGTCGATGTCCTTCATCGCCTTCGCGATGGAGATCATGCGCGTGGGATCGGTGAGGCTGCTCGAGAGCTGCATGTTCGCGAGCGCGGCCTTGGCGATCGAGTAGAGCTTGACCGGATCGCCGAGGGTGCCGTCGGACTGCAGCTTGCGCGCGAGCGCCGAAAGGAAGACCTGCTGGTTCGAGATGCGGCCGAGGTCGGAGCCGTCGCCCACACCGTGCCGGGTGCGGAGGAACTGCAGCGCGGCCACTCCGCTCAGGGTGTGCGTGCCGGGGTCGAGGAACGTGCCGGTGTACTCGTCCTCGATGGGCTCGGCGACGCAGACGTCGACGCCGCCGACGGCCTCCGACAGGCCCGCGACGCCCATGAACTGCACGATGCCGGCGAACGGGATGGTGACGCCGGTGAGCGACTCGACCGTCTTCGCGACGCAGTCCATGCCGCCGTAGGAGAGCACCGTGTTGATCTTCACGTCGGAGAGCTCGTCGAGCGTGCTGCTGGGATCCTCGGGGTCGGTGCAGGCGGGAACATCGACCAGCATGTCGCGCGGGAAGCTGACGACCGAGGCGTGCGAGTGGTCCTGCGCGATGTGCATGAGCATCGTCACGTCGTTGAGGACGGCGGTCTCCTCGTCGGGATCGCCGAAGGCCTCGCCCTGGCCCTGGCGGCTGTCGCTGCCGATGAGCAGCAGGTTGACGCCACCCTCGATCGCGCCGACGTCGGGCACGCCCTCGAGCACCTTCTCGCTCTCGAGCTTGACGGTGGGCTGCACGGTGCTCGCGAGATCCCAGGCGGCGTAGGCGGCGACGGCGGAGCCGGAGATGAGGGTCACGGCGACGACGGATGCCGCGACCTTGGCCACGGTGGACCACGCACTGTGGGTCTTGAGCCGGCCGTGGCGGGCGACGGAGGGGTTCTTCGCCGCGCGACGCGAGCTGTGACGCAAGTCCTGGTTCACCCGGTTCCTCTCGTTCCAGTCATGTCGGTCGTGTGCGGAGGGCGTGGGATTCGAACCCACGAGGCATTGCTGCCCACTGGTTTTCAAGACCAGCTCCATCGGCCGCTCGGACAGCCCTCCTCGCCGGCACGCTGACGCCCCGTGAGGGGCGACGTCGCACGGCAGGCCCCGATTCTAGCCGAAGCGCAGTTCCGACGAGCCTCGCAGCACAGTCTGGGAAGGTCCTGAAGCGGATGCCGCGTCAGCCGGCGTTCGCGCTCGCGCAGCGGACCTCGGCGGCGTTCTGCCCGGTGACGTCCTCCGGCAGCACCTCGGGCGCCGGCGCAGCCGGGTCGGCCGGCGCGGACGGGTCACCGGTGGCGGCCGCCTCCCCCGTGGCCGGGGCATCGGCAGCGGGCGGTGCGGGAGCCGCGGCGTTCGGATCGGCGACGGTGCCGAACTCCGACTCCGCCGTCGCTGCCGGGTCGATCGCGACCGGTAGGTCGGCCTGCAGCGCGGCATTGACGATCTGCGCCGAGTCGCTCGGCACCACGCCGCTCTTGTCGTCGGTGTAGCCGGTCGGGTACTGCAGGAAGACGACCTTCGACAGGTCGACGTCCTGGAGGGTCTTCGCGATCGAGATGAGCTGGGTGGGGTTCTGCAGCGCCGTCGACAGCGTCATGTTCGACAAGACGGCTTTCGCGATCGAGTAGAGCTTGACCGGGTCGCCGAGTGTGCCCGAGCTCTGCAGGGTCCGCATGAGCGAGGCGAGGAAGGTCTGCTGGCTGGAGATGCGGCCCAGGTCGCTGCCGTCGCCCACCCCGTGTCGGGTGCGCAGGAACGCCAGCGCATCCATGCCCGAGAGGGAATGCGTTCCCGGGTCGAGGAACAGCCCGGTGTACGGGTCCTCGATGCGGTCGGTCACGCACACGTCGACGCCGCCGACGGCGGACGAGAGGGCGGCGACGCCGTAGAACTCGACGATGCCGCCGAGCGGGATCGTCACGCCGGTGAGCTGCTCGAGCGTCGTCGCCACGCAGCCCAGCCCGCCGTAGGAGAGCACCTCGTTCATCTTCACCTGCGACATGGCCGACAGCTTCTCGCCCCCGGGATCGTTCGGATCCGTGCACTCGGGCACCGATACGTACATGTCGCGCGGGAAGCTCACCACCTCGACGTGCGAGTGGTCCTGCGAGATGTGCAGCAGCATGGTGACGTCGTTCAGGACCGCCGACTCCTCCTCGGGGTCGCCGAACGCGCCGTCCTCCGGTCGCTTGTCGCTCCCGACGAGCACGAACGTGAGTCCGCCCTCCATGGCGCCGATGTCGGGCACGTTCTCGAGGACCTTCTCGCTCTCGAGCTTCACGGGCGGCTTCACCGACTGCACGAGGTCGACCGCGGCGTAGGCACCGATGGCCGCGGCGCTCACCGCGAGCACGGCGACGACGGATGCCGCGATCTTCCCGTAGGTGGCCCAGGCGCTGTGACGCGGCAATCGCCCGTGTCGCGGCACGACTGGCGGCGACACTGGCTGCTGCCCGGTCCGACCGCTCATGCCGAGCCCCCTCCGACGCGCTGATCCTATCCGGCGCAACCGTGCGGCGGCAGGACCCTTGTCATTCCAGCGCGCCGGGGCTACTCAGCTCGAGGATGCGGCACAGCTCACGGCAGCGAGTCGAGCACCGCCGCGAGTCCGGCGTGGTCGACGTCGTCGGCCGTCTCGGATGCCGCGGCGATCACCTCGGCGGGCGCCTGGCCCATCGCGACCGAGCGGCCGGCGGCACCGGCCCAGGCGAACATCTCGAGGTCGTTGCGGCCGTCGCCCACGGCGAGCACTCGCTCGGCGGGCACGTCGAGCCAGCCGCGCACGCGCTCGAGTGCGGTGGCCTTGCTCACGCCGTCGGGCGCGATGTCGAGCCAGGCGGTCCAGCCGATCGCGTAGCTGACCTGGTGCAGGCCCATCTCCTCGACGATGCGCAGGAAGTCCTCGAGCTCGTGGTCGGGCGACACCACGACCACGCGGGTGGCGCGCTGGTCGAGCAGCCCCTCGAACGTCACCTCGCGGGCGTTCTCGAGGTTCCAGTCGGTCATGCCCTCCGTGTAGAGGCGGTGGCCGTCGGGAAGTTCCACCATGAAGCGACCGCTCGGCAGGAAGGCGCGGATCCGCTCGAGCACGCGCGTGGGGTCGAAGGTCTCGACGTGCTCGCGCACATAGCCGTCGGATGCCGCGTCATCGCGCCGCATCGTGATCGCCCCGTTCGCGCACACCACGTACTCGGGCGCGAGCCCGAGTCGCTGCAGCACCGGTGCCGTGGTCGACCACGACCGCCCGGTCGCGAGCGTCACCTCGTGGCCGCGCTCACGCGCCGCGGCGATCGCGTCGGCGACGCGCTCGTCGATCGACTCGTCCTCGTGCAGGATCGTGCCGTCGACGTCGAGCGCCACCAGCCAAGGCAGGCCGTCTGGGGCCGGCTGCGGCATCCGCTCGCTCATCGCGTGACGGGCTCGAGCACCTCGAGGCCGCCGAGGTAGCCGCGCAGGGCCTCGGGCACTCTGACCGAGCCGTCGGCCTGCTGGTGGGTCTCGAGGATGGCGACGATCCACCGTGTCGTCGCGAGGGTGCCGTTGAGCGTCGCGACGGGCGCCGTCTTGCCCGACTCCGTGCGGTGCCGGATGTCGAGGCGACGCGCCTGGAACGTCGTGCAGTTCGACGTGGACGTGAGCTCGCGGTAGGCGCCCTGCGTGGGCACCCACGCCTCGACGTCGAACTTGCGTGCCGCGCTCGACCCGAGGTCGCCGGCGGCCACGTCGATGACGCGGTAGCTGAGCCCGAGGGCCTGGAGCATCTCCTCCTGCCAGCCGAGCAGCCGCTCGTGCTCGGCCTCTGCGTCGGCCGGCTCGACGTAGCTGAACATCTCGAGCTTGTTGAACTGGTGCACCCTGATGATGCCGCGGGTGTCCTTGCCGTGGCTTCCCGCCTCACGGCGGTAGCAGGTCGACCAGCCGGCGTACCGGAGCGGGCCGTTCGACAGGTCGACGATCTCATCGGAGTGGTACCCGGCGAGCGCGACCTCGCTCGTGCCGGTGAGGTAGAGCTCGTCGTCGGGGAGGTAGTAGATCTCCTCGGAGTGGGCGCCGAGGAATCCGGTCCCCTGCATGATCTCGGGTCGCACCAACGTGGGGGTGATGAGCGGCGTGAAGCCGTTGGCGAGCGCGCGGTCGAGGCCCATGTTCATGAGTGCGAGCTCGAGGCGGGCGCCGATGCCCTTGAGGAAGTGGAACCGCGCACCGGAGACCTTGGCCCCGCGGCCCATGTCGATGGCGTCGAGCAGCTCGCCGATCTCGAGGTGGTCGCGCGGCTCGAAGTCGAAGGTGGGCACCTCGCCGACCTCGCGCAGCACGATGAAGTCGTCTTCGCCGCCTGCGGGCACCCCGTCGATGACGACGTTGCCGAGGCGCTGCACGGCAAGGAGGAACTCCGACTCGGCGTCGTTCGCCCGCTGGTTCGCGTCCTTCACTCGCGCCGCGAGCTCCTGGGCCTGCGCGACGAGCCAGGCCTTCTCCTCCTTCGGCGCCTTCGCGACCTGCTTGCCGAAGGCGTTCTGCTCGGCGCGGAGCGACTCGTACTCGGTGATCGAGGCCCGGCGCACGGCATCCGCTGCGACCGCCTCGTCGACGAAGGCGGATGACTCGCCGCGCAGCTCCTGGGAATGCTTGATCAGCTCGGGGTTCTCGCGAAGCAGCACGGGGTCGATCACGCGAGCCAGTCTAGCCCGGGGCACATGGCCTACCGTTGGCAGGGTGACGGCGGTCGGAACGGACGAGACGACGGATGCTGCTGCGGATGCCGCGGCCACGGCATTGCGCGCCGCGGTGATCTTCAACCCGACGAAGAGCGGCGTCGCCGAGCTGCGAGCCGCCGTGGCGCGAGCCGAGTCCCGACAGCACTTCGCACCGTCGGTGTGGATCGAGACCACCGAGGACGACCCCGGCAAGGGCATGGCGAAGGCCGCGCTGCGGCAGGGAGTCGACCTCGTGATCGCGGCCGGCGGCGACGGCACCGTGCGGTCGGTGGCGGCGGGCCTGCGGGGCAGCGGCGTGCCGCTGGGACTCGTGCCGCTCGGCACGGGCAACCTCTTCGCGCGCAACCTCGGCATCCCCGTCAACGACCAGGGCGACGCCGTCGTGCTCGCCTTCTCGGGCATGGATCGCGCGGTGGACATGCTCATCGCCGAGGTCACCCGACCCGACGGCCGGCCCGAGTCGCACGTCTCGCTCGTGATGTCGGGCATCGGCATCGACGCGACGATGATCGCCAACACGAATCCCGACCTGAAGAAGCGGGTGGGCTGGCTCGCCTATGTCGACGCCGGGCTGCGTGCCATCCCGGCGTCCAAGCCGTTCCGCGTGGTGCACCGGACCGACGCCGGCCGGTTGCACCGGTCACGCGTGTCGAGCATCCTCGTGGCCAACCTCGGCTACCTGCCTGGCAACATCGAGCTCATACCAGACGCCGAGATCGACGACGGCAAGCTCGACGTCGTCGTGCTGCAGCCGCGGAACGCGCTCGGCTGGCTGCTCGTGTGGCGACGCGTCACGTGGGAGAACCGGGTGCTGCGCAAGTCGGCGCTCGGCCGGCAGTTCATGGACCTCACGGGCGGGAGCCGCCGTCGCGAGATCGTCTACTCGCGCGGTCGGGCGGTCGACATCGAGATCGAGGCGGAGCCCGAGGAGTTCGAGATCGACGGCGACGAGTTCGGCACCGTCGTGGCGGCGCGGTTCCGCGTCGACCCCGCGTCGCTCGTCGTGCGCGTGCCGCGCTGACTCGGGGCGAGGCACCAGAACAGCACGAGGCCGAGGGCCGCCGCAGCGGAGGTCGCCGCCAGGATCGGGCCGAGCGTCCACGAGAGCTGGTTCATGGCCATCGCCATCACCTGCTCGTCACTCGGCTCGCCCTGCCACGAGAAGCCCATGGTCATGGTGCGCCGGGAGGCGTTGTACAGCTCCGCCGCGATCAGCAGGGGCAGGACCATCAACGCGCCGAGGGCGATCACCGTCGGGTGGACCCGCCGGCGCCTCACTCCTCCCCCTCGACGGCCGCCGTGGTCCGTGCGAGGACGGCCCAGACCACGAGCACCACGACGCAGCCCAGCGCACCCGCCTGGATGAACCCGGGCGCGACGGTGGACAGAAACTGGATGGCATCGCCCTCGGAGCCGGTCGCGGTGCCGGTGTACACGGAACGATCGGTGGCGGCGTTCCACACCAGCGCGAGCCCCGCGATGACCAGCAGGAGACTCGCCGCGAGGCTCATCCAGAGGCGTCCCGTCGGTACCCGACGAGCACGTCCGACCTCCGACTCCTCATCGCGCAGGCCGACGGCGGGCATCGACTCCGGGATCGTCATCGGGCGAGGATCGGACGCGTCACGGTGGGCGACGGGTGCACGGATGACGTCGGCCGGATCATCCTCCGGGCCTGGTCGTGGGGGCTGCGGAGGCTCGACGTCCGTCGAGGCCGTCCGTTCGGGTTGCGACTCGGCTTGCCCACCCGAATAGCCGCGCTGATACCGGGCATCGAACCTGGGGTCGATGCCCGCCGTACGTTCGTTCACTCCTGCTCCTCCACTGCATGAACCGGATGCCGCGCCCGGCGCAGCCGTGGCAGGCACCACACCAGCACGAGGCCGAGGGCGGATGCCGCGACGGCGAGCCCGAGCGAGGGCAGCGCCACCGAGTAGCCGAAGTTGAAGAACGCCCACGCCTGCACGACCTCGGCGGACGGCGAGTCGCCCGACCACTGGAGCTTGCTCTCGATCGCCTGCATGCTGGTGATGACCCACCACAGCACCAGCAGCGCCACGGTCCCGAAGCCGGCCAGCGCGAGGGCGGCAGGATGCGGCCGCCTCACCGCTGCTCCTCGGTGCTCGCCGCGCGGCGACCCGTGACCGCCCAGGTCACGAGCACCGCGACGATGCCGACGAGTCCCGCCTCGACCAGCGCGGGGGCCATCGCGTTGATGACGAGGCGGACGCTCTCGTCGAGGCCGGCGCGCACGCCGCCGATGTAGTTCGACGGGTCGGAGGCCTGCACCCAGAACGCGACGCAACCGACCACGACGAACGCGGCGCAGGCGGCGAGCGCGATCCACAGCCATCGCGTGGGGCTCAGGGACTGGTCGACGAGCGGGTCGTCGACGTCGACCGGCCCCGCCTCTGCCAGGACCGCGGCATCGGGCCCGTGTGCGGGGGGCTCGCTCGACGGCCTCCCGTCGAGGGAAGGATCCGCGGGTGCCGGGGACGAGGAGGTGTCGGCCGGAGACGCGGAGGGAAGCAAGGAGGCAGCCGGCACAGCGGACGGGTCGTGCGTGTAGCCGCGCTGGAACCTCGGATCGAACCGCGGGTCGATCCCCGTCGCCGAACCCTCGCTCACTCGCAGCTCCTTCGCGGGCCGGGCCGCAGCGCCCGCACCGAACTCCAGAATAGGCCGCGGGGCCCCCGGCCGACCCAGGTTGCCAGGACTCAGTCGGGCTCGCCGCTGAGGAGCCCGCGCAGCCAGTCGCGCGCCTCGATGAAGATCTCGTCGTCGAACTTCGAGTGGTACTCGATCGCGCGCTGGTCGGCGCGGGGGTACGAGCCGAGGAAGATCACGTTGGGGCTGGTGCGCCGGAGGCCCAGCAGGGCGTCGGCGACCCGCTCGTCGCCGATGTGCCCGTCGAGGTCGACGACGAAGCGGTAGCGGCCGAGCTCATCGCCGATCGGCCGGGACTCCAGCAGCGACAGGTTCACGCCCCGCGTCGAGAACTGCTCGAGCATCGCGAGCAGCGATCCGGGCTCGTCGTCGGGCAGCTCGACGATGAGACTCGTCTTGTCGGCCCCGGTCGGCTCCGCGAGCACACGCGAGCGCGACACGAGCACGAAGCGCGTGACGGCCTTCGGATTGTCGCCGATGTCGCGGGCGAGCACGGCGAGGTCGAGGTGCTCGGTGATGCCGGGCGGAGCCACCGCGGCATCCGCCTGGCTGCCCTCGAAGAGGGATGCCGCGGCCTGCACGTTGCTCGTCGCCGGGATGTGGCCGTGGTCGGGCAGCTCGCGCTCGAGCCAGCCCCGCGACTGCGCGTAGGCGACCGGATGCGCATTCACGATGCGCACGTCGGCCAGTGTGGTGCCGGGCCGGGCGACGAGCACGAAGTTCACGGGAACGAGGTACTCGCCGACGATGCGGAGCCCGGGCACGGTCGCGAGCGCGTCCTGCGTGGCCGACACCCCGCCCTCGACCGAGTTCTCGATCGCGATCATCGCGGCGGTCGAACGCCCGCTCGTGACATCCGCCAATGCCTCGCCGACGTTGTTCACCGACCGCCAGTGCTTGCCGGCCGCCTCGGGCACCTGCTTCAGCGCCGCCTCGGTGAAGGTGCCGGCCGGTCCGAGGTAGGAGTACGTCTGCTCGGGCGGCGTGGAGGCGGCATCCGTCATGCACGCAAGCCTAGTGAGCGGGCGGGCGGCAGGCGCTAGCGTCGAAACGGACCGCAATCCCGACGCGAGGGGGCCGGCAGATGACGGCGATCGACGAGCTCCGTGCCACGCCAGTGCGCACGACACCCACCGATGAGGAGCGCCGGGTCGCGCTCCGCGGCATGAAACGGCTCGCGACGAGCCTGCTCCTCGTCGCGGCGGTCGTGTTCGCGGTGTCGTTCGCGCTGCAGGACCAGGTGCCGTGGCTCGCCTACGTGCGCGCGGCGGCCGAGGGCGCGATGGTCGGCGCGCTCGCCGACTGGTTCGCGGTCACGGCGCTGTTCCGCTACCCGCTCGGGCTGCGCATCCCCCACACGGCGATCATCCCGAACCGCAAGGACGAGATCGGCGCCACGCTCGGCGCCTTCGTGGAGGACGAGTTCCTCTCCGACGAGGTGGTCGTGGGCAAGCTGCGCTCGATCGGCATCTCGGCTCGGCTCGGCGAGTGGCTGTCGAGGCCCGAGAACGCCGAGCGGCTCACGGCCGAGGCATCCGTCGCCGCCCGCGGCGTGATGACCCTGCTCGGTGACGACGACGTCGAGGACGTGATCGAGAAGCTCGCGCGCCGCCACCTGTTCGAACCGGAGTGGGGGCCGGCGATCGGGCGCATGGGCGAGCGCCTGGTCGCCGCGAACCAGCAGCGCGCCGCCGTCGACGCCCTGTTCGAGAAGGCCGAGGAGTGGCTCGAAGCCCATCCCGAGTCCATCGGCGGCATCGTCTCCGGACGGATGCCGCGGTGGATGCCCGACTTCGTCGAGAAGTTCGTCGACGAGCGGGCGCACAAGGAGGTGCTCGCGTTCGTGCGCGCGGTGCGGGAGGACCCGGCGCACCCGATGCGCGAGACGATCGACCGCTACCTCGCCGACCTCGCGAACGACCTGCAGCACGACCCGCTCATGATCGGCCGGCTCGAGCAGCTCAAGGTCGACCTCCTCGAGAGCCCGCGCGTGCGCGAGTTCGCGGGCGAGGTGTGGACGAGCGTCAAGGACACCCTCGAGACGGCGCTCGACGATCCCGACAGCGAGCTGCGGCAGGGGTTCCGGTCGGCGGTCGTCGAGGTCGGCATCCGGCTCTCGACCGATGCGGAGCTGGCGGCGAAGGTCGACGAATGGGTGACGGATGCCGCGGCCTACGTGGTGCGCAACTACCGCCACGAGATCGCCGGGGTCATCACCGAGACCGTCGAGCGGTGGGACCCGAAGGAGACCACTGAGAAGCTCGAGCTGCAGGTCGGTCGCGACCTGCAGTTCATCCGCATCAACGGCACGGTCGTGGGCGCGCTGGCGGGGCTCGCGATCTACACGGTGGCCACCGGCATCCGCTCGCTCATGTGACGCCGATGCGGCAAGGGGTGTCGGCGAGGGCCCTCCTTCGGCAGACTGGGCAGATGCACGAGCGAGCGGGAACCCCGGCGACCGAATCCGACCTGATCGACGTCGAGGCCCTCGTGAGGGCCTACTACGAGCGGAAACCCGACGTCTCGATCGCCGAGCAGCGGGTGGCGTTCGGCACCTCGGGCCACCGGGGCTCGGCGTTCAACACGGCATTCAATGAGGACCACATCCTCGCCATCACCCAGGCCATCGTCGAGTACCGCGCGTCGCAGGGCATCACGGGCCCGCTGTTCATCGGCGCCGACACGCACGCGCTGAGCGCACCCGCGCAGACCACCGCGCTCGACGTGCTCGTCGCCAACGGCGTGCGCGTGCTCGCCGACGAGTTCGACGACTACGTGCCTACCCCGGCGCTGTCGCACGCGATCCTGAAGTGGAACAACGACCCGGCGAAGCGCGCCGAGGGCGAGGCCGACGGCATCGTGATCACCCCGAGCCACAACCCGCCGCAGGACGGCGGCTTCAAGTACAACCCGCCGCACGGCGGCCCGGCCGACTCCGACGCCACCAACTGGATCGCGAACCGGGCGAACGAACTCATCGCCGGCGGCCTCGCCGAGGTGAACCAGGCGGAGCCGAGCGGCGTCGAGACCTACGACTTCCGCGGCAACTACGTCGACGACCTCGCGAACATCATCGACTTCGACGCCATCCGCGAGGCCGGCCTGCACATCGGCGCCGACCCGCTGGGCGGGGCATCCGTGCACTACTGGGCCGCCATCCGCGACCGGTACGAGCTCGACCTCACGGTCGTCAACGAGCGCGTGGACCCCAGGTGGGCGTTCATGACGCTCGACTGGGACGGCAAGATCCGCATGGACCCCTCGTCGCCGAGCGCCATGGCGTCGGTGCTCGAGCACGGCGGCAGCTTCGACATCCTCACGGGCAACGACGCCGACGCCGACCGGCACGGCATCGTCACGCCCGACGGCGGCCTCATGAACCCCAACCACTACCTCGCGGTCGCGATCGAGTACCTCTTCGCGCACCGCCCGAACTGGCGGGCGGATGCCGCGATCGGCAAGACGCTCGTCTCGAGCTCGATGATCGACCGGGTCGCCGAGTCCCTCGGCCGACGCCTCTGGGAGGTGCCGGTCGGATTCAAGTGGTTCGTGCCCGGCCTCGTCGACGGCTCGGTGGGCTTCGGCGGCGAGGAGAGCGCCGGCGCCTCGTTCCTGCGGTTCGACGGCACGGTCTGGACGACCGACAAGGACGGCATCCTGCTGTGCCTGCTCGCGTCCGAGATCCGCGCCGTCACGGGCAAGTCGCCCTCGCAGCTGTACGCGGAGCTCGTCGAGCGGTTCGGCGACCCCGCCTACCAGCGCACGGATGCCGCGGCCTCCCCCGCCCAGAAGGCCGCCCTCGGCAAGCTCGACGGCGACGCGATCGCCGCCACCGAACTGGCGGGCGAGCCCATCACGGCGAAGCTCTCCCGCGCACCCGGCAACGACGCGGCGATCGGCGGCGTGAAGGTGGCGACGGCCGACGCCTGGTTCGCCGCACGGCCGAGCGGGACCGAGGACGTGTACAAGATCTACGCCGAGTCCTTCCGTGGGCCGGAGCACCTCGCGCTCGTGCAGGAGGAGGCGAAGCGCGTCGTCACGGAGGCGCTGACTTCCGCGGGCTGACCCCCTTCCGCAGGCCGCTGCCCGAGTGCAACCCCCCTTCGCGGGATTCGGGAGAACGCGGCCGATGATGCGAGGATCGCCCATGCGCGGCATCCGCCCGCTGCTCGATCAGCGCCGACCCCGAGTCCCATCCGACCACGAGGAGCTGCGATGGAAGCCTGGCCCGGATCCGCCTACCCGCTCGGCGCGACGTTCGACGGCAGCGGCACGAACTTCGCCCTGTTCAGCGAGTCAGCCGACCGCGTCGAGCTGTGCCTGTTCGACGAGGACGGCACCGAGACGCGCGTCGAGCTGCAGGACGTCGACGCGTTCGTCTGGCACGCCTACCTGCCGCACGTGCAGCCCGGGCAGCGGTACGGCTACCGCGTGCACGGCCACTGGGACCCGAACAACGGACAGCGCGCGAACCCGAACAAGGTGCTGCTCGATCCGTACGCCAAGGCGATGGCGGGCGCGTTCGACTGGGACCAGTCGCTCTTCGGGTACGACTTCGGCGACCCCGACTCGCGCAACGACGACGACTCCGCCGGCCACGTCATGCACTCGGTCGTGATCAACCCGTTCTTCGACTGGGCGGGCGACCGGCACCCCAACACCCCCTACTCCGAGACGCTGATCTACGAGGCGCACGTCAAGGGGCTCACGCAGCTGCATCCGGATGTCCCGGAGGACCAGCGCGGCACGTACGCCGGCGTCGCCCACCCCGCCGTGATCGACCACCTGCGCAAGCTCGGTGTCACGGCGATCGAGCTCATGCCCGTGCACCAGTTCGTGCAGGACTCGACGCTCGAGGAGAAGGGCCTGCGCAACTACTGGGGCTACAACACCATCGGGTTCTTCGCGCCGCACAACGAGTACTCGTCGACGGGCGAGCTCGGCCAGCAGGCGCAGGAGTTCAAGAGCATGGTGCGCGCCATGCACGAGGCGGGCATCGAGGTCATCCTCGACGTGGTCTACAACCACACCGCCGAGGGCAACCACCTCGGCCCGACGATCGCGTTCCGCGGCATCGACAACGCCGCCTACTACCGCCTCGAGGAGAAGGACAAGCGGTACTACACCGACTACACGGGCACGGGTAACTCGCTCAACGTGCGGCACCCGCACGCCCTGCAGCTCATCATGGACAGCCTGCGGTACTGGGTCACCGAGATGCGCGTCGACGGGTTCCGGTTCGACCTTGCGGCCACCCTGGCGCGCGAGTTCTACGACGTCGACCGCCTCTCGAGCTTCTTCGAGCTCGTGCAGCAGGACCCGGTGGTGTCGCAGGTGAAGCTCATCGCCGAGCCGTGGGACGTCGGCCCCGGCGGCTACCAGGTGGGCAACTTCCCGCCGCAGTGGTCGGAGTGGAACGGCAAGTACCGCGACGAGGTCCGCGACTTCTGGCGCGGCGAGCCGTCGAGCCTCGGCGAGTTCGCCTCGCGCATCACGGGTTCGGCCGACCTCTACGAGAACAGCGGGCGCAAGCCGGTCGCCTCGATCAACTTCGTGACCGCGCACGACGGCTTCACCATCCGCGACCTCGTCTCGTACAACGAGAAGCACAACGAGGCGAACGGTGAGGACGGCAATGACGGCGAATCGCACAACCGCTCGTGGAACTCGGGCGCCGAGGGCGACACCGACGACCCGGAGGTGCTCGCTCTGCGCGCACGGCAGCAGCGCAACTTCCTCGCGACCCTGCTGCTGTCGCAGGGCGTGCCCATGCTCCTGCACGGCGACGAGCTCGGACGCACGCAGCAGGGCAACAACAACACGTACGCGCAGGACAACGAGCTGAGCTGGGTGCACTGGGACCAGGCCGACAAGCCGCTCATCGAGTTCACGGCGGCGGTCGCCAGGCTGCGGAAGGACCACCCGACGTTCCGCAGGAGCCGGTTCTTCGACGGCCGCCCGGTCGAGATCGAGGAGGGCGAGGAGAGCGCCGAGGGTGCTCCGCTGCCCGACATCGTCTGGCTGCGGCCGGACGGCACGCAGATGCGGGAGCAGGACTGGGACGCCCCCCTCGGCCGGGCCGTCGGCGTCTACCTCAACGGCGAGGGCATCCGCCAGCGTGACGCGCGCGGCGAGCCCATCGTCGACGTCGACTTCCTGCTGTTCTACAACGCCGAGCCCGAGGACGCCGAGTTCCGCATCCCTCCCCGCACGAATCAGATGTGGGACGTCGTGATCGACACGGCGGGCCGGTCGGCGGACAGCGAGCCGAAGTCGGCCGGCGACACGTTCACGCTCGAGGGCAGGTCGATGCTCGTGCTCTGCGCGCACACCGAGCCCGAGACCGAGCCCGACCACTCGGTCGCCGCCTCCCTCGCGGTGCGCACGTCGCAGGGCAGCCAGGCGCAGCTGCCGGGCGGCGCACCGGGCACCTCGGGCGGCGCGCAGTCCACGACCGTGCACCCCCCCACGTAGGCCCGCGTCGGCCGCCCGACCTCACGCCACCGAGCGACGACCGAAGGGACATCCGTGAAGGCACCCGTCTCGACCTACCGCATCCAGGTGCGCCCCTCGTTCGACCTCGACGCGGTGGCCGACGTGATCGGCTACCTGCACGAGCTCGGCGCCGACTGGGTGTACCTCTCGCCCATCCTCGAGGCAGAGTCCGGCTCGGACCACGGGTACGACGTCGTCGACCACGCGCTCGTGGATCCCGCGCGGGGCGGGGCCGACGGCCTCGAACGGGCGGCGGCCGCGGCGCGCACCCACGGCATGGGCGTGCTCGTCGACATCGTGCCGAACCACGTCGGCGTGGCGACTCCGTCGGCGATGGCGTGGTGGTGGGACGTGCTCGCGAACGGACGGGACTCCGCGCACGCCGAGGCGTTCGACATCGACTGGGACTTCGGCGGCGGGCGCGTGCGCATCCCGGTGCTCGGCAGCGCCGACGACCTCGGCGCGCTGGAGCTGGTCGCGACGGATGGCGCGTTCGAGCTGCACTACTTCGACCACCGCTTCCCCGTGGCGGCGGGCACGGCGGCCGACGGCGACGATGCCGCGGCGGTGCACGCCCGCCAGCACTACGAGCTCGTCGACTGGCGCCGCGCCGACGCCGACCTCAACTACCGGCGCTTCTTCGCGGTGAACACGCTCGCCGCCATCCGGGTCGAGGTGCCGCGCGTGTTCGACGAGAGCCACGCCGAGATCGCGCGCTGGTTCGAGGCGGGCCTCGCCGACGGCCTGCGGGTCGACCACCCCGACGGGCTGCGGCATCCGGGCGCCTACCTGGACCGCCTCGCCGAGCTGACGGGCGGTGCCTACGTGCTCGTCGAGAAGATCCTCGAGGGCGACGAGCGGATGCCGCGGGGCTGGGCCACGGAGGGCACCACCGGGTACGACGCCCTCGGCGACATCGACCGCGTGCTCGTCGATCCCGCGGGCGAGGCGCCGCTCACCGACCTCGACACCCGCCTGCGCGGCGGCGAGCCGGTGGACTGGGCCGAGCTCATCCACGACACGAAGCGAGCGGTGGCCGACGGCATCCTCCGCTCCGAGGTGCTGCGCCTCGACCGCGAGCTCGCGGCGGCCTCCCCCGCCGACGAGCACCTGCCCGAGGTCGCCGACGCCGTGGCCGAGCTGCTCGCCTGCTTCCCGGTCTATCGGTCGTACCTCCCCTTCGGCGAGGAGCACCTCCGCGAGGCCGCGGAGCTCGCGACCCGGCACCGGCCCGACCTCGCCCCGGCGATCGAACGACTGCTGCGGATCCTCGCCGATCCGGAGCACCCGGCGGCGCAGCGCTTCCAGCAGACGAGCGGCATGGTCATGGCCAAGGGCGTGGAGGACACCGCGTTCTACCGGTACACCCGACTCACGAGCCTGACGGAGGTCGGCGGCGACCCGGCCGAGTTCGCGATCGACGTCGCCGACTTCCATGCCCGCTCGGCTTCCCGGCACGAGCGGATGCCACGGTCGATGACCACCCTGTCGACGCACGACACGAAGCGCGGCGAGGATGTGCGCGCCCGCATCGACGTGATCGCGGAGGTGCCCGAGGAGTGGTCGGCGGCGCTCGACGAGCTGCACGAGCTCGCCCCGCTCGACGACCGGCCGCTCGCGAACCTGCTCTGGCAGGCCGTCGTCGGCGCGTGGCCTGCGAGCCGGGAGCGCCTGCACGCCTACGCCGAGAAGGCCGCCCGGGAGGCGGGGAACTCGACGGGGTGGGCGGCGCCCGATGCCGCCTTCGAGGAACGGATGCACGCCCTCGTCGATGCGGCCTTCGACGACGGTCGCGTGCGCGCGGTGGTCGATCGGCTGCTGGCGCGGCTCGAGCTGCCCGGCTGGTCGAACGGGCTGAGCGGGAAGCTGCTGCAGCTGACGGCACCCGGGGTGCCCGATGTGTACCAGGGCAGCGAGCTCTGGGAGCAGTCGCTCGTCGACCCCGACAACCGACGCCCGGTCGACTTCGATGCGCGACGACGCATGCTGGCCGAGCTCGACGGGGGCGCCCGGCCTCCGATCGACGCGTCGGGCGCCGCGAAGCTGCTCGTCACGAGCCGGGCGCTCCGTCTGCGACGCGACCGCCCCGAGCTCTTCGAGGACTATATGCCGCTCGCGGCATCGGGTACTGCGGCCGATCACCTGGTCGCCTTCGACCGCGGCGGCGCGATCGCGCTGGCCACCCGGCTGCCCCTCGCTCTCGCGGAGCGCGGCGGGTGGGGCGACACCGTCGTCGACGTCGGGAGCGCGCCGCTCACCGACGTGCTCACCGGACGCCACCACCAGGGCGGCGTGCTCCGGCTGGCCGAGGTGCTGCACGACTACCCGGTGGCACTGCTCGTCGAAGAGGGAGGCCTCGCGTGACCGAGTTCCGCGTGTGGGCGCCACGGGCGACCCGGATGACCCTGCAGCTCGACGGGACGCGGCATCCGATGACCGCCGAGGACGGCGGCTGGTGGACGGCCGCCGGCGACGGACGCGACTACGGCTACCTCATCGACGACGCCGACACCCCGCGGCCCGACCCCCGGTCGCGGCGCCAGCCCGACGGGGTGCACGGGCTCTCCCGCGTCTTCGACCCCGGCGCGCACGCGTGGCAGGACCGCGGCTGGACCGGGCGGCAGGTCGCCGGCGCAGTGATCTACGAGCTGCACGTCGGCACGTTCACGCCCCAGGGCACCCTCGACTCCGCGATCGAACGGCTCGACCATCTCGTCGAGCTCGGCGTGGACATGGTCGAGGTGCTGCCCGTCAACGCGTTCAACGGCACGCACAACTGGGGCTACGACGGCGTGCTCTGGTACGCGGTGCACGAGGCCTACGGCGGGCCTGCCGCCTACCAGCGGTTCGTCGACGCGTGCCACGCGCGCGGGCTCGCGGTCGTGCAGGACGTGGTCTACAACCACCTCGGCCCGAGCGGCAACTACCTGCCCGAGTTCGGCCCCTACCTGCACGACGCGCGCGCCAACACGTGGGGCGCCTCGATGAACCTCGACGGCGCACACTCCGGCGAGGTGCGCCGGTTCATCATCGACAACGCGCTGATGTGGCTCCGCGACTTCCACGTCGACGGGCTGCGCCTCGACGCGGTGCACGCGCTCGTCGACCACGGCGCGGTGCACCTGCTCGAGGAGCTCGCCACCGAGGTCGACGCCCTGTCCGCGCATGTCGGCCGTCCGCTCACCCTCATCGCCGAGAGCGACCTCAACGACCCGAGGATGATCCGCCCCCGGGAGGCGCATGGCGCCGGCATCACCGCGCAGTGGAGCGACGACTTCCACCACGCCGTGCACGTCGCCGTGTCGGGCGAGACGGTCGGCTACTACGCCGACTTCGCGCCGCTCACCGCGCTCCGCGACGTGTTCGAGCGCGGGTTCTTCCACGCCGGCACCTGGTCGAGCTTCCGCGGCCGGGTGCACGGCCGGCCCATCGACCGCGAGCGCACGCCCGCCTGGCGACTCGTGGTGTTCGACCAGGACCACGACCAGGTCGGCAACCGGGCCGCGGGCGACCGGCTGGCGGCATCCGTCGACGAAGGCGGACTCGCGATCGCCGCCGCACTGACCCTGCTCTCGCCGTTCACGCCCATGCTGTTCATGGGCGAGGAGTGGGCGGCGTCGACGCCGTGGCAGTTCTTCACGTCGCATCCCGAGCCCGAGCTCGGCCGGGCCACCGCCGAGGGGCGCATCGCCGAGTTCGCGCGTATGGGCTGGGACCCGGCGGTCGTGCCCGACCCGCAGGACCCCGAGACGTTCCGGCGCTCGAAGCTCGACTGGGGCGAGCCGTATCCCGAGCCGGTGCCGCCGACGCGGCCGGAGTCCGGGGATTTCGGCTTCATCGGTGGCCTGCGTCAGCCCGACACGATCCACACGCGGATGCTGCGCTGGTACCGGCAGCTCATCGCGTTGCGTCGGCTCCGGCCCGAGGTCACCGACCCGTCGATGCTCGCCACACGCGTCGAGATCGACGAGGAGGCGAGAACCGTGCTCGTGCACCGGGGCCTGCTCGTGATCGCGGTGAACCTCGCTCCCGCCGGCGCCGCGACGACCCTCGCCGGTCGGGTTCTCCTCCACTCGGGCTCCCTCGGCGGCGACCCGGTGCCGGCCGAGGCGGAGGCGTTGGTGCTGCCGGCGCGGTCCGTCGTCGTGGTCGACACGTCGGGGCAGGTGTCGACGCTCGACGGAATCGTCTCAGGCGGTCAGCGGATCGAGAAGTAGTGCACCGAGCCGCCGCCGCTGGCGAGTGCCTCGTCCACGTCCCAGTAGTCGGCATCCTTCGTGTGCCCGCCGACCCAGACCTTGGTGCCCGCCGCCGAGTGCTCGACGCGCGTGACGACCGCGGTGTGATCGCGGTCGCCCGAGCCGTCCCAGTCGAACTGGGCGATGTCGCCGACCTTCACGAGCGTGCGCTGCGAGTCGTCGAGCTCGGTGGCCCGGTCGGTGCGGCCGCGCAGGTAGTCGCCGAGGGCCGTCGAGCTCGCCCACGTGGGTGACATGGCGCCCGAGCCGCCGTCGTAGTACCAGCCGCCGTCCATGGCCCAGCCGCGGGCGACGAGCGACTGGCTGGCGAAGTTCGCGCAGTCGTTGCCCGAGAGCACCGGGTAGGCCCCCGAGTTGTAGTCGCTCCAGTGCGCGAGGACGTAGGCGACCTGCGCGTCGATGCCCGGGTCGCTCGTGTACGTGAGGCTCAGCGTGCGCGGCGCCATCGGCGCCTTCGGCTCCGCCGCGCCCGTGAGCTCGCCCGTGAGCGGCTGCACCACCGAGGTACCGGCGGCGACCACGGCGGTCGGCCTCTCGACCTCGACGGGCGCGCCCGCGGCATCCGCGAAGCTCACGACGGCCGCCGTGCCGAGCGCGGTGTCGGCGACCGCCGGCACGGCGAAGGTCATCTGCGTGTCGGCGGCCGCGACGATGGTGGCGGGAACGCCGCCCACGCTGACGGCGGCCACCTCGTCGAGCTGCTCGCCCGACACGGTCACCTGCGTGCCCCCGGTGAACGGCGCGGCCGCGACCGAGAGGTCGCTCGTCACCGTCGGTCCATGGTGCGGGTCGACCTCGACGTCTGGCGCGGCGATCGTGTCGGTGACGGCCGTGCCCTTGGCGTCGGATGCCGCGGCGACCGCCGAGGTGCGGGTGCGGTCCTCGTCGGCGGATGCCGCGACAGCGCCGAACGCGCTGACGCCCATGATCGCGGTGGCGCAGCCGAGGGCCACGGTGCGGCGGAACGCGCCGCCCGTCGCCCGTCGGTTGCGCACGTGGTCGGCCCGGTGACGGGGCTTGTGCGAGACGGTGCGCGGCGCGGGGGCGGGAGCCTGCTCCTGCTCGTGCTCCTGCTCCTGCTCCTGCTCCTGCTCCTGCTCCTGCTCAGGCGTCTGCGAGGCGACCGGACCAGGTTCGACCGGCAGGGGCACGGGGAGGTCGGCGGGTTCGGCGCCGGCATCGAGCGCCGGAACGGCGTCGGGTCGAAACGATGGGGCGCGGAAGGTGGCGCGGCGAAGCAGGGGCAGTTCTGGAGTGTGGGGCACAGCGAGGGGATTCCGTGTCGGCAGGAAGGGGGACACGACAGCCCATCACGCGTTTTTGTGAGGATCCCTCTTGGACACTGGGAAAGCCGTGAGAGCGTGATCACACGGAGCGTTCGGTTTTCGTCGTCGCGAGGCCGCACACTCCGGTCCTCAACCGCCCCGGTGCAGGATCCCGAACGCCCAGACCGGGATCCCGTCGGCCCACTCGCTACGTGCCGCCCGGCGCTCGTGGCGCGTTGCGCGCCGTTCCGCCCGCCACGCCGAGAATCGGCTCCGGAGTCCTGCCTGCGTCACGGGCTCGGTCCGCGGCGACGCGACCGTCGGCGCGCGGCCGAACCGCTGGTCGTGCTCCCGTGTGTCAGTGATGCCCGACATGGTGAACCTCCTTGGTGAACACCGGTGAAGTAGTTTCACCGGTGTTTCTACCGTGCGCGCTTCCGTCACACCTGTCAAGGGGTTACGCTGGTGTAATGGGTGCACTGACCGACTTGGCGTTCCAGAAGGAGGACGAGGTCATCCCGCCGTCACTGCGACTGGTGCGCGACTTCGTGAACACCGTCGAGTACCAGCTCGACGACGAGCGGCTGGGCGAGCCGGCCGACCTCGCAGCCTGGCTCGGCTCACGCGGCCTCCTCGACGAGGGTGCTCGCGTGACCGCCGACGACCTCGCCTTCGCGACGCAGCTGCGCGAGGGGCTTCGCGGCGTGCTCGAACTCCACGCCGGGCACGAGCCCGACCCCGCCGCCGTCGCTCGACTGAATGAGGCGCTCGCCCAGCTGCCGGTGCACGTGCAGTTCGTCGAGGCCGAGTCGTTCGAGCTCGAACCCGCCGGCGCCGACCCCGTCCGACGAGCGCTCGGCGGCCTGCTCGACGCCGTGCGCCGCTCGATCGACGACGGCACGTGGCCCAGGCTCAAGGCGTGCGCCCGCGACTCCTGCCGCTGGGCGTACTACGACCACTCGCGCAACCGGTCGAGCCGCTGGTGCACCATGGCCGGCTGCGGCAACGCGGTCAAGATGAAGAAGGCCTACGCGGCGCGGAAGGACCGCCGGCCCGACGACGTCTGAGGCCCCCCGGGGCCCAGGGGCGGCGGCGCGATCAGGCGGCGGCGCTGCGGGCGAGCACCCGCGCGCGCAGCCCCGCGATCGCCAGGGGCACAAGCACGAAGATCGCCACCACGTTCACGCCCGCGAATCCGCCCACGCCGAGCACCACGCCCGACAGGGCAGCGGATGCCGCGGCGGCGATGTTCATCGACGCATCCGTGGCCCCCTGCAAGGGCACTCGCAGCGGCTCGTCGACGGAGGTCGTGAGCAGCGTGGACCCGCCGATCAGGCCGGCCGACCAGCCCAGGCCGAGCAGGCCGAGCGCGAACGGCATGAGCACGAGCAGGCTGTCGACGGGGGCGAGGATGCCGATGACCGTCGCTGAGATGAGCAGCGCGGCGCCGAGCGCGATGACCCGTTCGGAGCCGATGCGGTCGGAGAGCCAGCCCATGAGCGGGCTCGCGCCGTACATGCCGAGGATGTGGATGCTGAGCACCACGCCGACGAGCGAGATCGACAGCCCGTGCTCGGTCATGTGCAGCGGCGTCATGACCATCACGCCGACCATCACCGTGTGCGAGCACACGATCGCGAGGAAGGCGACGAGCGCCCTCGGGTTGCGGAGCGCCACCGTCAGCGCCGCCCACGCGCCGACCTTGGCCGGCGATGCGTCGGGCTGTACGCCCGGCGATGCGTCCGGCGATGCGTCCGGCGATGTGTCAAGCGATGCGTCAAGCGATGCGTCGAGTGCGACGGCCGGATCACCGACGTCGGGCCGGGCACTCGGTTCGTCGGGCGCAGGCGCCGACGGATCCACCGCCAGGTGCCCGGCCCGGGGCGTGCGCAGCAGCGTGCCCACGAGCAGGGCCGACAGCGCGAACGCGACCGCCGAGAACACGAAGGGCCCCACGAGCGGGGGCAGCCCGAGCGCCTGGCCGAACTCGTCGCCCGACTCGGAGAGCAGCGGCCCGGCGACCGAGCCGATGGTCGTCGCCCACAGCACGAGCGACATGGAGCGCGCTTCGAACCCGGGCGCCGCCACCTCGGTCCCCGCGAAGCGGGCCTGCAGGCCCGCGGCGCTCGCGGCGCCGAACGCCGCGAGGCCGAGGAAGACGAGCACCGGCATCCCGCTCGTCGCCGCAGCGACCACGAGCACGGCGCCGCCGAATGCCAACGCGTACCCGGTCGCGAGTGCCACATGGCGGCCGGCGCGCACGGCCAGGCGCGCGAGCGGGATGGCGACGATCGCGGCACCGAGCACGCTCGACGACTGCGCGAGTCCGCCCATCGCCACGGTGTCGGTGAGGTCGGCGGTGAGGATCGCCGCAAGGGCCATGCCCGTCGCGACCCCGGCGCCGGCGAGGAGCTGGTTGACGATCAGCACCGTCAGCGCGAGGCCGCGTCGCGGCATCCGTTCGCCCTGACCGGTCATCGACTCACTCGTAGTCGGGCGCGGCCGGAAGGCCGAAGAATTCCTCGAGGGTGGCGAAGCCGGTCTCGTGCATCTCGGTGGCGAGCTCGGTGCCGACGTAGCGGTAGTGCCACGGTTCGAACGAATAGCCGGTGATGTCGGTCTTGTCGGCCGGATAGCGCATGATGAACCCGAAGCGCCAGGCGTTGTCGCGCAGCCAGGCACCCTCGGCGGTGTCCGCGAAGCACTCGGACAGTGAGCAGTCGCCCGAGGAGGCGCCGATGTCCATCGTCAGGCCGGTCTGGTGCTCGCTGAACCCGGGCCGCGCCGTGGTGAGGTCGTCGCCGTCGTAGACCTCCTCCTGGGCGGAGTACGAGCGGTAGGCGCTGTTCGAGGCGAGCTCGAGGCCGGCTTCCCCGCGTGCCGCGTCGAACATCGCGACCACGGCGTCGGATGCCTCCTGGCGCAGCTCGGGCTCCCAGGTGTGCTCCACCGGCACCGCGACGAGGTCATCGGGCTCGTAGTCCTGCGGGTTGAGCGGACGGAGCTTGTTGACGACGACCCAGATGCTCGTCGGGTCGTCGATGGAGCGGGCGGCCTTGTCGAACGAGGCGACGGTGGCGGGTGCGGGAAGGGCTTCGGGGGCCGGGCGTGGCGTCTTCGTCGCCTCGTCGCCGGAACTGGTGGACGAACCGGCGACGGCCGGATCGGCGCCGCTGACGTACCCGACCACGAGCACGGCGATGGCGATCAGCACGACGCTCAGCGACAGCGCGATGACCATGCGCCGCCGCTCCCGCACGGCGTCGCTCGGTTCCCGGCGCTCGCTTCCAGACACCGTTCGAGTGTACGCGGCGTCGCGAAGGAGCCGCGTGTCGCGCCATCGCCGAGTCGCCTTGGCGCGCCGAGACGCCGCTCGCATTTGGTTACAGCTCAGTAACGAACGCACAGAATGAGAGCGCTCTCTTGACAGCGATGATCGCGCTCTCATAGCATCGCCCTGCATCGTGAGAGCGCTCTCACCTTGAGTCTGAGCGCGACCTCACGTGACCATTCCGCAACCCCACCACGCACACAAGGGAGTGACCGTGAAGCTTTCACGACGCACCAAGGCGATCGCCGCCGTAGCCGGCGCCGCATCCATCGCCCTCCTCGCCTCGGGCTGTTCCCCGAGCTCGGACTCGGGCTCCAGCGACGGCCCGATCGAACTGAGCGTCGCGACGTTCAACGACTTCGGCTACACCGACGAGCTCCTCCAGGAGTACATGGACGAGAACCCGAACGTGAAGGTCGTGCAGAACAAGGCCGCGACGTCGAACGAC
The DNA here is from genome assembly GCF_031456545.1 of Agromyces sp. 3263. Lineage (NCBI taxonomy): Bacteria > Bacillati > Actinomycetota > Actinomycetes > Micrococcales > Microbacteriaceae > Agromyces > Agromyces sp. 3263. Next base: position 1,316,169 of record NZ_JAVDUV010000001.1, read on the forward strand.
GCGCGCGCCAACTACTTCCAGAAGCTCGGCAAGAAGGGCCTGGCCGACGTCGAGGCCATCGAGGTCGACTGGCTTCCCGAGGTCATGAAGTACTCCGACCTCCTCGCTGAGGTGCCCGCGGGCACCGCAGACCGCTGGCTCGACTGGAAGGTCGACGCCGCAACCGACGCCGACGGCCGCCTCATCGGCTACGGCACCGACATCGGCCCCGAGGGCGTGTGCTACCGTTCCGACCTGTTCGCCGCCGCCGGCCTCCCCACCGACCGCGAAGAGGTCGCCGCGCTGCTCGAGGGCGACTGGAACAAGTACTTCGAGGTCGGCGCGCAGTACACCGCCGCCACCGGCAAGGCTTGGTTCGACTCGGCGGGCAGCACGTACCAGGGCATGATCAACCAGGTCGAGGCCGCCTACGAGGACCCCGACTCCGGTGACATCACCGCGACCGAGAACGCCGACGTCGAGGACATCTACAACGCGGTGCTCGACGCCAGCGCCACGCAGTCCGCGCACCTCGGCCAGTGGAGCGACGACTGGTTCGCCGGCGTCGGCAACGGCGCGTACGCGACCATGCTCTGCCCGGGCTGGATGCTCGGTGTCATCTCCGGCAACGCCGAGGGCGTCACCGGCTGGGACGTCGCGAACGTCTTCCCGAGCGGCGGCGGCAACTGGGGCGGCTCGTACCTGACCGTTCCCGCCAACGGCGCTCACGTCGAAGAGGCGCAGAAGCTGGCCGACTGGCTGACCGCTCCCGAGCAGCAGATCAAGGCCTTCGTCAATGCCGGCACCTTCCCGAGCCAGAACGACGCCTACACCGATGAAGCGCTCACCGGCTTCGTGAACGAGTACTTCAACAACGCGCCGGTCGGCCAGATCTTCACGGATCGTGCCAAGGCCGTCTCGGTGGCGCCGTTCAAGGGCGAGTACTACTTCCAGATCAACGACGCCATGCAGAAGGCCCTGACCCGTGTCGAGGACGGCACGCAGGACAAGCAGGCGTCGTGGGACCAGTGGGTCTCCGAAGTCGAGGCGATCGGCTAGTCGGCCCTTCGCGGGGGGCCGGGCGCGCCCGGCCCCCCGCGGACTCCCGTCCGCAGCATCCGGAAGCAGAGGAACGACCGTGACATCCACCGCCACCGCGCCCCCGTCATCCACCGAACGACCGCAGCAGCCCGGCGGCGCACCGGCGCCGAGGGATCCGCGGCGCATCGCGTTCGGCCACCGCCTCAGCCGGTGGGACCTGAAGCTCTCGCCCTACCTCTACATCTCGCCGTTCTTCATCCTCTTCATCGTCGTCGGGCTGTTCCCGATCGCCTACACGGCGGTCATCTCCTTCATGGACTGGGACCTCGTCCGCAACTCGGGCACGTTCATCGGCTTCGACCAGTACGTCTACGTGCTGACGCAGCCGAAGTTCTGGATCGCCCTCCGCAACACCTTCAGCATCTTCCTGCTCTCGAGCATCCCCCAGCTGGTCGCCGCGATCTTCATCGCCGCCATGCTCGACCAGAACATCCGCGCCAAGACCTTCTGGCGCATGGGCGTGCTCGTCCCCTACGTGATGGCACCCGTCGCCGTCGCCCTCATCTTCAGCAACATGTTCGGCGACAAGTTCGGCCTCGTGAACTCGGTGCTGACCGACCTGGGCCTGCCGCCGGTCATGTGGCACAGCGACGCCTTCGCCAGTCACATCGCCATCGCGACCATGGTGAACTTCCGCTGGACCGGCTACAACACGCTCATCCTCCTCGCCGCGATGCAGGCCATCCCGCGCGACTACTACGAGGCGGCCGCCATCGACGGCGCCAGCAAGTTCCGGCAGTTCTTCGCCATCACCGTGCCGAGCCTCCGGCCCACCCTCATCTTCGTGATCATCACGTCGACGATCGGCGGCCTGCAGATCTTCGACGAGCCGCGCATGTACGACCAGTACGGCACCGGCGGCGCCGACTCGCAGTGGCTCACCATCACGCTGTACCTCTACGACATCGGCTGGGGCCAGTGGAACTTCGGCCGGGCTGCGGCCCTCGCCTGGATCCTCTTCCTCATCATCCTGGCCATCGGCGTCATCAACCTGCTCGTCACGCAGAAGGTGGTCCGAGACGAGGGCCGGCGGGATGCCGCGAGCGGGCGCCAGCGCCGCGCCGCCGCCCGCGCGGCCCGCCGCGACCTCGCCGCGCGCGCCACCGACTCCACCCTCGAGACCCCGGAGGCGGCACGATGACCGTCATGAACCCCGTTCCCCTCGCGATCGCCGAGGAGAACATCCCCAACGCCGGCAAGGCCGCCCGGCGCCGGCCCGTGCGCGGGTCGCGGCCCGGATGGTTCGTGTACACGAGCCTCGTGATCGTGCTGGGCGCCGCATTGTTCCCCTTCTACTGGTCGTTCCTGATCGGCTCGGGGGATGCCTCGACCATCCGCGACCCGAACATGTCGTGGCTGCCCGGCGGCAACTTCATCGCGAACGCGATCTCGGTCGTCAACGATCCGGCGGTGAACTTCTGGAAGGCGCTGTGGAACTCCATCTACAGCTCAGCGCTCATCGCCCTCTCGGTGGTCTTCTTCTCGACGCTGGCCGGCTGGGCGTTCGCGAAGCTCCGCTTCCGCGGCGGCAAGTGGCTGCTCGTCTTCGTGGTCGCCACGATGGCGGTGCCCACCCAGCTTGGCGTCGTGCCGCTCTACATCCTCTTCGCCGACCTCGGCTGGACCGGCAACGTGGGTGCGATCATCATCCCGGCGCTCACCAGCGCGTTCGGCGTGTTCTGGATGACGCAGTATCTGCAGCAGGCCGTGCCCGACGAGCTCATCGAGGCCGCCCGGGTCGACGGCGCGAGCTCGTTCCGCACGTTCCTCACCGTGGGGCTGCCCGCCGCCCGCCCGGCCGCCGCGATGCTCGGCCTGTTCACGTTCGTCTCGGCCTGGAACAACTTCTTCTGGCCGTTCATCGTCCTCGACCGCAGCGACCCCACGCTGCCCGTCGCGCTCTCGCTCCTGCAGTCGAACTACTTCGTCGACTACTCGATCGTGCTCGCGGGCGTCCTGCTGTCCACCATCCCCCTCCTCATCCTCTTCGTCTTCGCGGGCAAGCAGCTCGTGAGCGGCATCATGGCGGGAGCCGTGAAGGGATGACCATCGACTTCGGAGCTGACACCACCACCATGACCGACACCCTCGCGAACCCCGCGCTGCTCACGCGCCCGTTCCCCTCCGACTTCCTGTTCGGCGCCGCGACGGCGGCCTTCCAGATCGAGGGCGCCGCCTTCGAGGGCGGACGCACCGCCTCCATCTGGGATGCCTTCTGCCGCGTGCCCGGCGCCGTCGTGAACGCCGACAACGGCGATGTCGCCTGCGACCACTACCACCGGATGCCGCAGGACGTCGCCCTGATGAAGGAGCTCGGACTCCAGACCTACCGGTTCTCGACCTCGTGGTCGCGGGTACGGCCCGACGGCGGCCCGGTCAATCCAGAGGGCGTCGACTTCTACTCGCGGCTCGTCGACGAGCTGCTCGAGGCCGGGATCAAGCCGTGGCTCACGCTCTACCACTGGGACCTGCCCCAGGCGCTCGAGGAGCGCGGCGGCTGGGCCAACCGCGACACCGCCTACCTGTTCCGCGACTACGCCCTCGACCTGCACGAGGCGCTCGGCGACCGCGTCGGCGTGTGGACGACGCTCAACGAGCCGTGGTGCTCGTCGTTCCTCAGCTACACGGGCGGCGCACACGCACCGGGGCGCCAGGATGTCGCGGCCGGCCTCGCCGCCGGCCACCACCTGTTGCTCGCCCACGGGCTCGCCGTGCAGGCGCTGCGCCAGCGCGATCCCGAGCTCGAGCTCGGCATCACGCTGAACCTCACGGTCGCCAAGCCCGTCGACCCGACGCACCCCGGTGACGTGGACGCGGCCCGGCGTATCGACGGCCAGTTCAACCGGTTCTTCCTCGATCCGATCTTCCGCGGCCACTACGCCGGCGACCTGATGGCCGACGTCGGCCACCTCGGCCTCCGCGACGTCGTGCTCCCGGGCGACCTCGAGGTGATCTCGACCCCGATCGACACGCTGGGCGTGAACTACTACCACGGCGAGTACGTGAGCGACCGCCCGGCCGAGCACCCGCTGCTGGCCCAGGCGCCCACCGACCGGCCCACGCGGTCGCCCTTCCCCGCGGCCGACGGCGTGTTCAACCACCCGCAGAACCTCCCGCTGACCGCGATGGAGTGGGAGGTGCAGCCCGACGGCCTGCGCGAACTGCTCGTGCGCGTGCACCAGGACTACGCGGCATCCGCCGGCGTGCGCCTCTTCGTGACCGAGAACGGCGCCGCCTACGACGACGTCGTCGGCGACGACGGCGTGGTGCACGACGCGGAGCGCACCGAGTTCCTCGCTTCGCACCTCGCCGCCATCCTCGACGCCATCGATGAGGGCGTGCCCGTGCACGGGTACTTCTACTGGTCGCTCATGGACAACTTCGAGTGGGCGTGGGGCTACGACAAGCGCTTCGGCCTCGTGCGCGTCGACTACGACACGCAGCAGCGCACCGTGAAGGACAGCGGACGCACGTACGCCGGCGTCATCCGCGACCGCGCGCTGCCGTCGAGCTGACGGCCAGCCCCGCCCGCCATCACCCCGAGACGGAAATAGACTGAACGCCATGCAGCAGGGGGGAAGTGGGATCCGGACGCGACCCACCGCGCCGACGCTCGAAGCGGTCGCGCGGGAGGCGAATGTCTCGCGAGCCACCGTGAGCCGGGTCGTCAACGGCTCCCCCAAGGTGAGCCCCGATGTGGTCACCGCCGTGAACGCGGCGATCGCCAAGCTCAACTACGTGCCGAACCGGGCCGCCAGGTCGCTGGCCAGCCGCACCTCGGGCGCGATCGCGTTGATCGTGCCCGAGGACACGGCCATGTTCTTCGGCGACCCCTACTTCGCCGCGATCGTGCAGGGCATCACCAGGCGACTCGACGACAGCGAGTACCTGCTCAACCTGCTCGTCGCCTCGACCGATCCCGGCCACAAGACCGTGCGGTACCTGCGCTCGGGCGTCGTCGACGGCGCGCTCGTGATCTCGCACCACGAGGGCGACGACCTGCAGCACGAGGCCGACATGCTGCTTCCCCTGGTGTACGGCGGCCGGCCGTCGCAGCCCGGCGACCACATCTTCGTCGACGTCGACAACGTCGAGGGCGGTGCCATCGGCACGCGGCACCTCGTCGACGTCGGACGCCGTCGCATCGGCACGATCTCGGGCCCCCTCGACATGCCCGCCGGTGTCGACCGACTCGAGGGCTTCCGCCGCGCCATGGGCGAGGCCGACCTGCCCACCGACGCCGTCGAGACCGCCGACTTCACGGCGGCCGGCGCCGTCGCCGCCACCCGGCGACTGCTCGACCGGGTGCCCGACCTCGACGGCATCTTCGTCGCGAGCGACCTCATGGCCACCGGCGCGCTGTCCGTGCTGCGCGAACGCGGACGATCGGTGCCCGGCGACATCGCCGTGGTGGGCTTCGACGACAGTCCCGCCGCGAGGTCGTCGGCGATCCCGCTGACCACGGTGCACCAGCCGTCCGAGCAGATGGGCTTCGAGATGGCCGACCTGCTGCTGCGGCATCTCTCGGGCGATGCCGACGTGCCTCGCCGCAACATCATGCCCACGCACCTCGTGCGGCGCGCGTCGGCGTAGGGCCACCCGCCGGCACGCGGCATCCGCTCAGCCCGCCCTGCGGACCCCGTCCTGGAACTCGACGCCCGCGATCTCCGAGAACCGCGCGCGCATGATCGCGATGGCCTCGGGGTTCTCGTCGACGAGCACGAAGCGGCGTCCGAGCGTGGCCGCGACGGCGCCCGTGGTGCCCGAGCCGGCGAAGAAGTCGAGCACCCAGTCGCCCTCACGCGTCGAGGCCTGCACGATGCGGCGCAGGATGCCCTCGGGCTTCTGCGTCGGGTAGCCGGTCTTCTCGCGACCGGTCGGCGACACGATCGTGTGCCACCACACGTCGGTGGGCAGCTTGCCGAGCAGGGCCTTCTCGGGGGTGACGAGCCCGGGGGCCATGTAGGGCTCACGGTCGACCGCGGTCGAGTCGAACCAGTACCGGTCGGGATCCTTCACGTACACGAGGATCGTGTCGTGCTTCGTCGGCCAGCGCCGCTTCGCCTTGGCGCCGTAGTCGTAGGCCCACACGATCTCGTTGAGGAAGCACTCGCGGCCGAAGAGCGCGTCGAGCAGCACCTTCGCGTAGTGCGCCTCGCGGTAGTCGAGGTGCAGGTAGAGCGTGCCGTCGTCGGCGAGCACCCGCCACGCCTCCGCGAGCCGTGGCTCCAGGAACCCCCAGTAGTCCTCGAACCGGTCGTCGTAGCGCAGCAGGTCGCCCCGCACCCGCCGGTACTGCTTGCCCGCGAACCCGGTGACGGTTCCGGATGCCGCGGGCTCGGCGGCATCCGTCGGCAGCACCCGCTCGTGCCGCATCGCCTGCCGGGCCTGCGCGCGCCCGGTGTTGAAGGGCGGGTCGAGGTAGACGAGCGTGAACGAGCCGTCTGGCAGGGTGGGCAGCACGTCGAGGTTGTCCGCGTGGATGATGCGGTCGGGCTCGTCGGCTGGCACGGGTCCAGTCTGCCCCAGCGGTGCGTGGTGCGCTCGGCGCATGCGTGCCGTGGCGGAGGCGCGCCGCGTCAGTGCGCGTGCACGTGGGCGTCGTCCTGCCCGCCTCGCGCCGCGACGGGGTCGGCCGCCGCCTCGCCTCCTGCGGGTTCGGCGAGGGCGCCCGCCGAGTAGGCGATCTCCCCGCCCACGACGGTCAGCTCGGCGTGCGCGTCGAGGAGCGCCGCAGGATCGTGCTCGAGGCCGTAGAGGTCGGTCGACCACACGGCGAGGTCGGCGAGCATCCCCCGTGCGATCCGGCCGAGCGATGCCTCGGCGTGCCAGGCGCGGGCGCCATGCACCGTGTACGCCTCGAGCGACCGGTCGAGGCCGACGCGCTCCGCGTCCGTCCAGGCATCCGAACCGTCGAGCCCAGCGCGGGTCGCGGCGGAGTACATGCCCACGAGCGGATCCATCTCGCCGACCTGCCAGTCGCTCGAGAACGCGACGGTGGCCCCCGAGTCGAGGAGGCTCCGGAACCGCCAGGCACGATCCCAGCGCTCTTCTCCGACGTTCTCCATCCACGTGCCGGCGACGAGATCGGGCGAGCAGTGCCTGGGCTGCATCGCCGCGGTCACGCCGAGGGCGCGGAACCGCGGGAGGTCGTCGGGGTGCAGGCACTCGACGTGCACGATCCCGTGCCGCCGGTCGCGGGTTCCGTTCGCCCGGGCCGCGCCCTCGATCGCGTCGAGCGCGAGCCGGATGCCGGCGTCCCCCGTCGCGTGCGTGTGGGTCTGGAAGCCGAGCCGGTCGAGCTCGCGGATCACGGCGCCGAGTTCTCCGTCGGCGTAGCTCGGGCGCCCTCGCTGCCCCGGCCGGTTCGCGTAGTCCTCGAGCATCAGCGCCGTGTGCGGCTCGATCACGTCGTCGGCGTAGAGCTTGACCGGCCCGAGGCGCAGGCGGTCGCGCGCCGGCGTCGAGTCGACGGCGTTGCGGAGCTGCGCGCGGAACGCGGCATCCGCCCCCACCGGATGGAACAGCGCGGCGATCACGCGCGACGAGAGGACCCCCTCGTCGAGCGCACGCTCGAACAGCGGCAGCTCGGCGAGCGGCACCTGCGGCTCGACCACGGTGGTGATGCCGAGCGACGTCGCCATGCGCATGCTCGACACCAGCTTGCGGTAGCGGCGCTCGGGCGAGTACATCGGGATGTCGCGCTGCAGCTCCGCGAGCCCGGCCTGCGTCATGGCGCTGGTGTAGAAGTCGGTGACCCAGCCCGTCGGCTCACCGCTGACCGGGTGCCGCTCGGGGCGACCCCAGGCGATGTCGCCGCCGTCGGCGATGCCGAGCACCCGGAGGGCCACCCGGTTCAGCCACACCGAGTGCTGGTCGTAGGTCGTCACGAAGACCGGACGGTCGGTGAGCCCGTCGAGGTCGGCGGCCTCGGGGCGGCGATCCTCGACGATGGAGTAGACGGCGTTCTCGGCGCACACCCAGTCGAGGTCGGGGCGCCGGGCGGCGAAGTCGGCGATGCGGCGTCGCACCTCGCCGAGGTCGTGCGCGCCCTCCAGCGTGACCGCGTCCTCGTCGAAGCCGAGCAGGAGGTGGTTGTGGCTGTCGATGATGCCGGGGGTCACCAGCCGGCCGGTGGCGTCGATCGTGCGGCGGGCGGTCGGGGCATCCGCCGCGCTGCCGACATAGCCGATGCGGTCGCCGGTGACGCCGACGGCCTCGGCCCACGGGGCGGCGGGGTCGAACGTGCGCACTCGGGCGCCGGTGATGAGCAGGTCGACGGTCATGCTGCGGGTCCGTCCGTCTCGTCGCCCTCGGGGCCGACCAGGTGCAGGAGACCGGGGTGCGCGCGCAGGTACAGGGCGTAGTAGAGGAAGCCGGCGGCCACGATGGCGAACGCGATGCCGAGGCTCAGCCACTGCGCCGGGTCGAGGATGCCGATGACGAAGATGGTCGCGATCGCGACGACGGCGAGCAGCGGCGGCACCGGCCAGAGCGGCATCCGGTAGGTGCCCGGCGCGGCAGCGGCGCTCCCGCGGCGAACCGCCAGCGCGGCGACGGCGATGAATCCGTAGCTGAACGCGAGGGTCGACCCGGTGGCGTTGAGCAGCACGTCGAACGGGATGAAGCAGGCGGCGAGCGCGAGCACTCCCATCACCACGGTGGCGACGACCGGCATCCGCGTCGCGTCCGAGACGCGGGCGAGCGGCGCGGCGATGCGCTCGGGCATGGCCCCGTCGCGGGCCGCGGCGAAGAGCAGGCGGCCCGACTGCAGGGCGATCGCGATGATCGCGTTGATGATCGCCAGGGCGATGGCGATGAGCACCGCGACGGTGACGCCGTCGCCGGCGCGCTCCGCCAGGAAGGACTCCACCGGCAGCGCGGCGCCGAAGAGCTCCTCGAGCGAGGAGGCTCCGAGCAGCACGGCCGTGAGCGGCACGAGCTCGGCGACGACGGTGATGATCGCACTCCAGAGCACGGCCCGCGCGATCGCGCGCTTCGCGTTCTTCGTCTCCTCGGCGAAGTAGACCGCGCCGCCGTAGCCGTTGTACGAGAAGATGCCCTGCGTCACCGCGAGCACGAGGCCGGCGACGCCGAGCGGGGCGAGGCCGCCCGTGGCGACGTCGAGCGCCTGCGGATCGAGCAGGTCGGTGAGTGGGCGCTCGACGTGCACGAGACCGAGTACCGCGAGCAGGGCGAGGGCGGCGAGCTCGAGGAACAGGAACGCGCCGGTGACCCAGGCGTTCGTGCGGATGTTGAAGCAGGCCGTCACGGTGGCCAGCACGATCACGACCAGGGCGGTCACGAGCGGGTCGAGCCCCGCGATGGCGACGCCCAGGTAGTCGGCGACGCCGAGCGCGAAGATCGCGACGATGAGCGGCAGCGAGACGAGGCCGATGAAGAACACGGCGGATCCGGCCGCCGGCCCGAGCACGCGGCTCACCAGCGAGTAGTCGCCGCCCGCGATCGGATGACGCGACGCGAGCTCGGCGTAGCAGAACGCGATGAGGAGGCTGATCACTCCCGCGAGGGCGAAACCCCAGAAGACGCCGGTGCCGTAGCCGGCGAGCGCGGCACCGCCGAGGATGAACACGCTCGACGCGGGCGAGATGCCCGACAGGGTGATGAGGACGTTGCCGCCCACCCCGAGCGAGCGCGAGAGCTCGCCGCCGTGGGTGGTCATGGCGGCCGTGTCGAGGGTCGGAGTCGGGTTGTTGGCAGGCATGTGGTGGTCGCTCTCGGTCGTGGTCCGATGCTGCTCGGAATTCTTCGACATCAGTGTCGAAGAATTCCAGAAGTGTGACATGGGGGTCGAGTAGTGTCAAGGACATGGCACGGCCGCGCAGACAGGAAGCGAGACGCGCCGCACTCATCGAGGCCACGTACGCGGCCGGCCGCCAGCACGGGCTGCGGTCGCTGTCGCTGACGGATGTCGCCGAGCAGGCCGGTCTCAGCCGCGGCGCGGTGCTGTACTACTACGAAGACCTCGACGCCCTGCTCGTCGAGGCGCATGGCGCCGGCGTCGAGCGGTTCTGCGACCAGCGCGACGCCACCGTCGCCGCACTCGACGACCCGCGCGACCAGCTCGGTGCGGCGATCGACGCCGGGCTCCCGAGCGGACCCGACGACGCGCTCATGAGCCTGCTCTACGAGTTCGACGTGCTCGCCGGCAACTCCGAGCTGCACGATGAGCTGGTGCAGAAGCTGTACCTGCGCCAGGTGGAGACCTACACGCGCATTTTCGCCGCCGGTCGCGCGGCCGGCGTCTTCTCACCCCGGCTGCCAGACGACCAGCTGGCGATGACGTTCGTGGCCCTCGAAGACGCCTACGGCCTGCACATCGTGGGCGGCAACGCGCTCATGACGGTGCCGAAGGCGGCTGCGGCGATGCGCGCGGTCGCCGAGCAGCTCGGGTGTCCGACCTCGTCGGCGTCCTGAGGCGTGGCCCGAGCGGCGCGGTTCAGGCGACGGGGCCGAGCACGGCCCTGGCGTCGCCCAGCACCTCCGCGTGGCGGGTGCGCGCGAGGAAGCTGCGGACGGTATCGCGGCTGCGCGTGAGGCACGCGATCTTCGACTCGAGCGTCTCGAGCTCCTGCGCGAGATCCTCCGCGAGGTTGCGGGTGCAGGTGCGCGCAAGCTCCTCGCCCTGCACGCCCTCCATGTTGAGCATGGTCTTGATCAGCCGAGTGGGCAGGCCGGAGGAGATGAGCCCTCGCACCAGCTCGACCTGCGCGACGGCCGACTCGGGGTAGTCGCGATACCCGTTGGCCTGCCGGTCGGATCGGAGCAGGTCCTGCTCCTCGTAGTACCGGAGCATGCGGGTCGGCACCTGCGTGCGCTGCGACAGTTCGCCGATTCTCATGGGATGCTCCAGACCGCTTGACCTTCACATAGATGTCAAAGTCTAGCCTCGCGGTATGACGGAAACCACCACCCTCCAGCCGGCCGTCGCGTCGCGTCAGCGCACGCCGTGGTTCGCGCTCCTCACCCTCGCGTTCGCCGTGTTCGCGACCGTCACCGTCGAGATGGTCCCCGCCGGACTGCTCCCCGCCATGAGTGCCGACTTCGGCGTCTCGCCGTCGTCGATCGGGCTGCTCGTGTCGCTCTGGGCGGTCACGATCATCGTGGCGAGCCTGCCGATCGTGCGGCTCACCGCGCGCGTCGATCGCCGCACCCTCATCGTCGGCGCGCTCGCGGTGATGGCGGTGGCCAACGCCCTCACGGCGATCGCGCCGGGGTACGAGTTCGCACTCGCGTCGCGAGTCATCGCGGCGATGGCGCACGGTGCGTTCTGGTCGGTCGTCATGGTCTACGCCACGTCGCTCGTGCCGGCGAGCGCGGCGGGGCGCACCGTCGCGATCGTGAGCGCCGGCGCCTCGGGCGCCACCGTCGCGGGCATCCCGCTGGGAACGGTCGTGGGACAGGTGGCCGACTGGCGGCTCGTGTTCGGCGCACTCGCGCTGGCACTCGCACTGATCGCCGTGGTGATCCGCCTGCGGCTTCCGTCGTCGCCGGGGGCAGCCCCGAGCCCTGCGGATGGCGCAGGGTCAGCCGGAGCGGTCCGAGGCCGTCGGCGGGTCGACCGCTCGATCCGCCCGGTGCTGGCGGCGGCCGTCGCCTGCACGCTCACGGCGGCGGCGAGCTTCACGCTCTTCACGTACATCTCGCCCTACCTCACGGAGGTCGCCGGCCTTCCCGAAGCGTGGGTCGGGCCGCTGCTGCTCGGGTTCGGCGTGGCGGGGATCGGCGGGCTCGTCGCCGCCGCGCTCACGGCCGACCGCTGGCCCGTCGCCTCGCTCGCCACCATGACCGTGCTGTTCGCGGTCGCGTTGGCCGTCCTCGGCCTCGCGCCGCAGAGCCCCCCGGCCGTCATCGCCGGACTCCTGGTGTGGGGCCTCGCGATCGGCGGGCTGCCCGCCATGCTGCAGTCGCGCCTGCTCGGCGTCGCCTCACCCGCGCTGCGCGGCACGGCGAGCGCGCTCATGGTCGTCTTCTTCAACGGCGGCATCGCCCTCGGCGCGACGCTCGGCGGCCTCTTCGACGACGGGTCGAACCTCGTGCTCGCGGCGTTCGCCGCAGCGGGACTCGGCGCCCTCGCCATCGTCGCCGTGGTGGCGTCTCGGGCGCTCGCGGGGCGCTGACGCTCGCGGGGCGCTGACGCTCGCGGGGCGCTGAGCCGCTCGAGCTCAGCAGGTCAGTCCGTCAGGCGGTCAGCCCCGGTCGATGTCGAGCCGGATGCGGCCTCGGAACCGGTCTGGGTCGTCGTCGTCGGCATCCGCCGCCGCGAACGCGATGCCCTGGTCGCCGTCGCCGGGCACCGGGGCCGGCGCGGGCAGGCGGCTCTGGCGGTCGAGCTCGACCTGGGCTTCGTGCTTGCGTGGGGCGAAGACCTCGTCGCCGATCATCATGACGCCGCCGCCCCCACCGCCGCGACGGGTCTTGTCGGACAGGTCGATCCAGCCGCGCCGCACCGCGAGCCACACGAAGCCCACGACGAGCACGGCGATGCCGAGCCAGATCCACCAATCCACCCGGAGAGTCTACCCGGCGACGATGAGCCTTCCTCGCGCCCGCCCACAGCCCGCGTCCGCGGCATCCGCTCGCTCAGGGCACGCGATAGAGCCACTCGCGGGTCGCGAACTTCGACTCGACGAGTGCCTCGGCCTCGGCGAGCTCGTCGGCAGAGACCGTGCCGGGCGTCGCGCCGTAGAGGCCGACGAAGGTCTGCTTCAGGCTCTCGATGATCGCGGCGCGGCTGAGCCCGGTCTGCGACCGCAGCGGGTCGACGCGCTTGGCGGCCGAGGCGATGCCCTTGTCGCTGATCTTCTCGCGACCGATGCGCAGCACCTCGAGCATCTTGGCGTTGTCGAGGTCGTACGACATGGTCACGTGGTGCAGCACACCGCCCGAGCCGAGTCGCTTCTGCGCGGCGCCGCCGATCTTGCCGAGCGGGCTCGCGATGTCGTTGAGCGGCTGGTACGTCGCCTCGATGCCGATGGCGCGCAGGCCCTGCAGCACCCAGTCGTCGAGGTAGGCGTACGAGTCGGCGAAGCTCATGCCCTGCACGAGCTCCGACGGCACGTAGAGCGAGTAGGTGACGACGTTGCCGCGCTCCATCATCATCGCGCCGCCGCCCGAGATGCGTCGCACGATGTCGAAGCCGTACTTCTCGGCGCCCTCGGGATCGACCTCGTTCTTCACCGACTGGAAGCTGCCGATGACCACGGCCGACTCGTCCCACTCCCAGAACCGCAGCGTGGGCTTGCGGCGCCCCTCGCCGACCCGGGTGGCGAGCACCTCGTCGAGGGCGAGGTGCAGGCGCGGCGGCACGGCCTCGTCGTGCACGATCTCCCACTCGTAGTTCGACCAGGTCGTGGCATCCGTCAGCGCCCGTCGCACGGCCACGGCGACCGCCTCGGCCGAGAATCCGAGCATGACCGCGCCGTCGCGAAGGCCGGCCGTGACGGCCGCGGCGATCTGCCTGGCGTCGGATGCCGCGGGCAGGCCGTCGAGCGCCGCGTCGATGTCGGCCAGCGCCTCGTCGGGCTCGAGGAAGAAGTCACCTGCGACCCGCGGACTGCGGATGACGCCGTCGACCACGTCGAAGTCGACGACCACGAGCTTGCCACCGGGAACCTTGTACTCACCGTGCATGGGCTCCAGCCTAGGGTCGGGCGCCACCGCCTACGATCGGAACAGGAAATGGGTGGTGCTCGGATGACGACGTTCTTCCTCGCGCGGCATGGCGAGACGGTCTGGCACGCGGAGCATCGGTACGCCGGCAATTCGAACGTCGGGCTCACGCAGCGCGGTCTCGGACAGGCCGCCGCACTCGGCGCCTGGGCCGCCGAGGCGCAGCTCGACGCGATCGTGGCCTCGCCGCTCGACCGTGCCCGTCGGTCGGCCGCGCCCGCGGTGGAGACGACCGGCCTCGAGCTCCGCATCGACGAACGCCTCGTCGAGATCGACTTCGGGGCGGCCGAAGGGCTCACTCCCGACGAGATCGCCGAGCGGTTCCCCGAAGAGTGGAGGGCCTTCATGGAGGCGCCGGCGAGCAACCCGCTGCCAGACGGCGAACGTGGTCGTGACGGCATCGCGCGGGCCCTCCCCGTGCTCGACGACCTGGTGGCGGAGTTCCCCGACGGGCGGGTGCTCATCGTCGGTCACGCGACGCTGATCCGCCTGCTGTTCTCCGAGCTGGCGGGCATGGATCCCGACGGATATCGCGACCTGCTCCCCGTGCTCGGCAACTGCCACCTGACGACGATCGAATACCCGTGGGCGACCGAGTCGCGCGCGATGCACCACCCGCGCATCCGCTTGCTCGGGTTCGACGTGCCACCGTGGCGGGCGGCCTGACGGCGCGACGATGCGGCCGGGCCCGGCAAGGACCCGGCCGCTGCTCGTCTCGCTAGGGCGTCACCGCCGGCACCGCGTTGGCGATCAGCTCGTCGGCCATCTCGGGGAACCACTGCCCGGCGGCCGGGTCGAGCATGCCGCGCTCGGGGTCCTCGGGACCGGGCGTGCCGCGGAGGCACTGGCCGTCGGACTCGCCGGGCACCTTCACCCACAGGTAGGCGTCGATGAGCTCGTCGCCCGTGTCGGTGGTGGGCCGCAGGCCGAGCCCGCGGTCGGGCGGGTTGCACCACACCTGCGGGTCGGGGTAGACGGTCGTGGGCGTCCAGGGTCCGACGCCGTTGCGGCTGGTGTCGACGACGAAGTGCGCCTGGCTGGCGGGGTCGCGGACGACGCCCGTGTCGGCGTACGCCTGGTCGTACGCGGCATCCGTCAGTCCCCAGCTGGAGAAGTCGGCCGGGTTCGCCGGGTAGTACTGGCTGGCGCACCACTCGGGCTGCCACCACGAGTTCACCGACAGGTTGATGCAGTCCGAGATCCACGTGCCGAACTTCTGCTGGCGCTCGGTCGTCTCGTAATTGGAGACGTTGAGGAAGAACCCGTCGGCGCGCTCGACGCCGGCCTTGATGAGCCGGTCGCTGATGTCGCCGACCCCGAGCCACGCGGAGTGCGTGCCGTCGAGGTAGACGGCGGTGTTCGGCAGCGCGGCGAAGGCGTCGACCGCGTGGTTCAGCATCGCGAAGCGGTCGGATGCCGCGGTGGCCGCGTCGGCCTCGGGAGGCTGGCACCACTCCTGCTGGCCGTTGACCGTCGTGTACCAGGGGATGATGCCGAGGCCGTCGGGCTCGAGGATCACCACGGCGTCCTTGTTGCCGATGCCCTTGGCGAAGCCGTCGATCCACGCGGTGTACTCCGCCGCCGACGTCGCGCCTCCCGCCGAGTACTGGGCGCAATCGCGGAACGGCAGGTTGTAGGCCACGAGCACGGGTACCTGCTTGGCGGCGTGCGCCGCGGCGACGACGCGCTTCACGTCGCGCTTGGCCTCGTTCGGCGTGCCGCCGTTGATCCACGTCGCGCTCGGGAACGAGCCGAGCAGGAGCGCGTCGGCGCGGGCGTCGCCGCTGAGCGAGGCGGCGGCCTCGAGCGTGGTGCTCGAGGGGTTGGTCCAGAGCTCGGCGCCGGGCCACAGCACGTCGTTCGCGGCCTGCGCGGGCGTCGCGGCCAGCAGTGTCAGGGCGAGGGCGGCGGCAGCGCCGAGCGCCGTGCGTCTCGCAAGGGATGGAAGCTGCATCGGTTCCTCCGGTGGTCGGCGTCGACCGTGATCGACGGCGGTGTCGAGTGTGAGAGCGCTCTCACGAGCGATCCGAGTACCAGACTTCTCCTCACGCAGGCCCCTGTCAAGGGGTGCGCCATCCCGCGTTGGATCGTGCCCGGGCGGATGCCGCGTGCGCGCCGTCAGTCGACGGCGAACCGCTCGTCGAGCCAGCGAATGAGGTCGGCGCGAACCTCCTCGCGGTTCGTCTCGTTGAAGACCTCGTGCCGGGCGCCCTCGTACACGATGAGCGTCGCGTCGACGAGATGCGCTCGCCGGAGGTAGTCCTTCAACAGCGCCCGCGCGCTCCGCTCCCCTGCCACGGGGTCATCGGAGCCGATGAGGATGAGCAGCGGCAGTTCGGATGGAATGCGCTTCGACGGGCGAGTGATGAGCGAGAACGACTGCGGCCAGCCGAACAGCTGCTGGAGCGTCCGGTCCGTCGTGTGCGGATCCGCCACCCACGCCTCGGCCACGGCTGGGTCGCGGCTGAGCCACTCGACGTTGGTGCCGCCGGGGCGCGCGAAGCGCTTGTTGAGGTTCCCGATGTTCGTGTAGCCGAGCTGCAGCCACGCCGTTCCGGTGAGGACCACGGCGTCATAGCGGTCGGGATTCCGGTTGACGACGTGCTGCGTCATGAACGAGCCCCAGGAGTGCCCGAGGATGACCAGCGGGAGGTCGGGGCCTTCGGCTTCACGGATGACCTCGCCGAAGCGTTCGACGCCGGCGATCGCCGCGCGCATGCCGCCCGGTCCGGGGCGGCCGAGACGGGTGAGGTCGCCGGCGTGCTGGTCGACGCCGGTCTGGCCGTGTCCGCGATGGTCGTCGGCCCACACGGAGTAGCCCGCGGCGTTCAGGGCTTCGATGAGCTCGCGGTAGCGGCCGATGTGCTCGCCGATGCCGTGCGCGAGCTGCACCACCGCCGTCGGCTCCGGCACCCGCCAGTTCTCGTAGTGGATGCGGATCCCGTGCGCGTCGGTGAACGTGGGCATGCGGCCATTGTGGCAGTCGCGCAGACCCTGACCGCCCACCCTCACCGGTGACCTCGCCCGCACCGGAGCCACGACGGCGCGACGGACCGCGCGGGGGCCCTCGACCGGCGACACGCCGTCCCCACGCGAAAACGTCATCGAAATCCGCTGAATCCCTTGACCAGGGTGAAACTGAACTGATCTTATATGAGCGTTCCTGCGCCCTACAAATCACTATCAATCATTCTGGTGAAAGCGAGCAACGATGATCCTCCACCGAACACCACATCCCGGAGGGCGCCGCAGAACGGCGCTCGCCGGCGTCTGCGCCCTCGTCGGCGCCGGCCTCCTCGCGACCGCCGGCGTCTCGCCCGCCCTGGCCGCGACACACGTGGCGACGGATGCCGCGACGAACGCCACCACCGCCACGGGCAGCGCCGCCGCCGCGGCATCCGGAACCGCCTCAGCCGCGGCGACGGCGGCGGCCACGACGCCGATCAGCCCCAAGGCCGTCACCCCCGAGGTGCCGGTGGACCCCGCGGGCACCTCCCTCGGCGCCGTGTCGGCGGTCGAGCAGGACGGCGCGAGCGTCACCCTCACCGCCGAGCACGGCGCGATGCGCATCACGTTCCTCGACGACCGCACGTTCCGCCTCGAGGCGGACCCGAGCGGCGGATTCACCGACCCGGCGAACACCCCGCAGGGCGACCCTGCCCGCACCGCAGACATCGTCGTCGGCCACGACAGCTTCGACGGCGCCGACGTGACGGTCACCGGATCCGCGACCGATGGTGGCCCGATCACGATCGCCACCGCCGACGTCACGGTCTCGATCGACCGGGCCACGGGGCAGTCCTCGGCCGCCCGCGCCGACGGCACGGTCATCTGGTCGGAGTCCGCGCCGATCACCTTCGGCGCCGCGTCGGCGACGCAGCACCTCGCGACGGTCGACGGCGAGCAGTTCATCGGCGGCGGCATGCAGAACGGCCGGTCGGTGCACACGGGCGCGACGATCAACATCGCGCGCAACTTCGACTGGGACGACGACGGCTACCCGAACGCGGTGCCGTACTACATGTCGTCCAACGGCTACGGCGTGCTCCGCAACACCTTCGCGCGCGGCACCTACGACTTCGCGGCGCACACCACGACGCACGAGGAGCGCCGCTTCGACGCGTACTACTTCGTGGGCGACTACAAGGCGTCGCTCGAGTCGTACACGCAGCTCACCGGCCGCCCCCTGCTGCCGCCGGTGTACGCGCTCGAGTACGGCGACGCCGACTGCTACAACCGGTCGAACCCCGGCTACAGCTCATCGGGCTACGGCGACCCGCAGAACACCAAGCAGCGCACCCCGCAGGCCCTGAACATCGCGAAGCAGTTCGTCGAGCAGGACATGCCCGCCGGCTGGATGCTCGTGAACGACGGGTACGGATGCGAGTACCAGCAGCTGCCCGAGACGGTCGACTCGATCGAGGACCAGACCGACCTCAAGGTGGGCCTCTGGACCCAGCGCTCGCTCACCAACCAGGAGTTCGAGGTGGGCGAGGCGGGCGTCCGCCTGCGCAAGCTCGACGTCGCCTGGGTCGGGTCGGGCTACCGCCAGGCGCTGACCGGCTGCGAGGCCGCCCATGACGGCATCGAGCAGTACTCCGATGCGCGCGGCACCGCCCTGATGGTCGAGGGCTGGGCCGGCGCCCAGCGCTGCGGCATGCAGTGGACGGGCGACCACAGCGGCAACCTCGACGCGGTGCGCTGGCAGGTCTCGGCGCTCACCGGCGCCGGCAACTCGGGTCTGGCGTTCACGACCGGTGACGTCGACGGCATCTTCGGCGGCTCGGCCGAGAGCTACGTGCGCGACCTGCAGTGGAAGGCGTTCGCGCCCGCGCTCTACTCGATGAGCGGCTGGGCCCAGACCGACAAGCGCCCGTGGCTGTACGGCGACGAGGCGACCACGATCAACCGGGATTACCTGCAGCTCCGGCAGCGGCTGATGCCCTACATCTACTCGCTCGCCGAGGAGTCCCACCGCACGGGCGTGCCCATGATGCGATCGGTCGCGCTCGAGTACCCGAGCGACCCCGGCGCCTACAGCGTCGAGGCGAACAACGAGTTCCTGCTCGGCGACGACTACCTCGTCGCGCCCGTCTTCACCGACACCGACGTGCGCAACGGCATCTACCTGCCCGCCGGCGACCAGTGGGTCGACTACTGGACCGGTGCGCTGCACGAGGGCGGCACCGTGCTCAACGGGCACCCGGCCCCGCTCGACAAGCTGCCGATCTTCGTGCGCGCCGGCGCCGTGATCCCCCAGGGCGTCGTGGCGCGCAACGCGTCGCTCGTGCCCGAGGACGCGCCCATCACGGTCGTGGCCTACCCGCAGGGCGAGTCGGAGTTCTCGCTCTACGAGGACGACGAGGTGACCCGCGCCTATGCCGACGGCGAGTCGAGCACGCAGCGGTTCGCGGTCGACGCACCGAAGGCCGGCAAGACCGGCACCGTGAAGATCGAGCTCGGGAAGCGCGACGGCGACTACGACGGCAAGGCCGACGCGCGGCCCTACCTGGTCGAGGCCCACACCGGCTCCGAGCCCAAGGTCGTCAAGCTCGGCAGCACCACCCTCCCCCGCGTCGACGACGCGGCCGCCCTCGACGACGGCCCCGGCTGGACGTACGAGGCCGACCGGGCCGGCGGCGTGGTCCTCATCTCGACGGGAGCGATCGCCTCCGACGCATCCGCTCGCCTCACCCTCACCGCCACGAGCGGCGTGGGCGGTCAGGAAGCGGATGCCGCCGCGGCATCCGTCGCCGTCGAGCTCGCCGATCGGGTGTTCCAGGGGGAGCAGACCACCGTGACGGCGACGTTCCGCAACACCGGCACGAAGGCGAAGGACGACGTGGTGCTCACGCCCACGGCGCCCGAGGGCTGGACGCTCATCTCGGCGACCGGCGACCACGCGGGCACCGTGAAGAAGGGCGGCGAGGCCACGGCCGAGTTCACCTTCGAGGTGACGGATGCCGCGGCCGCCGACCTGCAGACGGTCACCGTCACGGCGGCGTACACGTCGCAGCGGCAGCCGCGCACGGTGTCGGGAGCGAACCAGCTCTACGTCGCCTACGGATCGCTCGCGGGCGCGTTCAACGCCGTGTCGATCACCGACCTCGCCACGGCGAAGGCCGGCAACTTCGACGGCGGTGGCGCCTCCTTCTCGGCGGCGGCGCTGGCGGCGGCGGGCGCGACGCCCGGCGGCACGGTCACGGTGGGCACGGGCGACGCGGCGATCGCGTACACGTGGCCCGAGCCGGTCGGCACGCCGAACTCGGTGGCGCCCGCGGGCCAGACCATCGCGGTGGGCGGGCACGGCACGCACCTCGCGATCCTCGCGTCCGCGGCATCCGGCGGCGGAGTGAACCCCGAGCTGACCCTCACCTATACCGACGGCACGGTCTCGAAGCAGAACGTGTTCTTCCCGAACTGGCTGCCCCAGGCATCCGGGCTCGGCGGGGCGACGGTCGCGGTGAAGTCGCTCGGGCGCAACAGCGCGACGAACCCGAACGTGTACGAGTACCCGACGTACGGCTACCAGGTGTACTCGAACCTCGTGCGCCTCAACCCGTCGAAGGAGCTCGCGTCGATCGTGCTGCCGAACGAGAGCCGGCTGAAGATCTTCGACTGGCAGGTCGTCGACCAGCCGCTGCCGCCGGCACCGACCGCGTCGGCGTGGGCGTCGGAGCTCAACTGGCTCAGCGCGACGAACGGCTGGGGGGTCATC
The DNA here is from genome assembly GCF_031456545.1 of Agromyces sp. 3263. Taxonomy (NCBI): domain Bacteria; kingdom Bacillati; phylum Actinomycetota; class Actinomycetes; order Micrococcales; family Microbacteriaceae; genus Agromyces; species Agromyces sp. 3263. The sequence goes on from NZ_JAVDUV010000001.1 coordinate 1,336,660, forward strand.
GGCAGGAACGTGGCGAACAAGGATGCCGCGAACTCGCCCGACCTGCCGCTGAAGATCAACTACACCGACCCCGCCACCGGGCAGTCGCCGGTCTACGCCAAGGGCCTGGGCGTGCACGCGCAGTCGAAGATCACGTACTACGTGGGCGGCGAGTGCTCGGCGTTCACGGCGCAGGTCGGCCTCGAGGCCGGCTTCGGCGGCAACGTCATCTTCAAGGTCGACGCCGACGGGGCCAACCGTTACCAGTCGCGCACGTTCACGCCCGGGTTCGCGCCCGAGTCGGTGAACGTCGACCTGACCGGCGTGCAGTACGTCGACCTCATCGTCGAGGCGCCCGGCAGCATCAACGGCGCCCACGGCGTGTGGGGCGACGCGAGGTTCAGCTGCGACTGAGCGGATGCCGCGTCGCGCGACCCGAGGGCCCGTTCCGCCATCCGGCGGGGCGGGCCCTCGGCCTCGGCCGTGGCCGGGCCGCGTTCCTCGACGCTCATGCGACCCGGGTCACCTCGACGCTGACGAACAGCTCGGACGCGCCCGGACCGGCGTACACGCCGCGCAACGGCGGCACGTCGCTGTAGTCACGGCCGCGGCCGACCAGCACGTGGAGCTCGCCGACCTCGGCGAGGTTCGTCGGATCGTAGCCGCGCCACTCCCCCGCGAACCACTCGACCCAGGCGTGGGACTCGCCGATCACCGTCTCGCCGACGGCGGCGCCGGCATCCGGATGCAGGTAACCCGACACGTATCGCGCGGGAATGCCGACCGACCGCAGCGCGCCGAGCGCGACGTGCGCGATGTCCTGGCAGACGCCCTTGCGCTCGCCCCACGCCTCGGCGGCGGTCGAGTGCACGCCGGTCACGCCCCGCATGTACTCCATCGCCGAGCCGACGGCGCGACAGATCTCGAGCGCGGTCTCGCCGACGGGCGCCCCCTCGGCGGCGATGTCGGCGGCGAGCGCGGCGACCTCGTCGGGCGGCACGGTGGACGCCGACGTGGTGGACGCCTCGACGAGGCCGACCGTCGACGTGGACGCCGCCCGCAACTCGTCCCACTCGAGCTCGCTGCCGGGCACGGGCGACGGGCGCACCTCCACGAGGCTCGTCGCCGTCACGGAGAGTTCGCGATGCGGCGTGAGCACCTCGAACGTCGACACCCGCGTGCCCCAGTAGTCGAGGTAGGAGTGCTGCGTCGCGCCGGGCCGGATGTCGAGCCCGGCCTGCAGCACGAACTGCTCGCCGCCCGAGTGGGGCAGCATGCGCGCCTCGTTGTACGACGCCGTGGCGGGCTCCTCGTAGGAGAACCCCGTGCGGTGCACGATGCGGATGCGGCTCACGAGACCTCCCCGATCCAGACCGGCGCGACGCTCGCCGGGAAGTAGCGCTGCCGGATGGCCTCGCTCGCCGAGGACGTGACGGCCTGCACGTGCTCCATGTGCCCCGACAGGTCGGTGAGGAGATCGGCGATCGGGCGGTACTCGAGCTCGGAGCGGATCTGCCCGAGCAGCCGCCGCGACGGGTCCGTGACGCCGACGCGTCCCGCCCGCGGGTCGATCTCGCGCAGCGACTCCTCGGCGCGGATGACGCTCGAGATGATCGACCTCGGGAACAGCCGGTCGAGCAGCAGGAACTCCGCCGCCGACTGGCTCGACGGCACGCCGCGGTAGCTGCGCAGGTAGGCCTCGTAGCCGCCGCAGCTTCGCAGGATCGTCGTCCAGCTCGGCCCGCTCGCCTCGGTCAGCGATCGCGTCGCGAGCAGCCGGGCCGTCATGTCCGCGCGCTCGATCGCCCGGCCGAGCGAGAAGAAGTGCCACGCCTCGTCGCGGCTCGTCGCCGAGTCCACGACGCCGATGGCGAGCGCCGAGCGGTCGCGCACCCAGCGGAAGAACTCGTGCGTCTTGTCGGAGGCGACGCGTCGCGGCATCCGTGCGTTCGTCTGGTTCAGGGCCTCCCACAGCTCGGTCGAGACGATCTCGCGGGCGCGGCGGGCGTTCTCCCGGGCCGAGGCGATCGAGTGCGCGATCGACGCCGGGTGCGTGCGGTCGACCGCGAGCAGCATGATGACGTCGTCGCGGCCGAGCGCCACGTCGGGGTCGGCCTCGCTGCCCATGACCGAGAGCAGCGAGCGGCACGCCGTGTCCTCGTCGATCCAGGGGTCCTCGAGCAGCAGCTGCAGGTGCACGTCGAGGATGCGCGCCGTGCCGTCGCTGCGCTCGATGTAGCGGCCGATCCAGAACAGGGACTCGGCGATGCGGCTCAGCATGGGCATGACCGGGCTCCTCCGTCGGGCAGCGGATGCCGCGGCATCCGTCTCGCCTGCTGCTGCTGTTGCTGCTGTTGGCGGATCGGGGCGTCCTCGTCCTGCGGTGACGCGGTGGGCGGATGCCGCGTGGGCTCGCTCGTCGCCGACCCGGGGCCACCGGTCGACCCTCCGGACCCGGTGGTCGCGCCGTTCGGCGTCGCGCCGTTGCGCTCCGCGACGTTCGGACGCGCGGCCTGGTCCGCGACGAGCGTGCCGACCCGCGCATCCGCCCGCGCCGCGACGGGGGCCGCGATCGGACCGGTGAGCAGGCCGCCGCCGAGCACCCACGTGTCCTTGGAGCCGCCGCCCTGGCTCGAGTTCACGACGAGCTGCCCCTCGGGCAGGGCCACCCGGGTGAGTCCGCCGGGGAGCACCCACACGTCGTTCCCGTCGTTGACCGCGAAGGGGCGGAGGTCGGCGTGGCGCGGACGCATGCCGTCCTCGACGAGCGTGGGGATGGTCGACAGCTGCACGACGGGCTGCGCGATCCAACCGCGGGGGTCGGCCACGAGCCGGGAGCGCAGCTGGGCGAGCTCGTCGCGCGAGGCATCCGGACCGACGACGAGGCCCTTGCCGCCCGACCCGTCGACGGGCTTCACGACGAGCTCGTCGAGGCGGTCGAGCACCTCGGCGAGCGCGTCGGGCTCCTCGAGCCGCCACGTGTCGACGTTCGGCAGGATGGGCTCCTCGCCGAGGAAGTAGCGGATGAGGTCGGGCACGTACGTGTAGACGAGCTTGTCGTCGGCGACGCCGTTGCCGACGGCGTTCGCGATGGTCACGTGGCCCAGCCGCGCGGCGAGCATGAGCCCGGGCGCGCCCAGCACGGAGTCGGGCCGGAACTGCTGCGGGTCGAGGAACTCGTCATCGACGCGGCGGTAGATCACGTCGACGCGCGTCGGGCCGGCGGTCGTGCGCATCCACACCCGGCCGCCCGAGCAGAAGAGGTCACGGCCCTCGACGAGTTCGACGCCCATGAGCCGCGCGAGCAGCGTGTGCTCGTAGTACGCGGAGTTGTAGACGCCGGGGGTGAGCACCACGACGGTCGGATCGTCGACGCCCTCGGGCGCGCTCGCCCGCAGCGCCTGCAGCAGCTTGTTCGGGTAGTCGCCGACCGGGCGCACCCGCATCGACGTGAAGAGCTCGGGCAGGGTCTGCGCCATGACGCGGCGGTTCGAGATGACGTAACTCACCCCGCTCGGCACGCGCACGTTGTCCTCCAGCACCCGCCAGGCGCCCTGCTCGTCGCGGATCACGTCGATGCCGGCCACCTGGATGCGCACGCCGTTCGCGCTCACGATGCCGGCGGCCTGGCGGTGGTAGTGGGTGGAGGAGGTGACGAGCGCGGCGGGGATGACGCCGTCGCGCACGGCGTGCTGCGGTCCGTAGACGTCGGCGAGGAACCGCTCGAGCGCTCGCACGCGCTGCGCGACGCCCGCCTCGACGAGGCTCCAGTCGGAGGCCGCGATGACGCGCGGCACCGCATCGAGCGGGAACGGCCGCTCCTCCCCCGCGAAGTCGAAGGTGACGCCCTGCGCGAGGTAGGAGCTGGCGAGGGCGTCGGTGCGGCCGCGCAACTCGTCCTGCGACATGCGGGCGAGGGCCGGGTAGAGCTCGCGGTACGGCTCGCGCACGGCCGTGCCGCCGTCGGCGGGGAACATCTCGTCCCATGGCCGGCCGGCGCGCCGCGCCGCGACATCCGACCGCGTCGTCGTGTACCCGTCGAAGAGCGTTCCCATCACCGAAGGGTGCCAGCAGTCGGTTACCGGGGTGTTTCCGCCGTGCGTCGAGCCCGCGGCATCCGGAGCCCCTGATCGGCTCACCGTCATTTTACTTAGCAAGACTAATGAGCTAAACTAAATAGCCATGGCATCGATCGCGGAGCAGAGCACCGAGCTGCGCATGGCGACCTTCCGGCTCGCCCGCAGGCTCCGTGCGCACAAGGCCGACCAGGCCATGTCCGACGCCCAGTTCGCGGTACTCGGGCTGCTCTTCCGGCACGGTCCGAGCACGCTCACCGAGCTCGCCGAGCAGGAGCGCGTGTCGGCTCCCTCGATGAACCGCACCGTGAACTGCCTCGAGGAGAGCGGCTACCTCACGCGCGTCGCCGACGACATCGACCGACGCAAGGTCAACATCGCCCTCACCGAGTCGGGCCGCGAGGTCGTGAAGGCCACCACCTCGAAGCGCGATGCCTGGCTCACCACCCGCCTGCGCGAGCTCTCCAAGGAGGATCGCGCCGTCCTGGCCCGTGCCGCAGAACTGATGGGAGGCTTCATCACCCAGTGAGTGCCATGTTCCGCTCCCTCGCCGTGCGTGATTACCGCATCTGGTTCATCGGCGCCCTCGTCTCCAACATCGGAGCGTGGATGCAGGCCACCGCCCAGAACTGGGTCGTGCTCACCGAACTCACCGCGAACGACGCCCTCGCCGTGGGCATCACCATGGCCCTGCAGTTCGCGCCCCAGCTCCTCCTCGTGCCCGTCACCGGACTCATCGCCGACCGGTTCGACCGCCGCAAGATCCTCATGGTCACCCAGAGCTGCCTCATGGTGCTCGGCCTCGCGCTCGGGCTGCTGCTCATCCTCGGCCACGCCCAGCTCTGGCACCTCTACGGCTTCGCCCTCGCGCTCGGCATCGTGAACGCCGTCGACACGCCCGCGCGCCAGACCTTCGTCGCCGACCTCGTCTCGGGCTCGAACATGTCGAACGCCGTCGCCCTGAACTCGGCGTCGTTCAACGCGGCGCGCATGATCGGGCCGGCCCTCGCCGGCTTCCTCATCGTGCTCGTCGGCTCCGGCTGGGTGTTCGTGATCAACGCGATCACCTTCGTGGCGGTGCTCGTCGCGCTCGTGATGCTGCGCAACATGGTCGTGAAGCGGATGCCGCGGGCCGGCCGCTCGGGCCAGTTCGTCGCCGGGTTCCGGTACGTGGCCAAGCGGCCCGACCTGCTCATCGTGTTCGTGATCGTCTTCCTCATCGGCGCGTTCGGCATGAACTTCCCGATCTTCTCGTCGACGATGGCGGTCGAGTTCGGACGCGGCGCGGGAGAGTACGGGGTGCTCAACTCGATCCTCGCGATCGGCTCGCTGACCGGTGCCCTGCTCGCAGCCCGGCGCGAGCGCGCCCGCATGCGGGTGATCATCCTCGCCGCGGCGTTCTTCGGCGCGGCCGTGCTCATCTCGGCGTTCATGCCGACGTACTGGATGTTCGCCGCGTCGACGATCCTCATCGGCTTCGGCGCGGTGTCGCTGCTCACCACGGCCAACGGCTACGTGCAGACGACGACGGCCCCCGAGCTGCGGGGCCGCGTGATGGCGCTGTACATGGCGATCCTCGCCGGCGGCACGCCGATCGGCGCCCCCATCGTGGGCGCCGTCGCCGACAGCTGGGGTCCGCGCTGGGCGCTCGGCGTTGCGGCGGTGGCGGCGGGCGTCGCCGCGCTCATCGGCGTCGGCTGGCTCGTCGTCGCGCGCGGCATGCACCTGGCGCGCCATCCGCACGCCCGCTGGCGTCCCGTGCTGCGATTCGCGGATGCCCCCACGGCGGCGATCGCGGTCGTGCCCACGCGTGCGATCCCGGTGGTGCCCGACGACCGGCTCGTGCCGCCCGTGTCGAACGACCGCCTCGTGCCGGCGGACTTCTCGGAGGAGGTCGCCCTCACCTCGCCGATCCCGTTGCCGCGGCATCCGCACCCGCATCCCCATCCGCGCGCCGAGCGCGAGGGTGCGTCGGCACGTCAGCCCTCGAGTCGCCCGTCGGGCGTGCACCCCACGCCGGCCACCGACTGAGCGGCGACCGTCGCGAGCCCGACCGGGCCCCGGCGCATCACGCGTCGGCCACGATTCAGGCGAACCCGCGCGGCTCAGGACGCGTTCGGCGATTCCAGCCTGAGCGGCGGCCGTCGGCCTGAATCCCGACCGTGCCTGCTCGCACCGACAGGCGAGCCGGTCAGCCCCGCGTCGACGCGCGCACCACGAGCTCGGGCTGGAACACGACCTGCTCGCGCTCGACGTCGGCCCCGGCGGCGGCCTCCTTGAGCAGCAGGTCGACCGCCGTGTAGCCGATGAGCGACGCCGGCTGGCGGATGGACGAGAGCGGCACCACCGCGGCCGACGCGAAGTCGATGTCGTCGTAGCCGATGAGGGCGATCTCGTCGGGCACCCGGATGCTGCCCTGCATCATCAGCGCCTGGAGCACGCCCATCGCGAGCAGGTCGTTCGCGGCGAAGATCGCGTCGGGCCGGTCGGCGGCCGGTCGTTCCCGGATCGCCTCGCCGGCGGCCCGGCCCGCCAGCACCGTGAGGGAGTCGGTCTCGACGACCTCGAGCGACATGCCCTCCGTGGCCTCCACGGCGCGGCGCGCACCCGCGAGCCGGTCGGCGGCCTGCTGGATGCCGAGCGGCCCGCCGACGAAGGCGACCCGGCGGCGCCCGACGTCGGCGAGGTGCCGTACGGCGAGCTCGCCGCCCACGACGTCGTCGACCGCGACCGACGAGAAGCTGCGGTCGGCGGCCTCACGGTCGACGAGCACGACGGGCGTGCCGCGCTCGCGCACCCGCGCGAGCCGCGGAAGGTCGTCGCTGAGCGGCGAGATGAGCACGCCGTGCACCCGCTGCTCCTCGAACAGGTCGAGGTAGGCGCCCTCGCGGTCGCGGTTCTCGTCGCTGTTGCCGAGCAGGATCGTCATGCCGTCCTCGGCCGCGCGATCCTCCGCGCCGCGGGCGACATCCGTGAAGAAGGGATTGCGCACGTCGAGCACGACGAGGCCGATCGAGCGGCTCCGGCCGGCGCGCAGCTGGCGGGCGGCGTCGTTGCGCACGAAGCCCAGTTCGGCGATCGCGGCCATGACGCGCTCCACCGTGGCGGGCGCGACCTTGTCGGGCCGGTTCAGCACGTTCGACACCGTGCCCACCGACACGGATGCCGCGGCCGCCACCTCGCGCACGCTCACCGACATCTGCTGACCTCCCCTTCGAGCCGCCCCGCTCCCGTGCGGCATCCACATGATGGCAGACCGTACCGGCCGTCAGGATCCATTCTCCCCTGAATCGATTCATGGGCGTCGGTCGCCGCGCCACGCGGCCCGACCCGGCGCCGTCAGGCCCGACCCGGCGCCGTCAGGCCCGACCCGGCGCTATCAGGCCCGACCCGGCGCCCTCAGGCCCGGCGCCGCTCCGCCACCGGGTCGGTCGAGCGACGCACCACGAGCTCGGGCAGGAACACCGTCTGCCTTGGGATCAGCTCGCGGTCGGCCGTCTCCTCCAGCAGGATGCGCAGTGCCGTGCGGCCGATCATGCCGCTCGGCTGGCGCATCGACGAGAGCGGCACCGCCGCGGCGGCGGCGAACGAGATGTCGTCGAACCCGATGATCGCGATCTCGTCGGGCACGAGCATCCGTCCGCCCACGACGAGGGACTGCAGCAGGCCCAGGGCGATGAGGTCGTTCGCGGCGAACAGCGCATCGGGCCACTCGCCGCGCGGTCGCGACACGATGCGGGCGCCCGCCGCGACGCCCTCGTCGACCGTCATGGCGCCGGTCGCGACGACCTCGACCTCGACGGGCACGGCGGCGTTCTCGGCCGCGACGCGGGCGCCCGCCAGCCGGTCGTTGACCTGGCGGATGTCGAAGGGCCCGCCGACGAACGCGATGCGGCGCCGCCCGGTGTCGATGAGGTGCTCGACGGCCATGCGCCCACCCGCGACGCTGTCGACCGACACCGAGCTGAACCGGCTGCTGCCGCCGAACCGGTCGACGAGCACGGCCGGGATGCCGCGGGCGCGCAGCCGCTCGAGACGCGGCTGGATGTCGCCGTAGGGCGAGATGAGCACGCCGCGCACCTGCTGCTCCTCGAAGAGGTCGAGGTAGAGCCGTTCGCGCGCGACGTCCTCGTCGGTGTTGCCGTAGAGCACGGCGATGTTGTGCCGGGACGCCTCGTCCTCGGCGCCGCGCACCACGTCGTTGAAGAACGGGTTCTGGCCGTTGAGCACGACGAAGCCCACGGTGGTGCTCACGCCGGCCCGGAGCTTGCGGGCGGCGTCGTTGCGCACATACCCGAGCTCCTCGATGGCGCGGCTCACCCGAGCGATCGACTCGGCCGAGACCTCGTCGGGACGGTTCAGCACGTTCGAGACGGTGCCGACCGAGACGCCGGCATGCTGCGCCACATCACGGATGCTCGCGGCTGGCATTCGCGCTCCTCGTCATCGATGGTCGGCGTCAGGATGTCCCGGGCTTGACCGTTCACCGGGACGTCCCTACAGTAGTCCTGAATCGGTCCTGAATCGATTCATATCAGATTCACCTCAACGAGGAGGACCGCACGTGACCGACACGCCGCCGTCAGCCGCACCGCCCATGCTCGAGCTGTCACGGGTCGTCAAGTCGTTCGGCGCGGTCGTCGCACTGCGCTCGGGAAGCCTGCGCCTCGAGGCCGGCTCGATCCACGCGCTCGTCGGCGAGAACGGCGCCGGCAAGTCGACGCTCGTGAAGATCATCGCCGGGCTCTACCGCCGCGACGCGGGTGACTTCCGCCTGAACGGCGAGGAGGTCGACTTCACCTCCACCGCGCAGTCGAAGGCCGCGGGGATCGCCGTGATCTACCAGGAGCCCACGCTCTTCCCCGACCTCTCGGTCACCGAGAACGTGTTCATGGGCCGTCAGCCCGTGGGCCGGTTCGGACGCATCGATCGCAAGGCGATGCGCCACGAGGTCGAGGCGCTCTTCCAGCGCCTCGCCGTTCGGATCGACCCCGACCGTCCGGCCGAGGGACTCTCCATCGCCGACCAGCAGGTCATCGAGATCGCCAAGGCCGTCTCGCTCGACGCCCGTGTGCTCATCATGGACGAGCCGACCGCCGCCCTCTCCGGCGTCGAGGTCGACCGCCTCTTCGCCATCGCCCGGAGCCTCCGCGACGAGGGTCGTGCGCTCCTGTTCATCTCGCACCGCTTCGACGAGGTGTTCGACCTCTGCGACACGGTCACCGTCATGCGCGACGGCGCCTACATCAGCACCACGCCGATCGACGAGACCACGCCCGACGAGCTCGTGCGCCAGATGGTCGGCCGCGACGTCACCGAGCTGTTCCCCAAGCAGGAGACGGTCATCGGCGACGCGCTGCTCGAGGTCGATGGCCTGTCGAGCGCCGGCGTCTTCCACGACATCTCGTTCACCGTGCGCTCGGGCGAGATCGTGGGCCTCGCAGGCCTCGTCGGCGCCGGCCGCAGCGAGGTCGCGCGCGCGGTCTTCGGCGTCGACGGCTACGACGCGGGCACCGTACGGCTCGCCGGGGCATCCGTGCCCAAGCGGGACCCGGCGGGCGCCATGCGACGGGGTATCGCGCTGGTGCCCGAAGACCGGCGCAAGCAGGGACTCGTGCTCGAGTCATCCGTCGCCCGCAATCTCACGCTCGCCATCCGCACCCAGCTCGCGAAGGCCGGCCTCATCACGTCGGGGGTCGAGAACCGCGCGGCGAAGGTCTGGGCGAGCCGGCTCGAGGTGAAGACGACCGCCATGAGCACCATCGCCGCGACCCTCTCGGGCGGCAACCAGCAGAAGGTCGTGCTCGGCAAGTGGCTCGCCACCGAGCCGCAGGTGCTCATCATCGACGAGCCGACCCGCGGCATCGACGTCGGCACCAAGGCCGAGGTGCACCGCCTGCTCTCCGAGCTCGCGGGGCGCGGCATCGGCATCCTCATGATCTCGTCCGAGCTGCCCGAGGTGCTCGGCATGGCCGACCGCGTGCTGGTCATGCGCGAGGGCCGCATCACGGCAGAGCTCGAGCGAGCGGATGCCACGTCCGAGAACGTCATGTTCGCCGCAACCCACGCGACCGGAGCCCACTCGTGACCGCCCCGACCATCGAGAAGTCCGACGTCACCAAGCGACTGCGGGCGGTGGGAGCCGCGCGCGAGTTCGGCATCCTCATCGCCCTGCTGCTCGTCATCCTCGCCGCCACCGTCGCGAACCCGAACTTCCTGTTCAGCTCCGACGGCTGGCGCGACCTGCTGCTCACCCCCTCGATCCTCGTGCTGCTGGCCGTGGGGCAGGCGATCGTCATCATCACCCGCAACGTCGACCTCTCGGTCGGCTCGGTGCTCGGCCTCTCGGCCTATCTCACCGGCCGGCTGTTCATCGACCTGCAGGGCATCCCGATCGTCGCGGTGTTCCTCATCGTGATCGTCTTCGGCGGCCTGCTGGGCCTCGTGAACGGTGCGCTCGTCGCCTTCGCGAAGGTGCCCTCGCTCGTGATCACCCTGGGCACGCTCTACGCCTACCGCGGCATCAACGTGCTGTGGACGGGCAGCGACCGCGTGAACGCCTCCGACCTGCCGAGGGAGTTCCTGGCCCTCGGCACTGGGCAGATCCTGTTCATCCCGATCCTCACGATCATCGCCCTGGTGGTGCTCGTCGTCGCCGGGTGGGTCATGAAGAACACCCGGGCCGGGCGCGAGTTCTACGCGATCGGCTCCGACCCGGCTGCCGCGGAGCTGTACGGCCTGCGGGTCACCCGGCGCCTGCTCACCGCGTTCGTGCTCTCGGGCGCGCTCGCCGGCCTGGGCGGCGTGCTCTACGCCGCGCGATACGGCACGATCAGCTCGCAGGCCGGCTCGGGCTGGGAACTCGACGCGGTCGGCGCGGCCGTGATCGGCGGCGTCGCGATCTTCGGCGGCAGCGGCACCGTCTGGGGTGCGGCGCTCGGCGCGGTGCTGCTCCTCACGATCAACCGCGCGCTGCCCATCCTGGGCATCCCCGACTTCTGGCAGCGGGCCGTCGTGGGCGTGCTGATCATCGGCGCCATCGTGCTCGACCGCGTGCTCGCGATCCGGCAGAAACGCAAGCTCCTCGAGGCGAGGGAGGACGAGTCATGACCGCGACCGCCACCGGCACCACGGCCACGCGCACCTACCGCGACTACGACAAGCCCCTGTGGCAGCGCGTGCTGCTCACCCGCGAGATGGCGATCATCGCACTGCTCGCCATCGTGGCCGTCGTCGCCTCGGTCGCCGTGCGCGGCTTCGGCCAGCCCATCACGCTGACCTACCTGCTGCTCGACGTCATGCCGATCCTGCTCATCGCGCTGCCGATGACCCTCATCATCATCACGGGCGAGATCGACCTGTCGGTGGCGAGCATCGTGGGCCTCGCAAGCGTGCTGACCGGCGTGCTCACCCGGGCCGGCGTGCCCTTCGAGATGGCGGCGATCGCCGCGATCGTCGTCGGCGCGCTGGGCGGAGCGCTCAACGGGTTCCTCGTGACCGTCGTCGGCCTGCCGTCGCTCGCCGTGACCATCGGCACGCTCGCGCTCTACCGCGGGCTCGCGATCGGCCTCCTCGGCACGACGGCCGTCACCGACTTCCCCGACTTCTGGAGGGACCTGGCGCAGGCGCGCGTGGGCAACACGAACATCCCGGTCGTGCTGTTCCTGTTCCTCGTGCTGCTCGTCGTGTTCACGGTACTGCTGCACTTCACGCCGTTCGGCCGCGGCATCTACGCGATCGGCCTTGCGAGCGAGGCGGCGCGGTTCTCCGGCGTGCGCGTCGAGCGCACGAAGCTCATCCTGTTCGTGCTCTCGGGCACCGTGTCGGCGCTCGCCGGCATCTTCTACACGCTCCGCTACGGCAACGCCCGCGGCGACAACGCCACGGGCCTGGAGCTGCAGGTCATCGCGGCGGTACTCCTCGGCGGCGTCTCGATCTTCGGCGGCCGCGGCGCGATCCACGGCGTCATCGCCGGCGTGCTGCTCATCGGCGTGCTCGCGAGCGCACTGCGGCTCGCGAACGTCACGTCCGATGTCATCAACATCATCACCGGAGTGCTGCTCGTGCTCTCGGTGGTGGCTTCGAGCTTCCTGGCCTGGCTGCGCAAGCGCCGGAGGGCACCAGGGGGAACACCGCGCGTCGAGGCCTCCACAGCAGGGTGACCGGGCCGCGCGACCCGTCGATGCGATCACACATCGACCTCATCCGATGAAGGGAAGAACAACGATGTTTCAGAAGAAGCACCGCGCCGGTGCACTCGCGGCGCTGGCGGTGAGTGTCGCGCTCCTCGCGACCGGCTGCGCCGTCGACTCCGGTTCCGGCAGCAGCGAGGGCAGTGGCGGGGGCGACGGGGATCTCTCCATCACCTTCGTGCCCAAGAACCTCGGCAACCCGTACTTCGACACCTCGTCGGCCGGCGCGAAGGAGGCCATCGACGAGTTCGGCGGCACCTTCGCCGAGGTCGGTCCCGCCGAGGCGACGCCCGACGCGCAGGTCAGCTACATCAACACGCTGACCCAGCAGGGCGTGGGCGCGATGGCGGTGTCGGCCAACGACCCCGAGGCGATCTGCGACGCGCTGAACGAGGCCCGCGACGCGGGCGTCAAGGTGGTCACGTTCGACTCCGACACGAACCCCGACTGCCGGGACCTGTTCATCAACCAGGCCACTGCAGACGGCATCGCCAAGGTCGAGGTCGACCTCATCGCCGACCAGATCGGCGGCTCCGGCGAGATCGCGATCCTCTCGGCATCCGCCAACGCGACGAACCAGAACGCGTGGATCGAGACCATGAAGGAGTACCTCGCGAGCGACTACCCCGACATCACGCTCGTCGACACGGTCTACGGCGACGACGACGACCAGACGTCGTTCGACAAGACCGCGGCGCTGCTGCAGACGCACCCGAACCTGAAGGGCATCATCTCGCCCACCACGGTCGGCATCGCCGCGGCCGCGCGCTACCTCTCCACCTCGGAGTACAAGGGCAAGGTCGCGCTGACCGGGCTGGGCACGCCGAACCAGATGCGCGAGTACGTCGAGGACGGCACCGTCACCTCGTTCGCGCTCTGGAACCCGGCCGACCTCGGCTACCTCACCGCGTACGCGGCGAAGGCGCTCATCGAGGGCGACATCACGGGTGAGGAAGGCGACTCGTTCAAGGCCGGCAAGCTCGGTGACTTCGAGGTCGGCGCCGACGGCGTCGTGCTCCTCGGCGACCCGTTCGTGTTCGATGCCGACAACATCGGCGACTTCGACTTCTAGGAGTCGCGGATGACGGGCCCGGCCGGGCGCACTCGCGCGCGGCCGGGCCCTGCACGTCTTCCGCAGCGAGGCCGTTCTCCCTACGCTGGGGAGGAAAGCGTATTCCGGGTTGCGGCCTCCGCGATCCTGCCGTAGGCTTTGAAACGATTCATCACAGGACGGAGCAGCTCGATGGTGAGCACACACGGCACGCCGCGCGGCACCGAACGCGTGTGCTTCCAGCTGCAGGTCGACCCGGCCCGCCTCGACGAGTACGCCGAACGGCACGCGGCCGTCTGGCCCGAGATGCTCCACGCCATCGAGGCGTCCGGGCGCCGCAACTACTCGCTGTTCCTGCGCTCCGACGGCCTGCTGATCGGCTACTACGAGACCGACGACGACGACGCCTCGCAGGCCGCGCTCGAGCAGGACCCTCGCACCGCCGCGTGGGAGGCCGAGATGGCCGGGTTCTTCGTCGCCCTCGACGGCGCGCGTCCCGACCAGGGCGCCCCGCGCCTCGCCGAGGTGTTCCACCTCGAAGACCAGCTCGCCGCGCTCGACCACGGCACGGCATCCGCCGGCCCCGAAGCCACCACCGCCGCAGCCGACGCCGGCCACGCGGCATCCGACCAGGCCCTCGCGGGCGCCCCGACCACGAACGACCTCCGCACAGAAAGCAGCGACTCGTGAGCAACATTCCCAGCACCGTCCTCGACCAGCTCGAGCTGCAGTCGATCGAGCTCCCCTCATGGGCGTTCGGCAACTCGGGCACCCGCTTCAAGGTGTTCGCCACGCCGGGCACGCCCCGCGACCCCTACGAGAAGATCGCGGATGCCGCGCAGGTGCACGCGTACACGGCACTCGCTCCCACCGTGGCGCTGCACATCCCGTGGGACAAGGTCGACTCCTACGACGACCTGCGCAAGCACGCCGAAGACCACGGCGTCGCGCTCGGCACGATCAACTCGAACACCTTCCAGGACGACGACTACAAGTTCGGCGCCCTCACGCACGAGGACTCGGCCGTACGGCAGAAGGCGATCGACCACCACTTCGAGTGCATCGACATCATGCACGAGACGGGCAGCCGCGACCTCAAGATCTGGCTCGCCGAGGGCTCGAACTACCCGGGCCAGGCCGACCTGCGGGGCCGCCAGGACCGCCTGCACGAGTCGCTCGCGACGATCTACGACCGCCTCGGCGACGAGGACCGCCTCGTGCTCGAGTACAAGTTCTTCGAGCCGGCGTTCTACCACACCGACGTTCCCGACTGGGGCACGAGCTACGCCCAGGTCGCCGCGCTCGGCGACAAGGCCATGGTCTGCCTCGACACCGGCCACCACGCCCCCGGCACGAACATCGAGTTCATCGTCATGCAGCTGCTGCGCCTCGGCAAGCTCGGCTCGTTCGACTTCAACTCGCGCTTCTACGCCGACGACGACCTCATCGTGGGCGCCGCCGACCCGTTCCAGCTGTTCCGCATCATCTTCGAGGTCATCCGCGGCGGCGGCTTCAACCACCCCGACGTGGCGTTCATGCTCGACCAGTGCCACAACGTCGAGGACAAGATCCCCGGCCAGATCCGCAGCGTGCTCAACGTGCAGGAGATGACGGCGCGGGCGCTGCTCGTCGACACCGACGCGCTGCGCGCGGCCCAGGTGTCGGGCGACGTGCTCGAGGCGAACCGCATCTTCATGGACGCGTTCTACACCGACGTGCGCCCCGCCCTCGCCGAGTGGCGCGAGTCGCGCGGGCTGCCCGCCGACCCGATGGCGGCGTTCGCGGCATCCGGCTACCTGCAGCGCATCGCGGCCGACCGCGTCGGCGGCGTGCAGGCGGGCTGGGGCGCCTGAGCCGCACCGAGAGCGCGCAGATGGTGGGTCCGGCCGACTGCAACCCACCGAATTCGCGCTCTCGACAGCCCGAAGCCGACGAGCAGGCGAACGAGAACCGAGGGGAGTGAGCGGATGACGCAGCAGGAGCCGTACGGTGCGGCGGGCGGGCTCGTGCGGGTGTACCCGGCGAGCAGCGGCGCGGCGAGCGCCGGCGCGGCGAGCGCCGACGCGGACTCGGTGACGGATGCCACGGCACGGCGCCGCACGCCCGCGCTCGTGTGGGCGCACGGAGGTGGGTTCGTCGCGGGCGACCTCGACATGCCCGAGGCCGACTGGGTTGCGCGTGCGCTCGCCGAACGCGGCATCACCGTCGTCTCGATCGACTATCGCCTCGTCGGCGACGGCTCGGGGCGCTTCCCGGCCGGCTCCGACGACGTGCTCGCGGCGTGGCGCTGGACCCTCGCCCACGCCGACGAACTCGGCGTCGACCCCGGTCGGGTCGCGTTCGGCGGAGCGAGCGCGGGCGCCAACCTCGTGACCGGCGCCGTGCTGCGGTTGCTCGGCCACGCGCCTGCCACCGACGCAGCACCGCTGCCCGCGGGCGTGTTCCTCGCCTATCCGACGCTGCTCGACGTGCAGCCGGCCCCGGATGCCGCGCTGCGGGCGCTGCTCGACGCGAACCCCGACGCCGACCGCTTCGGCCCAGACGCCGTCCGCGAGATGTACGAGCAGTACCTCGGCGGACCCACCCGCGACGCCCCGCTCACCGCCGTGCCCGGCCGGGCCGCGGCATCCGACCTCGCGGGCTTCCCGCCCGTGATCATGGTGAACGGCGAGGCCGACGAGCTCCGCGTCTCGGGCGAGGTGTTCGCCACGACGCTCCGCGCGGCCGGCGCGACCATCGACGTCGTGACCGAACCGGGCACCGAGCACGGCCACCTGAACCGACCAGACCAGCCCGCGGCATCCGCCTCGATCGAGCGCGTCGTGCGCTGGATCGCCTGGCTCGCGGCGCACCACCAGACCACCCTCCGCATCACCGAAGGAATCACCCCATGACGAACCAGGCAGCTGCCGACCTCATCGCGCGGTCGAACCGCCTCGGCGCCGACCCGAAGAACACGAACTACGCCGGCGGCAACACGTCGGCGAAGGGCACCGAGACCGACCCGGTCACCGGTGATCCTGTCGAGCTCATGTGGGTGAAGGGCTCGGGCGGCGACCTCGGCACCCTCACCGAGCAGGGCCTCGCGGTGCTGCGCCTCGACCGGCTCCGCGCCCTCGTCGACGTCTATCCCGGCGTCGACCGAGAGGACGAGATGGTCGCCGCGTTCGACTACACGCTGCACGGCAAGGGCGGCGCGGCGCCGTCGATCGACACGGCCATGCACGGCCTCGTCGACGCGGCCCACGTCGACCACCTGCACCCCGACTCGGGCATCGCGATCGCGACGGCCGCCGACGGCGAGGCGCTCACGTCGAAGATCTTCGGCGACAAGGTCGTCTGGGTGCCGTGGCGGCGCCCCGGCTTCCAGCTCGGCCTCGACATCGCCGAGATCAAGGCGGCGAACCCGCAGGCGATCGGCTGCATCCTCGGCGGCCACGGCATCACGGCGTGGGGCGACACGTCGGAGGAGTCCGAGCGCAACTCGCTCTGGATCATCGACACGGCCGCGGCGTACATCGCCGAGCACGGGAAGGCCGATCCGTTCGGCGCCGAGCTCGAGGGGTACGGGCCGCTCGAGCCCGCCGAGCGTCGCGCGAAGGCCGCGGCGCTGGCCGCGACCATCCGCGGGCTGGCCTCCCACGACCGACCGATGGTCGGCCACTTCACGGATGCCCCCGAGGTGCTCGACTTCCTCGCCCGCAGCGAGCACCCGCGCCTCGCCACGCTCGGCACGAGCTGCCCCGACCACTTCCTGCGCACCAAGGTGAAGCCGATGGTGCTCGATCTTCCGGCCGACGCCGACGTCGAGGCATCCGTCGCCCGCCTGAAGGAGCTGCACGAGGCCTACCGCGCCGACTACCAGGCGTACTACGACGCCCACGCGACCCCCGAGTCGCCCGCGATCCGCGGCGCCGACCCGCTCATCGTGCTCATCCCGGGCGTCGGCATGTTCTCGTACGGCGCGAACAAGCAGACCGCGCGGGTGGCCGGCGAGTTCTACATCAACGCCATCAACGTGATACGCGGCGCCGAGGCGCTCTCGACCTACTCCCCCATCTCCGATGCCGAGAAGTTCCGCATCGAGTACTGGGCGCTCGAGGAGGCAAAGCTCCAGCGCATGCCGAAGCCGAAGCAGCACGCCACCCGCATCGCACTCGTCACCGGCGCGGCATCCGGCATCGGCAAGGCCATCGCGACCCGCCTCGCCACCGAGGGCGCGTGTGTCGTCATCGCCGACCTCGACCTCGAGAAGGCGCAGGCGGCCGCCGCCGAGCTGGGCAACACGGATGTCGCGATCGGCGTGCAGGCGAACGTGACGGATGCCGCGGCCGTGCAGCGCGCGATCGACGACGCGGTGCTCGCCTTCGGCGGCCTCGACCTCGTGGTGAACAACGCGGGCCTGTCGCTGTCGAAGCCGCTCCTCGAGACCACCGAGGCGGACTGGGACCTGCAGCACGACGTCATGGCCAAGGGCTCGTTCCTCGTGTCGAAGGCCGCCGCGCGCGTGCTCATCGACCAGGGGCTCGGCGGCGACATCATCTACATCTCCTCGAAGAACTCGGTGTTCGCCGGGCCGAACAACATCGCCTACTCGGCGACGAAGGCCGACCAGGCGCACCAGGTGCGGCTCCTCGCCGTCGAGCTCGGCGAGTACGGCATCAAGGTGAACGGCATCAACCCCGACGGCGTCGTGCGCGGCTCGGGCATCTTCGCGAGCGGCTGGGGCGCGAACCGCGCCAAGACGTACGGCATCGAGGAGGAGGACCTCGGCAAGTTCTACGCCCAGCGCACGATTCTCAAGCGCGAGGTGCTGCCCGACCACGTCGCGAACGCGGTCATCGTGCTGACCGGGCCGGAGCTCTCGCACACGACCGGCCTGCACATCCCGGTCGACGCGGGTGTCGCCGCGGCCTTCCTGCGATGACGAGCACGGGCGCGGGCACCGTCGCCGCGGTCGATCTCGGGGCGACGAGCGGACGCGTCATCCTCGGCCGCGTCGACGGCCGCGCCGGCACGCTCGAGCTCGACCACGTCGCCCGGTTCCCGAACGGCCCGGTGCGCCTCGCGTCGGGCCTGCACTGGGACTTCACGGGCCTCTACCGCGACCTCACCGACGGCTTGGCCGAGGCGTTCCGGCGCGACCCGGCGGTGGCATCGGTCGGCGTCGACTCGTGGGCCGTCGACTACGGGCTGCTTCGCGGCGACCGCCTGCTCGGCGAGCCGTTCCACTACCGCGACCTGCGCAACGACCGCGGCGTCGAGGCCGTGCACCGCGTCGTGCCGTTCGAGGAGCTCTACCGCCGCAACGGCCTGCAGTTCCTGCCGTTCAACACGGTGTACCAGCTCGCGGTGGAACGGGACGCGGCGGGCGACGGCGACCGACGAGGCTGGCTCGACCTGGCCGACTCGCTCCTGCTGGTGCCCGACCTCATCGGGTTCCAGCTCACCGGCGCGCGGCTGTCCGAGCGCACCAACGCCTCCACCACGGGGCTGCTCGGCGTCGAGACCGGCGAGTGGGACGACGAGCTCATCGAGCGGCTCGGGCTCCCGGCATCCGTCTTCGCCCCGCTCATCAGCCCCGGCGAGTCCTTCGGTGCGCTGCGCCCCGCGGTCGCGACCGAGCTCGGCGCCCCTGCCGGGCTCGAGGTCGTCGCCGTCGGCTCGCACGACACCGCCTCGGCCGTCGTCGCGGTGCCGATGCGCGCCGAGTCCGCCGCGTACATCTCGTGCGGCACGTGGGGGCTCGTGGGCGTCGAGCTCGAGCATCCGGTGACGACGGATGCCGCGCGCGCGGCGAACTTCACGAACGAGGGCGGCGTCGACGGACGGGTCCGGTTCCTGCACAACGTCATGGGCCTGTGGCTGCTGAGCGAGTCGGTGCGCTGGTGGGAGCGGGACGGGGAGCGCATCGACCTGCCCGGACTGCTCGCGGCCGCGGCATCCGTCACTGCGCCCGTCGCCGTGTTCGACGCCGACGACCCGCGGTTCCTCGCGCCCGGAGACCTGCCCGGCCGCATCGCCGAGTGGTGCGCCGAGCAGGGCGTCGCGGCACCGCAGAGCCGGGCGGAGTTCGCCCGGTCGATCATCGAGAGCCTCGCCGAGGCCTTCGCCGGCGCCGTCCGCACGGCGTCGATCCTGTCGGGCGTCGACGTCGAGACGATCCACGTGGTGGGCGGCGGCGCGCTCAACGAGTTGCTCTGTCAGCGCACCGCCGACCGAGCCGGCCTCCCCGTGCTCGCCGGCCCCGTCGAGGCCACCGCGATCGGCAACGTGCTCGTGCAGGCGCGGGCGCAGGGCTTCGCGAGCGGCGACCTGGAGGCGCTGCGCGCCATCGTGGCCACGGCATTCCAGCCGAAGCGGTACGAGCCCGTCGCCCGCTGAGGTCCGGCGACGACGCGGAGTGGAGGCGACGGTGGCGTCGGAGGCGGACTCAGTGCGCGTGCGCGAGCTGCTGGAGGCCGATCACGGCCAGTCCCAGCCCCACGAGCATCGCCAGCGCGAGCACCTGCTTCCACCACTCCAGGTGCGTACGACGCACCGCGAGGAAGCCGATGAGCGCGAGGGTGACGATGTAGACGATGCTCGCGGCGCGGAGGGCGCCCGCCAGTTCGAAGACGCCGAGCCAGGCCAGAGCCAGCAGGATCAGCGGCACGCCGGCCGAGGCGAGCGCCTCGCCGGCGACCCGCGCCATCCGCCCGAGCTCGGCCGGGCTCGGGAAGGCCGCGTGCACCGCGAGATGCGACACGATGTCGGCGACGAAGCCGGCCACGGTGATGCCGACGATGCCCACGAGCAGCGCGAGCGTCGCCTGCCGGGCCGTGAGGTGCTCGACGTTCCCTGCCTGCACGAGCACGATCGCGAGGCCGGTGAAGGTGGCGTAGACGCGCTCCTTCAGCGCCTCGGCGCGTTCCTCGACGGGCCGGCCGGCGAATCGGTCGCGTGGTCCCCGCTGCGCTCGACCGTCATGCTCCATGCGCGGGAGGCTACCAGCCGCGCGGGCTCTGGAAGGATCGATGCATGACCGAATCGCCCCGGCTCCTCGTGACCGTGCCCGGCGCGACCCTGCGTCGCGCGCTCGAGCGGACTCCCGGCGGGGTGCCCGACGGCGTCGAGGTGCTGCAGTGGGACCTCGAGGGGCCGCCGCCCGTGGCATCCGGCCGTCGCATCGACCTCGTCGTGCCGCCGTACATGGGCGCGGCCGCCCGGCTCGGAGCGCTCGACGGCGTCGACGTGGGCCTCGTGCAGTCGCAGTCGATCGGCTACGACGACATCGCCGACGCGCTGCCGCCGGGCCACGTCTTCGCGAACGCGGCGACCGTGCACGAGACGTCCACGGCCGAGCTCACCCTGGCGCTGGTGCTCGCGGCGCAGCGCGGGATCCCCGACTTCGTCCGCGCCGCATCCGAGGGCCGGTGGGCGCCCGCCCGGCACGAGAGCCTCGCGGACCGGCGCGTGCTGCTCATCGGCTACGGCGGCGTCGGCCGCGCGATCGAGGAACGGCTCGCCCCCTTCGAGGTCGAGGTGACTCGGGTCGCCAGCCGCGCCCGCGACGACGAGCGCGGGCGCATCCACGGCATCGACGAGCTGCCGCAGCTCCTGCCCGACGCCGAGATCGTGATCGTCGGCGTGCCCCTCAGCGATGCCACGACCGGGCTCGTCGACGCGGACTTCCTCGCGGCCCTGCCCGACGGCGCCCTCGTGGTGAACATCGCCCGCGGCAAGGTCGCCGACACCGACGCGCTCCTCGCCGAGGCCGGCACCGGCCGGCTCCGGTTCGCCCTCGACGTCACCGACCCCGAGCCGCTGCCGCAGGGGCATCCGCTCTTCGCGTTGCCGAACGTGCTGATCTCCCCGCACGTCGGGGGCGCGTCGACCGCGATGATGCCCCGCATGGCGCGGCTCCTCAAGCGCCAGATCGAGCGGATGTTGCGCGGCGAGGCGCCCGAGAACGTCGTGCTGCGCAGCTGACGCGCAGACGACGACCTGCACGCCGACGCCTGATCCCCGTTCCCCAGCCCTACCGAGAGGACCCCATGCCGAGCTTCGACCACGCCTTCGACTGGACCCGCCGCCACGTCGACGACGGTCCCATGCCCAGCGCCGTGCTCGGCATCGCCACCGCCGACGGCATCGTCGCCCTCGACGCGTTCGGCGGGGCATCCGTCGACGACCACTACGCCCTCTTCTCGATCACCAAGCCGCTCGTCGGGCTGGCCGCGCTGCGCCTCATCGAGGAGGGGCGGATGACACCCGACACCCCGCTCACGACGGCGGTGCCCGAGTTCGGCGACGGACGCGACGACATCGTGCGCCTGCGGCACCTCGTGAGCCACACCTCGGGCATCGTAGAGCCCGACTTGCAGACGCCCGCGGGCCTGCGCCCGTCGCTGCTCGCACCGGGTCGCGACTTCGCGGCCGGCACCGCGTCGCGGTACTCCACGATCGCCTTCGAGGGCATCGCCGCGCTCATCGAGCACGCGGGAGGCGCCTCCTGGGAGCAGGCGGTCGACGCCGTCGCCGCCCGGGCCGGTGCGAGCGGGTTCACGACGGATGCCGCGGCGAGCCCGCACGAGGTCGTCGACGCGGCTGCGCAGGGCCTCGACTACCCCGCATTCGCCGCACTCCGGCATCCGGGAGCCGGTCTGCTGGGCCGGGCGAAGGACCTGCTCGCCATCGGCAGCGCACTGCTGCGCAACGACGGGTCGCTCGTGTCGAAGGCGGGCTACGACGCCATGCTGCGCCCGCTCACGGCCGGGCTCCCGAAGCTCGAGCCGTACCCCGAGTCGCGCGGCCAGGACTGGGGCTTCACGTGGAACCTGCGGCACTCGGCGGCGGGGCTGCTCGCCGCCGACACGTTCAGCCACGGCGCCTGGGCGGGCAGCGAGTTCGCCGTCACGCCGTCGCGCGGGGTGTGCTTCGTGCTGCTCACGAGCGTGGGCGGCGGCATCGGCCGGTTCGGCGTGAACATCGACGAGCTGCACAACGCGGTCGCCGCGGCCGTCGACTGAGACGCCCCCGCGCTGGCCGGTTCAGACAGGCGGGCTCGGGAGTAGCCTGTGCAGTGACCGAACGTCTGCGAGGCGTTCTCCGTCCCGACGTTCCGGACGCTCCCGCAGCGCGAGATCAGCGGTGCCACTGTCGACGTGCCCACGCCGGCGCACCAGAATGCACGCATGGACGCGGTGATGGAGTTGGAGATCGGGCCGGGTCCCGACCCGGGCTCGTTCGTGGTGCGCGTGCTCCAGTCGGTCGGCGGCGGGGAGCCGAGTGAGACCTTCAGGCTCGATCTCGACGACCTGTTGCGCCGCCGGCCCGAGCTCGAGGCGAATGTCCTGCTGTCCTCGATCGCCGCACGCCGGGTGATGTCGGACTCCGAGGCCTCCATCCAGGAGGTGGGACGGCGACTGTTCGAGTCCGCGTTCACCGGGAGTGTCGCGAGCGCCTACCGCACGAGCATGGCCGTCGCGGCCGAGCGCGGTGACAGCGTGCAGATCGCCCTGCGGCTCACCGCCCCTGGACTGGCCGCCCTGCCGTGGGAGGCACTGTACGACCCGGAGACCGAGCGATACCTCTGTCGCAAGGATCCGCTCGTCCGCAACGTGCCGGCTCCCGCTTCCCCGCGGCTCCAGATCACGGCCCCGCTGCGGGTGCTCGGCATGATCGCGTCACCGCGCGGGCTGCCGACACTCGACGTCGAGCTCGAGCGCGATCGCCTCGAGGAAGCCCTGAAACCGCATATCGACGACCGGCGGGTCGAGCTGCACTGGCTGGAGGACGTGTCGTGGGAGGGGCTCCATGGGAAGCTTCTCGAGCGTGAGTGGCACGTGCTGCACTTCATCGGCCACGGGACCTACGACACCGACACCGACGAGGGGGTGCTGGCGTTCGTCGGACCGGGTGGGCGCGCCGACTACGTCACCGCGTCGGCCCTCGCCGACCTGCTCGACGAGGCCGAGCCCACGCCACGCCTCGTGGTCCTGAACTCCTGCCAGTCGGGGGCGGCCGGGGCGACGGACCTGTTCTCGGGCACTGCCGCGGCGCTCGCGCACAGCGGCATCCGCGCGGTCGCCGCGATGCAGTTCTCGATCAGCGACGCGGCCGCGCTCGCGTTCGCCCGCGGGTTCTATGCGGCGCTCACCAACGGGCGGGGCATCGACGAGGCCGTGCGGAGCGGTCGCATCGGCATCCTCGGCCTCGGGCGGGGCACGCTCGAGTGGGTCACGCCGGTGCTGTACCTGCGCGGCGACGCTCGCCTGTTCGACATGGTGCCGCTGAAGTGGGATCCGAAACCGAAGCCGCCGCTGCCCGGGCACCGACGCCGCGAGAACTGGGTGCCGGTCCCCGGACAGGGAGCAGCGGACCCGCAGAGCGCGCCGCAGTCTGGGCCGACGCCGACGCGATCCTCGAAGCGGGTGTGGTGGTGGGTGATCGCGGCGGTGATCGCCGCACTCGTCATCACGGCCGCCGTCGTGATCGCCATGCGCCCGGAGCTGATCGGCATCGGCGGGGGCGACGACCCAGGCGGCTCGGGCGATGGCGGCTCGGCGAGCACCGCAGAGCTCGTCGTGCCGCTCAACGGAGATTGGGTCGAGGCCGGGCTCTACTGCCTCCTGGGCGACGAGTTCGTGATCGAGGTGACCGGGCGGGGCTGGCTCGACGCTGCGCAGGAATCGGAGATCGGGCCCGACGGCCTGACGAACGGCGAGCACCCCGAGGAGCGCGTGCTGGCCGACGCGAACACGGGATCGGTCATCGGCCGGCTCGACACCACCCCCGAGATCTTCCCGGTCGGAACGGGCACGACCTACGTGTGTCCGGCACAGGGGGACCTGCAGCTCGGCATCAACGACACCGATCTCGCGGACAACAGCGGCGAGTTCGGGGCATCCGTCACGCTCAACCAATAGCCAGACATCCGGAGGCGGCCATGCAGCGCATCGCGATCTTCACGACCGACGACGGCGGCGAGGTCGCCATCCAGGTCGCCGACGAGACCCCGCCGGGGCAGACCGAGGGCGCCGCCGGGGCCTCGCAGGACGTGACGTTCCGGGGGATCCCTGAGGGAAGGATGTCCAGCCGCGGCATCCCGGACCGCCTCGTCGAGCGCACGCAGCAGAGCCTCGACGAGGTGCTCGCCCGCGCCCGACCCGCGGTCACCTCGCTGGTGCGGCAGATGCGGGGGCAGGAAGACGCCCCCGATGAACTCGAGGTGGAGTTCGGCATCCAGGTCAGCCTCGAGGTGGGCGCCTACGTCGCCGCGGCGAGCTCCGCTGCGAACTTCCGCGTGACGATGCGGTGGCGCTCCCGTGAGCCGTGATGCCGCGCCATCCGGAATCGCACCGAGCCGGCCGCCAGTGCCTGCACGGTTGCCGTCGCGGCACTGTGCGACGAGGATTCGCGCATGGACACGGTGATGGAGTTGGAGATCGGGCCCGGCCCTGAGCCAGGCTCCTACGTGGTGCGGGTGCTGCAGTCGGTGGGCGGCGGTCAGCCGACCCAGGCGATGACCCTCGACCTCGCCCCGCTCGTCGACCAGCGACCCCTGCTCGAGGCCAGCGTGCTCTCGTCTTCGGTCTCCGCGCGACGGGTGATGTCGGACACCGAGACGACGGTGCAGGAGGTCGGCCGCAGCCTGTTCGACGCGGCCTTCCACGGCGACGTGCTCGCCGCCTATCGCACGAGCCTCGCGGTCGCCTCGGAACGCGGAACCAGCGTGCAGATCGCGTTGCGCCTGACGGCGCCCGAACTTTCGTCGCTGCCGTGGGAGACGCTCTTCGACGCCGACACGGGCGCCTACCTCTGCCGCAAGGAACCGCTCGTGCGGCGCGTGCCGGCCGCGTTCACGCCGCCCGTGCTCGCCATCGAGCCCCCCATGCGGATCCTCGGCATGATCGCGTCGCCGCGCGGGCTCCCGGCGCTCGACGTGGGCGGCGAGCGCGAGCGTCTCGAGGAGGCACTGCGCCCGCATCTCGACTCGGGCCGCGTGGAGCTCGAATGGCTCGACGACGTGTCGTGGGACGGCGTGCACGCCAAGCTCCTCGAGAAGGAATGGCACGTCCTGCACTTCATCGGCCACGGCTCGTACGACGCCGAGACCGACGAGGGCGTGCTCGCGTTCGTCGGCCGCGACGGCCGCGCCGACGAGGTGACGGCGTCGAGCCTCGCCGACCTGCTCGACGAGGCGGAGCCCACGCCGCGGCTCGTCATGCTCAACTCGTGCCAGTCCGCGGCATCCGGCACCACCGATCTCTTCTCGGGCACCGCAGCGGCCCTCGCGCACAGCGGCATCCGCGCGGTCGCGGCGATGCAGTTCTCGATCAGCGACGTGGCCGCCATCGCGTTCGCGCGCGGCTTCTACACGGCGCTCTCGTACGGACGCGGCATCGACGAGGCCGTGCGCAGCGGACGCATCGGCATCCTCGGCATCGGCCGCGGCACGCTCGAGTGGGTGACCCCCGTGCTCTACCTGCGCGGCGAGGACACGCGGCTGTTCGACGTGGCGCCGATGCCTGAGCCGGCGGCGGCGAAGCCCGCGTCGGCCACGCCATCACGGTCGGCGACTCCCGGTCCCGCGATCCCGGCGGCCTCTCCCGCAGCGCCGGCCGCACCGGCCGCATTCTCCGCACCCGCCACCCCGGCGACGCCGGTCGTCATGGCGCAGGCCCTTCCGGTGACGGATGCCACGCCCGCCGCCCCGGCCGCGAGCTTCACGTCCCCGGCGGCCACGAGCGTGCCGCCGACCTCGCCACCGCCGCCGGGGCGCACGCCCGGGACGCCGACGACTCCCCCGACGTCCCCGCCTTCCCCGACTCCTCCCGAGCGGAGGCGAGGCAGCGCGAAGCCGTGGCTGATCGTCGGAGCGATCGCGGTGGTCGCCATCGGCGCAGCCATCGGGGGCTACGGGCTCCTCCGCCCCGATGACGGCGGTACGACGGATAACGCCGACGACCAGTCCGTCGTCGACGACGGCTTCGTCGACGACGAGCCCGGCGAGCCGCTGACGGTCGACCTCAACGTGCCGATGTACGCCGACTGGACCGACACCGGCCTCTGGTGCGAGCCCGGTGAGGTGTTCGAGATCACGGTGACGGGCACGGCGTGGCACGACGCGAGCGCCGAGTCCCTCGTCGGCCCCGACGGCCTCACGGGTGGCGAGGTGCCCGAGGCACGGGTGTACGCCGACGCGAACACCGCCTCGGTGATCGGCGGATTCGACACCATCCCCGAGATGTTCGCGGTCGGGTCGGGCACCACCTACACCTGCCATGCCGGCGGCCAGCTCTACCTCGGCATCAACGACACCAACCTCGACGGCAACAGCGGCGAGTTCCAGGCGACCGTCACCCTCTGGGAGGGCTGACCGGGGTGGTCGCTCCCGGAAGCATCCACAACCCCGCACCGTCGAGGTGAGTTCCATGGACACGGCGATGGAACTGGAGATCGGGCCGGGACCGGAGCCCGGCACCTACGTCGTTCGCGTCCTCCGGTCCGTCGGCGGTGGCGAGCCGGTCGAGACGATCACGCTCGACGTCGACGAGCTCGTCTCGCAGCGGCCGCACGTCGAGGCGAGCATCCTGTCGTCCTCCGTCTCGAGCCGCCGCATCATGTCCGACACGGAGGCCGAGGTCCAGGCCGTGGGCATCCGACTGTTCGAGACCACGTTCACCGGCGACGTCCGCACCGCGTACCGGACGAGCGCTGCCGTGGCCGCCGAGCGGGGCACGGGCGTGCAGCTCGTCCTGCGGCTGGACGCGCCGGGCCTGGCCGCGCTGCCGTGGGAGGCGCTGTTCGATTCGGAGACGCAGGCGTACCTCTGCCTCAAGGAACCGCTGGTGCGTCATGTGCCCGCGTCGTTCTCGCCGCCCGCGTTGACGGTCACCCCGCCGCTCAAGGTCCTCGGGATGATCTCGTCGCCGGCCGGCCTGCCCGCGCTCGACGTCGAAGCGGAGCGCGTCCGGCTCGAGGAGGCGCTCCGCCCGCACCTCGACGCGGGGCGGGTGGAGCTGCGCTGGCTCGACGACGTCAGCTGGACGGGGGTGCACGACAAGCTCCTCGAAGACGAATGGCACGTGCTGCACTTCATCGGGCACGGCGGATACGACACCGAGACCGACGAGGGCGTGCTCGCGTTCGTCGGACGCAATGGTCGCGCGGACTACATCCCCGCCTCGAGGCTCGCCGACCTCCTCGACGAGGCCGAGCCGACACCGCGACTGGTCGTGCTGAACTCGTGCCAGTCCGGGGCATCCGGCACCATCGACCTCTTCTCCGGCACGGCGGCGGCGCTCGCGCACAGCGGCATCCACGCGGTCGCCGCGATGCAGTACTCGATCAGCGATGACGCCGCGATCGCGTTCGCGCGTGGCTTCTACAAGGCGCTCGCGCACGGACGCGGCATCGACGAGGCTGTCCGCAGCGGGCGCATCGGCATCCTCGGCCTGAGTCGCGGCACGCTGGAATGGATCACGCCCGTGCTGTACCTGCGCGGTGAGGACACCCGACTCTTCGACATCGCGCCGTCGCCCGAAGTTCAGGTCGCGCCCGCCCGGCCGATGCGCTGGAATGCATGGCTCGTCGCGGCGACGATCGGGATCGTCGCGATCGGGGGCGGCGGCGTCGCCGCCGCACTGCTGCTGCGGCCCGACAACGGCGCGCCTCCAGATGGCAACGGCGGAGGCAACGGCGGCCAGCCCGTGATGACAGAAGTCACGGTCGAGGTCGACCAGCCCTGGACGGACACGGGCATCTCGTGCGAGGCCGGCGATACGTTCAACATCCGGGCGAGCGGGCAGGCCTGGTTCGAGACGGAGAACACGAACTCGGGACCCGACGGGATGCTCTCGGGCGAGCACTCCGACTCGGCAGTCACCCTCTCGGTGCACCCATTGGCGCTCATCGGCAGCCTCGACACGGTGGACGAACTCTTCTCCGTGGGGTTGGCGACCACCTACGAGTGCCCGGTTGGCGGTCGGCTCTGGCTCGGCGTGAACGACAACACGCCCGAGGGCAACACGGGGAACTTCGCGGCGGCCGTCACGCACCGACCGTCGGGGTGACGCAGCCCGCGTGCGAGACCCCGGTCGGCGCGCAGGGCTAGCATCGGGAGCACGCACTCATCGACGGAAGGTCGACATGCCCACCTCCGCAGAGCCCCGCGTGGCCCTCTACTTCGACTTCGACAACATCGTCATCTCGCGCTACGACCAGGTGCACGGCGAAGGCGCCTACCGCAAGGACACCTCGCGCGGGCGTGCGGTCAACCCGGGCACGCAGACCGCCGAACGCCTCGTCACGGCCACCGTCGACATCGACGCGGTGCTCGACTTCGCGGCGACGTTCGGCACCATCGCCATCGCCCGCGCCTACGCCGACTGGTCGACCCCCGTGAACGCGAGCTACCGCGGGCAGCTCATCGACCGTGCCGTCGACCTGGTGCAGCTGTTCCCCCTCTCGGCGACGAAGAACGGTGCCGACATCCGCCTCGCCGTCGACGCCGTCGAGGACATGTTCCGCATCGACGACCTCTCGCACATCGTCATCGTCGCGGGCGACTCCGACTACGTGGCGCTCGCGCAGAAGGCCAAGCGCCTCGGCCGCTACGTCGTCGGCATCGGCGTGGCCGGCGGCACGAGCCGGGCGCTCACCGCGTCGTGCGACGAGTACGCCGACTACGACGCCCTCCTGACCACGGATGCCGCGGTCGAGGAGGACGAGGAGGTCGCCGTCGCGGCACCGGCAGGCCGGGCGGCGGCGGCAGCAGCGCCGTCGGCCGCGGAGCCGGCCGCGGCAGCCGCGACCGCTCCGGCGGCATCCGCTCCCGAGGCCCCCAAGGCGCGTCGCGCCACCCGCGGCGGCGGCAGGGCCAAGGCGACGGATGCCGCGGCGCCCGCGCCTGCGGCCGACGCAGAGACCCCGACCGACGCCGACCTCGCGACCGCGGCCCCCGCGGGGCGTTCGGGCGGCGCCCCCGCCGTGCACTTCTCCGACGGCACGCAGCCCGAGCCGACGTCGGGAACCCGCAACCCCGGCCGCCTCATCCTCAAGGCGCTCGAGCTGCTGCGTGCGAAGAACGACGAGGAGTGGCAGCCCTCGGGCGCCGTGAAGAACCAGATGCTGCGCATGGACCCGTCGTTCCAGGAGCGCCGGCTCGGCTTCGGCTCGTTCAGCGACTTCGTGAAGTCGCGCGGCGGCGTCGTCGAGCTCGACGAGGCCGGCAACCGCATCCGGATCCGCCCCAAGAAGGGCTGAGCCGCCCGCTTCGCACCGCGCCCGGTCACCCTCGGCGACCGGGGGCGTCGGCCTACGCGCCGACTCCCGTCGCGTTCGAA
This sequence comes from Agromyces sp. 3263, assembly GCF_031456545.1. Taxonomy (NCBI): domain Bacteria; kingdom Bacillati; phylum Actinomycetota; class Actinomycetes; order Micrococcales; family Microbacteriaceae; genus Agromyces; species Agromyces sp. 3263. Next base: position 1,366,289 of record NZ_JAVDUV010000001.1, read on the forward strand.
CCCGGGTCGTCCTCCGTATCGCGGTCGAGCGCACCGTCGCTCGCGTCGGGAACCCCCGGAACCTCACCATCCTCGGTGGGCGGCGGCTGGATGTTGTACGACGACTGGTCGTCGGGGGCCGTGTCGGTGCGGTCGTCGCCATCTCGGCGGTTCGGCTGGGCCGAGGCGTCGTCGGCGCCCTCCGCCGGCGCCTCGGGATGCTCCCGCGAGGTGGGCGTGTTGATGTCGGACATCTGCTCCTCCTGTCTCGGCGATCGCCCGCACTGATCGAGGTCGGCGGAGATCGCGTGCGAGCCAGTCTGGGCCATCGCACCGTTGCCCGGCAGGGGCTTGCGCGCCTCTCGGCTCGCCGGCCGCCCCGTGTGGTCTGACCACATCTGCTACTGTGGTCAGACCACATGGGCGCGGCGGGAGGCGACGGCATGCACCACGAGGGCAGCACGCCGCACGACACCGGTGCGTCTGCGGCATCCGAGGCACCGCGCGCCTGGCAGGCGGTGCTCGAGCACGTCGAATCCCAGCTGCTCTCGGGCGAGCTGTCGCCCGGGGACCGGCTCCCCGGCGAGCGCGCCCTCTCGGCCGAGCTCGGCGTCGGCCGTTCGAGCGTGCGCGAGGCACTGCGCGTGCTCGAGGTGCTCGGCCTCATCCGCACGCAGGCCGGCTCAGGCCCGACGTCCGGAGCCATCATCATCTCCACCCCCGGCGGCGCCATGGGATCGCTCATGCGGCTGCAGGTTGCGGCACGCGGATTCCCCGTCGCCGACATCGTGCGCACCCGCCTCATCCTCGAATCGGCGGTGGCGGGCGACCTCGCGGCAGCCTTCGACCTCGCCGCGGCATCCGACCCGACCGCGGCCGAGCCCCAGACGACCGACGCCCCCGACCTCGCCGCGGCCGAGGCGCTGCTCGACGCCATGGACGCTCCCGACCTCGAAGCGGCCGAGTTCCTCGCGCTCGACGCCGCCTTCCACCTGGCCCTCGCCGAGGCATCCGGAAACCAGGTGATCACCGCCACCATGGCGGGGCTGCGCAGCGGCATCGAGGGCTACGCCCGAGCCGGCCTGGCCACGATCGCCGACTGGGCGGCGACCTCGGCGCGGCTGCGCGGCGAGCACCGCGGCGTCGTGGCCGCGATCAGGGCAGCGGATGCCGCATCCGCCCGCACCCGCATGCACGACCACATCTCGGGCTACTACGCCGAGACCTTCATCGACCCCACCCCGACCTGACCCGCACGAGAGAGAGCACCGACACCATGGTCCAGCGCCAGTTCCCGAACCCGAAGGAGCTCGCCGAGCTCATGCGCTTCAAGGCGCCCACGCTGAACGCGACCGACCGCCGGCTCGAGAAGGCGCTCACGATCGCCGACCTCCGTGCCATCGCGAAGCGCCGCACCCCGAAGGCGCCGTTCGACTACACCGAGGGCGCCGCCGAGGGCGAGCTCTCGCTCGCCCGGGCCCGCCAGGCGTTCCAGGATGTGGAGTTCCACCCGTCGATCCTCCGCAACGTGCCCGTCGTCGACACGACCCGCGAGGTGCTCGGCGGCCCGAGCGCCCTGCCGTTCGGCATCGCCCCCACGGGCTTCACGCGCATGATGCAGACCGAGGGCGAGATCGCCGGCGCCGGGGCCGCCGGCGCGGCGGGCATCCCGTTCACCCTCTCGACGCTCGGCACGACCTCGATCGAGGACGTGAAGGCCGCCAACCCGAACGGGCGCAACTGGTTCCAGCTCTACGTGATGCGCAAGCGCGAGATCTCCTACGAGCTCGCCAAGCGCGCCGCGGCCGCGGGCTTCGACACCCTCTTCTTCACCGTCGACACCCCCGTCGCCGGCGCCCGCCTCCGCGACAAGCGCAACGGGTTCTCTATCCCGCCGCAGCTGACTCCTGGCACGGTCATCAACGCGCTGCCCCGCCCGGCGTGGTGGATCAACTTCCTCACCACCCCGAAGCTCGAGTTCGCCTCGCTGTCGTCGACGGGCGGAACCGTGGGCGAACTGCTCGACTCGGCGATGGACCCGACCATCTCGTTCGAGGACCTCGACATCATCCGCGACATCTGGCCGGGCAAGATCGTCGTCAAGGGCGTGCAGACCGTCGAGGACGCCAGGCTCCTCGCCGATCGCGGGGTCGACGGCATCGTGCTCTCGAACCACGGCGGGCGACAGCTCGACCGCGCGCCCATCCCCTTCCACCTGCTGCCCCACGTGGTGCGCGAAGTCGGGACCGACCTCGAGGTGCACGTCGACACCGGCATCATGAACGGCGCCGACATCGTGGCATCCGTCGCCCTGGGCGCGCGCTTCACCCTCATCGGCCGCGCCTACCTCTACGGCCTCATGGCCGGCGGACGGCGCGGCGTGGACAAGACCATCTCGATCCTCCGGGCCGAGGTCGAGCGCACCATGAAGCTGCTCGAGGTCGCGAGCCTCGACGAGCTCGGACCGCAGCACGTCACGCAGCTCACGCGAGTGGTGCCGATGCCGAAGCCGATGGCGGATGCCGCGGCGGCGGCGGTCGCCGCGGCCGCTCCCAAGCCCAGGGCCGCACGCGCACCCCGCTCGACGGCCTCGGCGGCGTCGTCGACCGCGGCGAGAAGGAAGCCCGCGGCAGCGGCGGCGAGATCGGGCAGGAAGGCCGGCGCGACGGCCGTTGTTCCGGCGACTCCGTCGGAGAGCGCGAAGTCCGCCGGTACCGAGGGCTCGCTGCCGGCCTGACCTCCGCCAGGGTGCAAGCGCCGCGCCACGGGGCGACGAGCGGCCACGATCGGTGCGCACTAGGGCGGCCGAAGGGACCGCTCTCGACCGCTCGACGTCACCGCCCGGCGTGTCGAGCCGTATGCTCAGGCGGCCTGCTTCACCTTCCGCCGGAGCCGCTTCACGTCCTGCTTCCGCCGCTCGGCATCGGTCGGGGTCGTCAGCGAGGACAGGATCGTGCGCAAGGTGCTGCGCGTGGCCATCTTGCGGGCCTGCTTGGACTGCGCGCGTCCGCGCTTGATGGTCTTCGCTCGACGTTTCGCGTCTCGCGTGCCGCGCCCGGTCGGCGCGGACGGGCCCGCGGGAGTGGCACGCACGGCCGCCCGCTCCAGACGGGCGGCGGCCCTGCGTGCCCGCCGCTCGGCGCGGCGCGGATCCGCATCGAGATCCTTCCGAGCCGCACGCACCTCGGCCTGCGCCGCAGCGGTGCGCGCCTCGAATCTCGCCCTCGCGTCACGGGACAGGGTCTTCGCCAGCTTGTCGGCTTGCCTGCCGGCCTTCCTGGCGTCGGCGACGACCGTGCGGGCTTCACGGCGGCGGTCGCGGCTGGTGCGCGTCGGTGACGTGGACATGGGGGCTCCGTTCCTCGGCGAGCCGTCAGTCTCGCACCGCACGGACGCGTCGCCCACCGGGTTGACGGCACGGGAGCCACGGGTTAGCGCGAAGCCGCGGCGGGCTCCCCTGCGGCATCCGTCGCGCCTGCCTCGCGCGCATGGCGCCCGTGGGCCGGCGCATCCCCCGCGGCCGGACGTCGCGACCGGTACCTGAGGAACCACCCGAGCATCAGCGCGGAGGTCACGAGATAGAACGAGTGCAGGAACCAGATCGGCCCGATGGGCAGGCTGAACACGTACACCGAGTACAACGCGTTGCCCGCGTTCGTGATCGCCAGGTTGCCGAGGCTGTACGACGACAGGTCCTTCGTGCGCCCGGCCTTCATCAGCATGGGCAGGTAGCTCATGGCGAAGAGGCCGGTCGATGCGACGCCGGCGAGCACGGCGAGGTCCATGACACCGACGGTACGGATGCCGCCGGTCCGCGACATCCGCAGAATCGCCCATCTTCGGCCTCTGACTGGATGCACCTCGCGCTCCGATCGGAGGGCGGCCGCCCGGAGCCCGCGCCCGGGGCCGCACTGACCGGCGACCGGCTCCGGATGGACCGCCGTTGGAGCGACCGGGTCAGCGGCGGGCGAATCGCGCCACGCGATCGCCCATCTGCTGCCAGCGCTTCTGGTCGGCCTCGGCCTGCTCGCGGTCCGTGGGCGTGGTCACCGAGGCGAGGATGGTGTGCAGCGCCACGAACTCGGCCATCTTGCGCGCCTGTTCCGCCTGCTTCCGACGCCGCTTGATGGTCTTGGCGCGTTTCTTCGCGTTCGAGTTGGCGAGCGCCGTCCGCTCCGCGTCTCCCGAGGCGGTCACGCGGAGGGAGGCCAGCTCCAGCCCGGCCGCTGCGCGCTTCGCCGTGCTCTTCGCGCGTCGCGGATCTGCCGCGAGCTGTCGCTTCGCCGTGCGCACGTCGGCGCGGGCCGTCGCGGTGAGCGCCTCGAGACTGGCCCGGGCGTCGCGCGAGAGGGTCTTCGCGAGCTTCTCCGCCTCGCGGCTCGCTCGCTTGGCCTCCGCGACCGCCTTGCGGGCCGCGCGTCGTTGGTCGCGCTCCCGATCGGTCGGGGACCTGCGTCGTGTCGTCGCGCCTGCCATGACACCCTCCCGTCCGGTTACCCCACCAGTGTTCCACCGCGGGAGCGCCGCGCACAGCCTCGACCGGCATCGCGCGCCGCCACGAGGCATCCGGTGCTCAGACCTCGATGGCGCCCCCGTGCTCGAGGAGGTGGCGACGCAGGGTCAGCTCGGGATCGGCCGCCTGCCGTCGGCGATAGGCGGTGAAGTCGAGCTGCTCGCGCAGGCTCGTGCCCGCGCGCATCCGATCGGCCTGGGCCGTCTCGGTGCGCACGATCCGCCGAGCCAGGTCGGTGACCTCGTCGACGCGGTCGGATGCCACGACGAGCACTCCGTCGTCGTCGGCGAAGACGTGGTCGGCCTCGCTGACCGCGATGCCGTCGAGGAACGCCGAGCGCATGCGCCGGCCGGCCGGCGGCACCCGGCGCGGACCGTACGGGCACGCGCCGAGGCTGAACACCGGGAGGCCGATCTCCCGCAGCTGGGCGGTGTCGCGGTGCAGGCCCCAGATCACCAGCGCGACGAGGCCCGCCCGCTCCGCCTCGAGGACCATGAGGTCGCCGACGCAGGCCTCGTCGAGCCGGCCGCCGTTGTCGACGACCATCACGTCACCGGGCGATGCGTCGTCGATCGTCTCGAGCAGCACGTCGACACTGCCGAGGTGGGTCACCGGGCGTGCCCTCCCTGCGAGGGGTGCGACCGGCCCGAGCGCACGGAGGCCGACCGGGGCCAGTCGCGCGTCGACGCCGAGGCGCAGCGCCGCATCGGCGATCGCCGCGGTCGGTGGGGCGAATGCCTCGGGGTCGGGCTCGGGGGGCGTGACGGGCGTGGCCTCCTGCATGATGGACCTCCGACTCGTGGGTGGGGCGATTCGAGCATGCCACGCCCGCCCGGCCGTCGGCATCCGCTCGCTGCAGCGCGCAGTGCGGCATCCGCTCGCTGCATCCTCGTCGAAACCTTGTGTTCGGTGCGCCTGCAACGGGCGCGGTACACCGAACACAAGGTTTCGACGCCGGTGACACGAGTCGGCGCGGGTGACAGGATGCGGGCGGGCGTGGGGCCCGCGGGCGGGCGGCAGGCCCGGTCAGCCCTCGTCGATGAGCTCGAGCAGCTTCTTCGCCTCGTCGCGGATCTCGTCGTGGTCGAACTGGCCGGCGCGGCTCTCGAGCGCGATCACGCCGCAGCGGTGCACCTTCCTGAAGTCGCCGTACGGAAACTTGTAATGCGCCTTGGTCTCGCGATCCTCGTCGTCGTCGACGCCGAGGTGCCAGTGGCCGTACTCGGCCCAGCCGTGCTCCTCGATGAATGCGTTCTCCTCGTCGGCGCTCGGCGCGTCCTCACTCCAGTCGTCGCGCTCATCGCGCACCACCTTGCCGTCGCGCACAAGCGAGCGCGCTTGACGGAGCCCGGGCTGATGCAGCTTCACGGTCATGTCGTCCTCCTCCGATCGGGCCCGGGTCGAGCTCAGCCCTTCAGCACCCGCAGTGCCGAACCCTTGTGGGCCGCCTTGGCGCCGGTCTGCTCGCTCTCCACGATGAACGCGGGATCGTCGTCGCTCGCGGTGAACTTCTGCCCCGCGAACTCGAAGTCCGACGTGCGCCGTTCGACGACGCGTCCGCTGGTGCGTCCCTGAGACGTCGCCCAGCTCACCCGATCGTGCACCGCGACCATGCCTGCGCCTCTCGACCTGTGGGGCCGCGGGGTGCGGCCCTCGCCTCCGGGCAGCGTAGGGGATGCGGCATCCGGCCTCACCCCCTTGACGGCCAGACGTAGGGCAGGTCCGGCGGCACGTCGGCGGCAAGCGAGCCGTAGTACTCCGGATCCTTGCGGAGGAGGTTCGAACGGTGCGACCGGTGGAACTCCTCCGACCCGATCCACGGGGGCAGCACGAACGCACCGGACCGATACGCCGCACGGTCGTCGGGAACCGTGTCGAGCGCCTCGAGCGTCTTCATGCGGCACGTGTCGGCATGGCCGCGACCGATCCACTCGTCGCAGATCGCGTCCTGGTAGGCCATGAGCGCGGGCCGGAACCCGCGCCACATCTTCACGACCGGATGATGCCGCCACCCGTACCCGGGCACCGTGAGCGCCCGCATCACCTGCAGAGTCTCCACGCGCTGCTTCCCGAGTCGCGTGGTGTCGAGCGCGGCGGCGCTGCGGGCGAAGTCGGCGAACGGGAGGAAGGTCTGCATGCATCCCCCTCCCATCGCCCGTCGGCCGTCGGCCGGCGCCCGTCGGCCGTCAGCCTAGGCGGGTCCGGATGCCCCGTGCCCGGGGTTGACGGAGGCTCTGCAGCACCTTGCCACCCGCACTGGGGCTCACTTCGGCCGAGGTCGAGGCGCTACGTTCGGGACAGTCCGTCGGCCGTACCCGCGCGCCCACGGCACCGAACAGACACCGAACCCGAATCGGAGAACGCAATGAAGCGTTGGCAATCCACCCTTGCGGGCGCCGCCACGGCGGCCGCACTCATCGTCGGAGGAGGCGGGATCGCCTATGCCGACAACCTCGTCGTCGTCGACTCGCTCCAGGCGGACGTGAGCTCCATCTCACTCGGCAGCATCGCGTGCGGCACGCCGGCGAGCGCCTCGGTCGACCTCAGGATGAAGCGCAACGGCAGCGACGAGGGCAAGAACGCCTTCGCGGACTCCGCGGTCGTGACGCTTTCTGCATCCACGACGGAGGCGGCCCTGTCGGCCGGCGGCGGCCAGCTCGTGCTGCCGTCGAACTGGGAAGCCCTGGGCAACAACGTGCTGAGCGCCGCGGTGAAGTCCACCATCAGCGTGACGTCGAACGTCGCCGGCCCCCACAGCGGCACCGTGACGTATTCAGCCGCCGGCCTGAACACCGACGGCAACACCATCACCCGCACCGACAGCGTCGGCGTGACCTGGACGACCCTCTCCTGCGGCGTCCCCACCCCGGTCGACACCATCGCGCCGGTCGTCGTCCTCACCTGTCCCGGCGGGCTCGTCGAACGTGGGTCGAACGCCGTCGCCACCTGGGTGGCGAGTGACACGGGGGGATCCGGCCTCGCCGGCGCCTCGAGCGGCACGCTCGCGCTCGACACGTCGATCTACGGCGCCCGGACCGCACTCGCGGTCGCGGGCTTGGTGAAGGACCTCGCCGACAACCCGTCGGCCGAAGCCTCCTGCGACTACTTCGTGACCGAGCACACGCCCCCGGTCGTCGTGCTCACCTGCCCCACCGATGACGTGCTGCTCGGCTCGGTCGCCGAGGCGACGTGGGTGGCGACGGACGAAGCGGGCGGATCCGGCCTGGCCACCGGCGCGAGCGGCACGGTCCCGTTGAACACCGACGCCTACGGCCCGGCCACCGCGGTGGCTCCCGCCGGCACCGCCGTCGACAACGCCGGCAACGCGTCGGTCGCGGTCGAGTGCGACTACTTCGTGACCGAGCACACTCCCCCGGTCGTCGACCTCGTCTGCCCGGCAACGCCGCTGCTGCTCGGCTCGGTCGCCGAGGCGACGTGGACCGCCTACGATCCCACGCCGGGATCCGGCATCGCCGACGGGTACCCCACGAGCGGTTCGATCGTGCTCGACACCTCGGGCGTCGGCTCCAGGACCGCCACGGTCGCGGCCGGCACCGTGCAGGACAACGCAGGCAACACGTCGCTCGCCGTCGAGTGCGACTACTCGGTCGTGTACGACTTCGCCGGATTCTTCCGGCCGGTCGACATGGGCGGCGTCGTGAATTCGGTGAAGGCCGGCAGTGCCGTGCCGATCAAGTTCAGCCTGCACGGCAATCAGGGCCTCGACATCATCGCCGCCGGTTCGCCGACGCTCACGCTCACCGCGTGCACGGCGGGCGCCTCGGTCGACGCGATCGAGGAGACCGTGACGGCCGGCGGCAGCACCCTCACCTACGACGCGGTGGCGGGCCAGTACGTGTACGTCTGGAAGACGGTGAAGACGTGGGCGGGCAAGTGCGGCACCTTCGCGCTGACGCTCGACGACGGCACGACGCACACGGCGAAGTTCACCTTCACGAAGTAGCGGCACGGCACCACCAGCACGGCAGCACGGAGGGCCGGGAGCATCGCTCCCGGCCCTCCGTGTCTCCGTCCGCCTTGCGCTACGCCTGCGCGTTCGACGCGGCCAGCAGCTGCTCGACCTGCTCGCGGCCCAGGCCCATGCCGGGGAACGAGGCGAGCCGCCCGATCGGGAAGGACTCCATCATCTTGAACAGGCCGGGGTCGGCCATGAGCCCTGCGGTCTCGCCGTCGCCGAGCGCCGACATGGCCTGCATGATGTACTGCGACGCGACCGGGTGGGCGAGAAGCTCGCCGATCGACGAGTTCATGGTGAGCGGCACGCGCACGGCGTCGCCCTCGACGTCAACCGACACGGTCGCGCGGATGTCGCGGCTCGACGCCGCGACGTCGACCGAGTAGGCGCCGCCCTCGACGACCCAGCGGTCCACTCGCGTGTCCCAGTAGGCGAGGTCGGCGCGCCGCACGTGCACCTCGACCTCACGGGACTCGCCCACGTCGAGCGCCACCTTCGCGAACCCCTTGAGCTCGCGCGGCGCGCGCACGACCGCGGATCCGGGCAGCGACGTGTAGACCTGCACGACCTCGGCGCCGGCCCGGTCGCCCGAGTTCGTCACCGTCACGCGAATCGTGAGCCCCGAGCCATCCGCTGACACCGAGGCATCCGAGTAGTCGAATGTCGTGTACGAGAGGCCGTGCCCGAACGGGTACGACACGTCGAAGTCGCGCGCGTCGTACCAGCGGTACCCCACGAAGAGCCCCTCGCCGTAGCGCACGTGCGAGTGCTCGCCCGGGAAGTCGAGGTACGCGGGGCTGTCGGCGAGCCGCACCGGGATCGTCTCGGCGAGCCGCGCCGAAGGGTTCACGACGCCGTAGAGCACGTCAGCCACGGCCCCGCCGCCGGCCTGGCCGAGTAGCCACCCCTCGACGATCGCGGGCACCCGGTCCGCGAGGCCCGACAGGCGCACCACGCCGCCGTTCGACAGCACCACGACGGTGCGGGGGTTCGCGGCGATGACCGCGTCGGCGAGCTCGAGCTGCGCGGCAGGCAGCTCGATGTCGTCGCGGTCGAAGCCCTCGGACTCGAGCGCGGCGGGCACGCCGAGGAAGAGCAGCACCGTCTCGGCAGCGGATGCCGCGGCGACGGCCTCGGCCGTGAGCTCCTCGGAGATCGCGCCGTCGTCGCCGTAGCCAGGCGCGAACGGCAGCTCGGCGCCGGCGACCGCGCGCAGCTCGTCGAGCGCGTTGTCGAGGCGGGTCGGGTTGATCTGCGACGATCCGGCGCCCTGGTAGCGCGGCGTGCGCGCGAGCTCGCCGATGACGGCGACGGCGGTGCCCACTCCTGCGGGTCCGGGGGTGAGCGGCAGCACGCCGTCGTCGTTCTTCAGCAGCACGATCGATGCGGCGGCCACCTCTCGGGCGAGCGCGTGGTGGGCGTCGGCGTCGTACGCGGCATCCGCCTTCGCACCGCGCACCGCCTTCTGCACCAGCTCGACGTTGCGGCGGGCGGCCGTGTCGAGCAGGCGCTCGTCGAGCACGCCCGACCGCACGGCGGCAACGAGCTGGGCATCCGTGCGACCCTCGCTCGACGGCATCTCGAGGTCGAGGCCGGCGGCGAGCCCGGTGACGCGGTCGTTCACGGCGCCCCAGTCCGAAACGACGAGGCCCTCGAAGCCCCACTCGTCGCGGAGCACCTTCGTGAGCAGCCACGGGTCCTCGGAGGTGTACACGCCGTTGAGCCGGTTGTAGGAGCACATCACGGTCCAGGGCTGCTCGTCCTCGACGACGCGCTGGAACCCACGCAGGTAGATCTCCCGGAGCGGACGCTCGTCGATGTCGGCCGAGACGCGCATGCGGTCGGCCTCCTGGTTGTTCGCCGCGAAGTGCTTCAGCGATGCGCCGATGCCCTGCGACTGCAGTCCGCGCACGAGCGCGGAGCCGAGCACGCCCGACACGATCGGGTCCTCGGAGAGGTACTCGAAGTTGCGACCGCACAGCGGCGAGCGCTTGATGTTGATGCCGGGGCCGAGCAGCACGCCCACCTGCTCGGCCAGTGACTCCTCGCCGAGGGCGACGCCGACGCGCTCGAGCAGCTCGGGGTCGAACGACGAGCCGAGCGCGACGGCCGGCGGGAAGCACGTGGCGGGCACGCTGTCGCCGATGCCGAGGTGGTCGCTGCTGGCACGCTGCTTGCGCACGCCGTGCGGCCCGTCCGTCAGCATGATGGCCGGCAGGCCGACGCGCTCGACGGGCTTCGTGGTCCAGAAGCTCGCGCCGCTCGTGAGCGAGGCCTTCTCCTCGAGGGTGAGGTCGGCCACGAGATCGGCGGCGCTTCGGTCGATGGCGGATGCCGCGGCATCCGTCGCCGGGTTCAGGGTGTCGGTCATGATGCTCCTTCGTGTGCCGGTGATTCGATCCTCCGCCGGAAGAGGGGCTTCGCGTAGTCCTTCTCGAGGAGCGTCGAGAACGCCCACCAGAGGACCAGGGTGGCGGATGCTCCGCCGATGACGCCGAACACGGCGTCCGAGAACCAGTGCGCGTTGATGAGGGTGCGCTGCCAGACCATGCCGAGGGCGGTGAGCCCGCCGACGATCCACCACGCGAGCCGCTTCGAGGGCGGCAGCACGGCGGCGACCGCGACGAGCAGGATGCCCGCGCTGACCGCATGCCCCGACGGGAATGAACCGTGGTCGACCGAGAAGAGCGGGCCGAACAGGCCGTTCCCGAGGTCGTCCGCCGGCCGCGGCCGGTCGACGAGGTTCTTGGTGAGCTGCGAGACGACCAGCGTTCCGCCGAGCTCGGCGGCCAGGAAGAACAGGGCGGAGCGCCAGCGACGGATCGCGAACAGCCACGCCGGGACGAGCAGGATCGTGAGCACCGCGCCGGGGAGCTCGCCGAGGTGCTGGAACGCCATGGGCACGACCCACGACACCTGCTCGAGCGCGCTCGCGCCGACGAGGCGGCGCCACGCGTCGTCGAGCGGCTGGGTGAGCGGCGCATCCACGTCCTGGAGCACCGTGAGCCCGAAGGCCACGAACAGCGCGAGTCCGACGAGTCCGGTGACGAGCAGGGCGCGGGGCCTCGCCGGGCGGGTCCGCGGGGCGGCCGGTGCGGATGCCGCGGCGGCCTCGGTCAGCGCGGGCGCCCCCGCGGCATCCGGCACGTTACTTCACCGCCTTGATCGGCCAGACGGCGAACGCCCCGAGCACCGAGAGCACGATGCCGACGGGGAACAGGCCGGTGTACCCGAACGAGAGCACGATGGCGCCGGCGACGCCGGGCGCGAGGGTCTGGGGCAGGGTGGCGGCGATGTTGACGACGCCGAGGTCCTTCGCGAACGACTTCGCCGACGGCAGCACCTCGCTCATGAGCGCCGTGTCGACCGCCTGGAACATGCCGAAGCCGAGGCCCGCGATGAACGTCATGATCATCCAGGCGGTGAGGTCGGGCCAGGCCCACGGCAGCAGGAACGCGAGGCCGGTGACGGCCGACGAGGCGAAGACGAAGGGCTTGCGGCGGCCGACCCGGTCGGAGATGGGGCCCGATGCGACGGTCGCGATGAGGATGCCGGCGAGGCTGATGAGGCCGAGCACGGGGATGACCGAGCCGGGCTCGGCGACGCCGAAGTAGTCGGTGAGCAGGAAGAACTGGTAGCCCGTCACCGCGAAGTAACCGGTGTAGAGCAGCAGGCGACCCGTGAACGCCCAGAAGAAGTCGGGGTGCTTGACCGGGCTGACCCAGAAGGTGCGGAGGAAGTCGGCGAAGCGGAAGGGCTCGGGCTCGAGCTCCTTCGACGAGTAGTCGGGGTTGAAGACGATGAAGAGCGTGAGGAGGACGAGCGACAGCACCGCGAAGGTCACGTAGCCGGCGGCGATGCTGCCGAGGAAGACGGACGCGACGATCTGGCCGCCGAGGGCGCCCACCATCAGGCCGATGCCGGAGAGCGCGGCGAAGGTGCCACGCCGCTTGAGCGGCACGCGGTCGGGCATGACCGCGCTGAGGGGGCCTTGCGCGAAGTTGTACGTGATCTGCACGAGGGTCCACGCGATGACGACACCGACGAGGCTGTTCGCGAAGGCGAGGCCGACGAGCGCGAGGCCGCCGGCGAGCGAGCCGAGGAAGATCCACGGCGCCCGGCGCCCGAACCTGGAGCGCGTGCGGTCGGAGATCTGGCCGGCGATCGGCTGGGCGAGCATGGAGAAGAACGCGCCGATCGTCATCACCACGGCGAGGTTCGCGACCTTGTCGGCCTCGCCGAACTGCGCGGTGATCTGCGCAGGGAGGAGGATGCCGGGCACCGCTCCCCAGATGAGGAAGATGCCGAGGTTCGCGGGGATGATCCAGCCGAGGAGGCGGCCGATGCCCTTGATCGGAGCGGGCGGATCCTCGTTGCCCGTGGCCTCCTCGAAGAACGCGACGGGCTCGTCGAGCTCGTCGGGGCGGGAATCGGCAGCGGGTTGGGGGGTCGACGCCATCGCCATCGGGGGAATCCTCTCGGGTCTCAGCACTGAGTGGGCAAAACCATACATCGCTCGGTTTTCATTTGCAACAGCGGTTCCGTACCATGCAGGTATGGCACGCAGGGGTTCGTACGCGAAGGGCGTGGCGAAGCGCGAGGAGATCCTCACGACCGCGCTCGACGTCATCGCCCGCAACGGCTATCGACGCACCTCGGTGCGCGAGCTCGCCGACGCGGTCGGCCTCAGCCAGGCCGGCCTCCTGCACTACTTCTCGTCGAAGGAGGAGCTCTTCCAGGAGATCCTCCGCAAGCGCGACGAGGTCGACACGGGCGGATTCGTCGACAACGACCTCGAGCACCCGGTCGAGGGCTTCTTCGGGGTCATCCGGCACAACTCCGAGGTGCCGGGCCTCGTGCAGCTCTACGCCCAGGTGTCCACCGAGGCGTGTGATCCCGACCATCCGGCGCACGCGTTCTTCGTCGACCGGTACAACCAGTTCCGTGGCGTGTTCAGCACGCTCGTGCGCGACGAGCAGGCCGCCGGCAACGTCGACCCGAGCCTCGACGCCGACCGCATCGCCAACCTCTTCCTCGCCGCGGCCGACGGCCTGCAGACCCAGTGGATGCTCGACCCGTCGATCGACATGGCCGATCACGTCGCCTATCTCTGGCAGCTCGTCACGCGGAAGGCCTGAGCGAATGCCACGCGGCAGCAGCTCCCGACGCGAGCGCGGCCGCATCCGATACCCGTGGTTGAGTTCGCGGTCCGCATCTCCCATACTTGATTCCCAAGCGTCACTCGGTTTTCAAACCGGGACATCCGCCCCAACGAAGCGTGCGTGAGGAGCTGCCGTCATGTCGGTCGCCGGAACCGAGACCCACCCCGAGGTCGACACCATCGCGGGCCGCGTGCGCGGCCTTTGGCGCACGGATGCCGCGGGCAACCGTTCTGCGGCCTTCCTCGGCATCCCCTTCGCCGAGCCGCCGGTCGGCGAGCACCGCTTCGCCGCACCCGTGCCACGTCGCCCGTGGGGCGCCGTGCTCGACGCCACCGAGTTCGGAGCGACCGCGCAGCGCGGCGACCCCGGCGTGACGCTCATCCCCGAGCCGTCGGTGCCGGGCGAGTCCACGCTGAACGTGAACGTCTTCACGCCCTCGCCGGCGCCGTCCACCGGCTCCGGCCTCCCCGTGCTCGTCTACATCCACGGCGGCGGCTACTTCGCCGGCTCCCCCGCCAGCCCCTGGTACGACGGGCAGTCCTTCAACCGCGACGGCGTGGTCACCGTGTCGATCTCGTACCGCCTCGGCTTCGACGGCTTCGGCTGGATCGCGGATGCCCCGATGAACCGGGGCGTGCTCGACTGGCTGCTCGCCCTCGAGTGGGTGCGCGACAACATCGCGGCGTTCGGCGGCGACCCGGCGCGGGTGACGATCGCGGGGCAGTCGGCCGGCGGCGGCGCGGTGCTCACCCTCCTCGGCATGCCGGCGGCGCAGCCGCTCATCTCGGGTGTCTACAGCATGTCGGGGGTCGCCACCGACATCACCCTCGCCGAGGCCGAGGAGTTCGGCCGGAGGCTGGCCGCGCTGGGCGGCGTGGAGCCGACGCGGGAAGGGCTGTCGTCGCTCACCGAGGAACGCGTGCTCGAGCTGCAGAAGCAGCTCACCGATCCGGCGCCCGACGGCAACCCGATGACCATGCTGCGCGGCTTCATCGAGAACGGCCTGACGCTCGGGCCCGTGATCGACGGCGAGCTCATCCCGCGCCGCACCATCGACGCGATCGCCGCGGGGGTCGGCGCCGACAAGCCGCTCGTGCTGGGCGCCACCGACGACGAGTTCTCGATGATCCTCGACGGCGCGAAGGACAAGCTCCGCTGGGTGCCCGCGGGCTTCCTCCTCGGCAAGGTGGGCCTCGCCAGGGCCGAGCGCGCGGCCTACCTCCGTGCGAACACCGACGTGCGCCAGCTCGGCACGGCCGCGGTCCTCGGCCGGTACATCACCGACCGGATGTTCCGCACCCTCGTGCTGCGCGTCGCCACCGCGCGGGGCGGCGCGCCGACCTGGCTCTACCGCTTCTCCTGGCGGTCGCCGAACTTCGGCCGTGCGGTGCACTGCGTCGATGTGCCCTTCTTCTTCGACTGCCTCGGCGCCGACCGTGTCTCGGCGATCGGCGGGGAAGCGCCGCCGCAGGCGCTCGCCGACGAGGTCCACTCCGCCGCGGTCGCGTTCATCGCGCAGGGCGATCCCGGCTGGCCGAGGGTCACGGATGCCGCGGCCGCAGCGCGGGTCTACGACGTGCCGTCCGTGGTGTCCGCCGACGCGTTCGCCGGCGTCCGCCCGCTCGTCGATCGCTGACCGTTCGGGGCGCGTGCCCCGAACGGGGTACGTGACCCGAAGCGACACGCCGACCATGCTTGCGAGCATGACGAACGTCGGCGAGACATCCGTTCCAACCACCGGCGGCCCCCTGGCCGCGCAGCCCGAACACTCCGCACTCCTCCTCGAGCATCTCGTGATCCACGGGCCGGCGACGCGCAGCGAACTCGCCACGGCGACCGGCCTCGGCCGGGGCGCCATCGCCGGGCTCGCGGCGCGGCTCATCGATGCCGGGGTGCTGCGGCCGGCCGAGCACGACCCGTCGGGCGATGGCCGGGCGACGCCGCTGTCGCTCTCGGCCGCCGACCACGTGATCGTGACCACGCTCCTGCGACCCGACGAGGCGGTCGCGACCATCGCGGCCCTCTCGGGCGAGGAGCTCGCGCGCTTCGCAGTGCCGATCGACGTCGAGGCCGACGATGCACGATCGGATGCCGCGGTCGCACTCGACGCGCTCGGCCTCGCCCTCGCACGTGCACTGGCCCGGGCGGAGCGGGCGCAGCATCCGATCGCCGACATCACCGTGCTCGTCGACGGCGCGGTCGCCGGCGCACCCCCCGTCGTGATCACCGACGCCCGGCTCGGCGCCGAACCGGTCGACGTGCTCGGCGAGCTGCGCGCCCGTACGCCGGCGCTCGTCGCCATGGAGTCGCGGCTGCTCCTGCCGCTCAGCGTCGAGCCCGCCGCGGTCGCCGCGGCCGCGGCCGAATACGCGGAACTGCCGGGCGTGCACGACGTGCTCTACCTCGAGGGCGACACGGGCGTGACGGCCGCCGCCGTCTCGGGCGGCCGCGCCCTGGTCGGGGCGCACGGACTCGCCGCCTCGTTCGGCCACCTGCCGGTGGTGCAGGGCGGGGTGCGTTGCGAGTGCGGGCAGCGCGGATGCCTCGCCACGGTCGCGGCGCCGGGCATCGTGCTCGAACGGGCGGGCCTCGACGCCTTCGCCGCGAAGCACGGTCACACCGCCGCCCTCGAGGAGCTCGCCGTCCGCATCGCCGCGGCCGAGGACCGGGCGCGCTGGTCGTGGCTCGATGCGGCGCTCTGGATCGGCCGGGCACTGCAGCTCGTGGTGCCGACCCTCGACCCGGCGATCGTCGTTGTCGGCGGGTACTGGTCGCAGTTCGTCGGCGACATCGACACCGCCTACCGTTCGAACCGCCCGACCATCGGCGGCGGCGCGCTCGAGCCGATCCCCAGCATCATCGCCGCGCGCATCGGGCCCGACGCGGGCTTCCTCGGGGCGCGCCGTCGCGCCCGTGACCGCCTCATCGCCCAACCGCTCCTGCTCGCCGGCTGACGCAGTACTCCCGTCGTCGGCTGACACGGGGAATGATTCCCCGGCCGGCGCGCTTGCACCACTCATGAGTGCGACCGACGCCGGGCCGGTGCCCGTCGGGTTCGTCGATCCCCAGGACGGGATCGACGCGGTGCTGCGGCGCCTGCACTGGAGCGTCCGCGAGTTCGGACACGAGGTGCTCGACGCGGGCTCGGTGCGGCACGACGGCGGCGGCGGCATCCGATTCCACTACGTCGCGACCGGTGCCGTGGAGCTCCGCCGCACTGGCGTGGAGCCGCTCCGCATGCAGGCCGGCGACTTCGTGCTGCTCCCGCACGGCGGCGGCGTCGACGTGCACGTCGAACGGGAGACGCGGCTGCTCAGCGGGGCGCTCGCCCTCGAGGGCGCCGACGCCATCGACCCTCGGGTGATGCCCGACGTGCTGTTCACGTGCGGGTTCCGCGTCGACGAGCCGATCTTCGCCTCCCTCCTCGAGACGATGCACCGCGAGGCGTCGGCCGACCGCCCCGGCAGCGGCTCCGTGATCGAGCGGCTCGCCGACGTCGTGGCCTCCGCCGCCGTGCGCATCTGGCTGGAACGCGGTTGCGGCGACGCCCGCGACTGGCTCGCCGCGCCGGCCGACCCGCATCTCGGCCGGGCGATCGCGGCCATCCATGACGACCCCGGCTCGCCGTGGACGGTCGAGTCGCTGGCACGGCTCGCACGCGCCTCCCGTTCGCAGTTCGCGGAGCAGTTCCGCGACGCGGTCGGCGACACCCCGGCGCGCTACCTCACTCGAGTGCGCATGGAGCACGCCGAGCGGATGCTGCGAGCCGGCGTTCCGGTGACCGACATCGCGTACCGGCTGGGCTACGAGAGCGACGCGGGATTCAGCCGTGCGTTCCGGCGCCACGCGGGCATTGCGCCGAGCCGGTGGCGTCGCGGCGCCGTGGCGACGGTCGCCTAGGCCCGCGCCGAACCGGGGTCCTGGCGGCGCACGATCTCGGCGATCCAGATCGGCGCGAACGGCGACGTGCATCCGGGCGGCGTGGGGTAGTCCTTGAGCACCTCCAGCCGCTCGCCGATGCCGATCGCCCGGGCGCGGTACTCGGGGTGGTGGATGCCGATGGCAGCGAGGCACTCGTTCATGGCCCACTGCAGGCGGTCGGGTGCGTCCTTCATCCGCGCCTCGATGACGTCGAGCAGCCCCGGCAGGTCGAGTCCGTCGGGGCGCTTCGCGACCCGGTCGCTCGTCAATGCCCATCCGGCGCTCGCGACGACCGGATCGGCATCGGAGAACCAGGCGGTGCGGAGCTCCTCGACGTGCGGGTTCTTCTTGATCACGTAGCTGACGAGCCAGTCGTGCACCTTGGGCACGCGCGTGTCGCGGAGCATGGCGTCGAGCTCCGCCGCCGAGTATGCCTTGGGCCGGCCGATCAGGATGGCGACGAGACGGGCGGGCGTGTCCTCGGTCTCCCAGAGCTCGGCGGCGAGATCGGGCTGCGTGCCCAGGCGCTTGGCCACCGCCCGCAGCTTGGTGAGGTTGACGCCGTGGTCGTCGCCGTGGCGCTCGTTCACCGCCCGGACCTTCGGGTCCTCGAGGGCGGCGAGGTCGGCCATGACCCGGCCGACCGTGACCTCCGGTGCCGACGGTACCGCCACGACGATCTCCTCCGTTTCGCTGCCCCGCCGTCCCAGCATACGAGCGAGCCGGATGAGCGGAGGTCGAGCGCCGGGGGCCGCTCGGGCCGCGCCGCCTACACGCGCCGGCGGGCGGAGCTCAGCACCGCCGCCCCGATCACCGCCGCGATGCCACCGCCCAGGAACGCCGACTGCACGCCCACGGAATCGATGAGCAGGCCGCCGACGGCCGCGCCGATCGTGATGGCGATCTGGAATGCCGCGACCACCAGTCCGCCGGCGCTCTCGAGCCGTTCGGGCGCGACGTGCGCCATCCACGTCTGCACCATCGTGGGCACCGCGCCGAACCCGACGCCCCACACGAACACGGTGACGAAGGCGAGCGGCAGGCTGGAGCCGAGCAGGGCGAAGACCACCGTGCCCGTGCCGATCGCGACGGGCGCGGCGATCACCAGCACGGGCAGCCGACGATCGGCGAGCGGGCCCGCGACGGCGTTGCCCACGAAGCTGGCGACGCCGTAGACGAGGAGCAGGAGCGCCAGGAGCTCGGGCGTGAGGCCGCTGACGCCCTCGAATGCCGGGCGGAGGTAGGTGAAGCCCATGAAGTGGCCGCCGGCGATGAGCACGATGGCGAGGATGCCCGTGGCGACGACGGGCATGCGGGCGGTCTGCAGGAGGGTACGGAAGCCAGGGGCGCCACTCGGCGGGATGGACGGCAGCGTGGCGAGCTGCGCGGCGAGGGTCACCAGTCCGGCCGCCGCGGCGAGGAGGAACACCGCACGCCACCCGAGGAGCTCGCCGAAGTACGCGCCTGCAGGCACGGCGGCGATCGTGGCGAGCGAGACCCCCGCGTTCACGATCGTCATGGCACGACCGAGCCGGTCGGCCGGCACGAGCTGCGCGGTGACCGCGAGCGACATCGCCCAGAAGCCCGACAGCGCGAGGCCGAGCAGCAGCCGCGACGCGAGCATCAGGCCGAACGCCGGCGAGAGGGCGACGAGCACGTTCGACAGGATCGCGAGCGTCGTGAGGCCTGTCATCACCCACCGTCGGTCGACGCGGGGAAGGGCGGACACGATGAGCGGGCCGCCGATGATGCCGCTGATGCTGGTCGCGGTGACCAGCTGGCCTGCCGCGCCCTCCGAGATGCCGAGGTCGGCCGCGATCGGTGACAGCAGGCTGGCGGGCAGGAACTCGCTCGTCACGAGCGTGAAGATGCCGAGCCCGAGCGAGACCACGGCGAGCCACGCCGTCCGGGGCAGGCGGCCTACCGTGGCGGGCGCCGGCTGCACCGGCGTCGACAGCGTGTTCGTTGACATGGGACTCCTTCAGGTTCGCGTCCCAGCCTCGCGCGAGGCGTGCGCTCGCACCCGACCGATCGTCGCCACGACCCGACCGTTCCTCCGGGAAGCGACGCCGCACGGCGGCGAACGGCGGTCAGGCCCGGGTGTGGCCGGCTGCCGACCCGCTGCCGTCGGCCGCCGACGCCTTCGGGCGCCGCGGGCCGAAGCGCGATCGCACGCCCCAGACGGTGACCCGCACCATCGCCTCGAGCACGATCGCCGGGCTCATCTTGGAGTGGCCGCGCACGCGCTCGACGAACGTCACCGGCACCTCCACGACGGTGAGTCCGACCTCCCGCGCGTGCCAGAGCATGTCGACCTGGAAGCCGTAGCCGCGGGTGTGCACGTCCTCGAGGCGGATGCGGCGCAGTCCGGCCGCGCGGAACGCCCGGTAGCCCGCGGTCGCGTCGCGGGTGTCGAGCCGCAGCACCATGCGGGCGTAGGCGCTCCCCCACTTCGACAGCAGCTCCCGGTGGCGCGGCCAGTTCTCGATGGAGCCGCCCGGCACCCACCGCGAGCCGATCACGAGGTCGGGACGTCGGCCCGCGGCATCCGGGCGCTCGAGCGCCTCGAGCAGGCGGGGCAGCTGCTCGGGCAGGTGCGAGCCGTCGGCGTCGAGCTGCACGATGGGGTCGTAGCCGCGCTCGAGCGCCCAGCCGAACGCCGCCAGATAGGCCGCGCCCAGGCCGTCCTTCGAGGTGCGGTGCAGCACGGTCACCGCGGCGTCCGCCGCGGCGAGCTCGTCGGCGAGCTCGCCGGTGCCGTCGGGCGACGAGTCGTCGACGACGAGCACGGATGCCGCGGGCACCGCCGCGCGTAGCCGGGCCACCATGTCGGCGAGGTTCTCGCGCTCGTTGTAGGTCGGTATCACGACGAGTGTGCCGGCCATTCGCTCCCTCACTCGCGCAGGCGTGTTCGCGCTATCGTAACCGCCCACGCCGTGGGAGGCGTGCGGCAGGGAGCGTCAGCGCACCGAGCCTCAGCGCACGCCGGCCATGAGCCGCAGCACCGGCTTGCGGCCGAACCACAGCGCCGCACCCAGCACGACCGCGATGCCGCCGAGGACCGCGAAGTAGGTCGTCTGGTTCACCACCGTGTAGAGCTGGGCGAGCACGCCGGCGATCGACGTGCCGAGCGCCACCGAGAGGAAGAACAACGCGACCATCTGGGTGTGGAAGACCCGCGGCGCGAGCTTCGT
Source organism: Agromyces sp. 3263 (assembly GCF_031456545.1). Classification (NCBI taxonomy): domain Bacteria; kingdom Bacillati; phylum Actinomycetota; class Actinomycetes; order Micrococcales; family Microbacteriaceae; genus Agromyces; species Agromyces sp. 3263. Next base: position 1,387,034 of record NZ_JAVDUV010000001.1, read on the forward strand.
GGCGACCGACAGCCCGACCGGGGAGAGCAGCAGCTCGGCCACGGTGAACACGAGCAGGATGAGCACCATCCAGAGCAGCGGCGTGGAGCTCGGGCCGCCGTCGGCGAACGGGAGGAACAGCAGGAAGGCGAGGCCCATCAGCACGGTGCCGAGCGCGAACTTCACGGGTGTCGACGGCTGGCGCTCGCCGAGCTTCGTCCACATCGCGGCGAACACGCCCGACAGCACGATGATGAAGATCGGGTTGATCGACTGCACCCACGGCACCGGCATCACCCAGCCGAAGATGCTCCGGTCGAGCTGCTCGTCGGCGTAGATCGTGAGCACGGTGAACTGCTGCTGGTAGAGCGACCAGAACGCGACGCTCGCGATGAAGAGCGGGATGAACGCGAAGACGCGGCTGCGCTCGACCGAGGTGATGCGATGGCTGCGCAGGATCACCACGAAGTACGAGATCGTGGCGACGATCGTGGCGCCGACCACCCAGGTCGCGATGTTGCCGGCGTTCAGCAGGCCCGTCAGCACGAGCACGACGATGAGCAGGATCCCCGCGACGGCGACGCCGATCATGAGGCCACGCCGCGAGCGCGGCAGCGGGTTCGGCACGACGGATGCCACGGCCGGCAGCCCCTTGCGTCCGAACGCGTACTGGGTGAGGCCGATGGCCATGCCGATCGCGGCGACGGCGAAGCCCCAGTGGAATCCCCAGGTGTCCTGCACGAGGCCGGTGATCAGCGGGCCGAGGAACGCGCCGAGGTTGATGCCGAGGTAGAACAGCGAGAACCCGGCGTCGCGCCTCGGGTCGTGCTCGGAGTAGAGCGTGCCGACCACGCTCGTCGCGTTCGCCTTGAGTCCGCCCGAGCCGAACGCGACGAGCACGAGCCCCACCCCGACGCCGAGGAACCCGGGCAGCGCGGCGAGCGCGATGTGGCCGCCCATGATCACTATGGCGCTGTAGAAGAGCACCCGCTCGGAGCCGAGCAGCCGGTCGGCGATCCACGCACCGAGGATCGTCGAGAGGTAGACCGCCCCGCCGTACGCCCCGACGATGCCCGCGGCGACGGCCTGGTCGACGCCGAGACCGCCGTCGGAGAGCGAGTAGTAGAGGTACAGCAGCAGGATGCCCTGCATGCCGTAGAAGCTGAACCGCTCCCACATCTCGACGCCGAAGATGTGCACGAGCGGCCGTGGCTGCCCGAAGAATCCGTGGTCCCCCGAGGTGTCGCGCTCGACGGTGACGACCGGCTCGCCTGGTCCGTGCTCCCCCGGGGCAGGTTCGATGACGCTGCCCATGGGGGGAAGGGTACTCCTCCCCGAGCGGATGCCGCGACCACGGACCACCCGCTTGCCGCGGTGGCGGCGGCGATGGTGGACTGGCGCCATGCCGGCTGGGACGACGACGATCGGGATCGTGCGCCTCGCGTGGGGCGATCCGGGCTCGTTCGACCGCGCACGCGCGGAGCGGCTGCTCGGGCCGGCCGAGCGCGAGCGCGCGGCGAGCATCGTCGCGCCCGGACGGCGTGACCGCTTCCTGCTGGGTCGCCTGCTCGCGCGCGACCTCGCCGCCGCAGCGGGCGGGGTCCGCGCCGAGGACGTGACCGTCACGGCCATGTGCGATCGCTGCGGAGCCGAGCACGGGCGACCGCGGCTGCGCTGGCCGGATGCCGCAGGCCCGCCGCCCGAGGTCGGCCTCGCGTCCTGCCCGGGGCTCGTGATCGCGGCGCTCGCACCCGCCGGCGTCCCCGTCGGCGTCGACGTGGAGCGTCCCTCGGCGGCGCACGGCGACGACCGCACCCGGCGCGCCGACCTCGCCGCCGTCCTCGGCGGCTCACCTCGCACGGTGGTGCGCCGCTGGGTGCGCGCCGAGGCCGTGCTCAAGGCGGACGGACGCGGCCTGCGGGAGGATCCCGCCTCGGTCGTCGTGCACGGGACCATCGCGCGCATCGCCGGCGAGCCGACGCCCTATCGCCTGATCGATCGGCGGATCGCCGGGTGTCTCGTCAGCGTCGCGGTGGGTCCGGTTCCACCGCCGGGCTGAGGGGCGCGGTCGGCGGCAGGTGCGGCAGTTCGGGACGGTGGAGCCAGGTCTCGAAGAAGGTGCCGACCGGACGCCCCGTGAGTTCGGAGACGAGCGCGATGAAGTCTGCGGTGGTGGCCGTGGCGTGCCGGTACCGCGTCGTCCACTCGCGGAGCACCGCGAAGAAGGCGTCGTCTCCGACGAGGAGACGCAGGGCGTGCAGGGTGAGGGCGCCGCGCTTGTAGAGGCGGTCGTCGAACATGCGCGCGGCGCCCGGATCGCCGATGAGCAGGTCCTCGGGCAGCCGCGAGAGGCGGGCGTGGTGGTCGCGCGCGATCCGGTCGATCGGGGCCGCGCCCGACGCATCCGCCCACAGCCACTCGGCGTAGCAGCAGAACCCCTCGTTGAGCCAGATGTCCTGCCAGCGGGCGAGGCCGACGCTGTTGCCGAACCACTGGTGGGCGAGCTCGTGGGCGATCAGGCGCTCCTCGCCGCCGTGGCCATCGATGTGGTTCGCGCCGAAGACCGCGAGCCCCTGCGCCTCGAGTGGGATCTCGAGGGCGTCGGCCGTCACGACGACGGCGTAGCGCTCGAAGGGGTACGGGCCGAACGCCGCCTCGAACGTCGCGAGCATCCGGGGCACCGGCGCGAAGTCGGCGGCGACGCGTCGCTCCAGCGGCCGGGGGAAGTACACGGCGCCCTCGGCCCCGTCGAACACGAGCCGCTGCGTCACGTACCGCCCGATCTGCAGCATCACGAGGTAGCTCGCCGTCGGCTCGGGCTGCACGTAGACCCAGACCCCCTGCCCGCTGACCACCCGGTGGTCCTCGAGCTCGCCGTTGGCCACGACGGTGTACGCGGCATCCGTCTCGACGCGGATGCGGTAGCTCGCCTTGTCGTACGGGTGGTCGTTGCACGGGAACCACGTCGGCGCACCCGACGGCTGCGACGCCACGAGCACCCCGTCGTCGAGCTCCTCCCAGCCGATCGCGCCCCAGGCCCGCGTGCGCCGCGGCTTCGGGGCTCCGCCGTACTCGACGACGACGAGGAACTCGGTGCGGGCCTCGATCGGTCGCTCCGGCGTGATCCGCAGCTTGCCCTGCACCTGCCGGAAGTCGGCGCGGCGCCCCTCGACCCGCACGGCCGACACCGAGAGGCCCACGAGGTCGAGGCTGAACCGCGCCAGCCGCTGGCTCGAGTGCAGGAGCAGCTCGGCCGTGCCGTCGAGGCGGTTGCGGGCGATGCGGTAGCGCAGCGAGAGCGCGATCGACACGGTGCGATAGCCCCCGTTGCCGCTCTGCGGCAGGTATGCGTCGCCCGCCGTGTCGGCGCCGATCTCCGAGGCGTGCATCAGCGCACCGGCGCCCGGTAGTCGGCGATGCGCACGGCGCGCCACGGGCCGATGGGGTTGCCGCTCCAACGACTGCCGACCGGCACCTCCTCGCCGCGCATCACGAGCGAGGCGGGGCCGACGGTCGCATGGGCGCCGATGCGCGCCGCGGGCAGGATGACGCTGTGGGGCCCGAGCGTGGCGCCCGGCTCGATCGTGACCCGGTCCATGCTCATGATTCGATCATGGAACAGGTGCGTCTGCACCACGCAGCCGCGGTTCACCGTGGACCCGTCGCCCAGCGTCACCAGGTCGGCCTCGGGCAGCCAGTAGCTGTCGCACCACACGCCACGGCCGATGCGAGCGCCGAGCGTGCGCAACCAGGCGGCGAGCGCCGGGGTGCCGGCCGCGGCGCGGGCGAACCACGGCGCCGCCACCATCTCGACGAACGTGTCCGACACCTCGGTGCGCCACACGAAGCTCGACCAGAGCGGATGCTCCCCCGGTCGGATGCGCCCCACGAACACCCACTTCGCGACGGTCGACACGAGCGCGGCCACGCCGCCGGCCACGAGCATGACGACTCCGCTGAGGAGCAGCGCCGCGAACGCGCCCCACGCCAGGGTGAGCAGGCCGAGGGTGAAGAGCACGCCGAGCCCGATCGCGCAGGTGACGAACACCGGGATGATGCGGCAGAGCTCCCAGAGCGCACGGGCCACGCGCAGGCGCCGTGGCGGCCGGTAGGTGCGGCTCTCATCGCCCTCGAGCGCCGCGCGCCGCAGTCGCACGGGGGGCGAGCCGAGCCACGACGTGCCGGCCTTCGACTTGGCCGGGGCGACCGACAGCACGGCGACGAGCGCGTCCTTGGCGATCCGGTGGCCCGCGGAGGCGATGCCCGAGTTGCCGAGGAACGCGCGCTTGCCGATGCGGGCGCGCTCGAGGCGCATCCACCCCCGCTGCAGCTCGTAGGAGGCGACCATCGTGTCGTCGGCGAGGAAGGCGTGGTCGTCGATGGTCGTCATCGACGGGATGAGCAGCACCGTCGACGCCTCGACGCCGCGACCCACCTGGGCGCCGAGCATGCGCAGCCACACCGGCGTGAAGAGGCTCGAGTACAGCGGGAAGAGGATCGTGCGCGAGGCGTCCATCAGGCGCTCGGTCGTCCACGCCTGCCATCCCACCCGGCTTCGCACCGGATGCCTCCCCTCATGCAGCCCGATCGCGAGCAGCCGCACCGAGACGACCACCAGTCCGGCGAACACCACCCCCGCGACGAGCGTCGCCGGCACGAGCCAGGCGAGCGCCCGGAGGGCCGCCTCGGCGAGCGTGGACGAGCCCGCGATGCCCAGGGCGATGAGGGCGCCGCCCGTCGCGAACGCCGCGATCGGCAGGAGGGCCAGGAAGAGCGAGGAGAGGCCGTAGGCGAGGAGCCACCGCCGCGGCCTCGGCGGGACGTCGCTCGTCAGCTCGGCGGGTCCGATCCGCTCGGCCGGCGAACCCGCCCAGCGCTGACCCGCCGGCACGCGACCGAACACGGCGGACCCCGGCGCGATCTCGGCGCCCCGGCCGATGCGGGCGCCGGGCAGCAGCGTGCTCCGCGCGCCGACCGTCGATCCGGCGCCGATCCGCATGCGACCGATGCGCACGACGTCGCCGTCGATCCAGGTGCCGGCGAGGTCCACCTCCGGCTCCACGGCCGCACCGTCGCCGATGGTGAGCATGCCCGTGACCGGCGGCAGGGTGTGCAGGTCGACGTCCTGCCCGATGCGGGCGCCGAGCGCCCGCGCGTAGTTGGTCACCCAGGGCGCGCCCGAGAGCCCGACGGCGTCGACCTGGTGGGCGATCTGGTCGGCGAGCCACATGCGCAGGTGCACGGAGCCGCCTCGAGGGTAGTCGCCGGGCTCGAGGCCGGCGAGCAGGAGCCGGGCGCAGGCCACGGCGATGCCCATGCGCCCGAACGGCGTGGCGAAGATCGCCAGGCCGAGGAGCAGGAGCCACAGCGGCACGGTCGGCAACGCGCCGAAGTCGGGGCTGATCGCGTCGAGGATCGCCGTCGCCGTGAGGAGGTAGAGCAACCAGCGCGCGCCGCTCAGGATGAACAGCGGCGCGCCCACGAGGGTCTGCAGCCACTGCGTTCCGCGCGGCGTCGGCACCGGCTGGCGGAACGACCTGGCGCCGGGATCGCCGTCGGGAGCGCGCGCGTCGACCTCGTCGGCCATCGCACCGAGCCTCGGATGGTCGTAGATGTCGGCCACGGTGAAGTCGGGGTCGCGCGTGCGGATCCGGCTGACGAGCTGCGCCGCCGCGAGCGACCCGCCGCCGAGGTCGAAGAAGCTCGCTCCGGCGTCGGAGACGGGCACGCCCAGCACCGCCTGCCACTGCTCGGCGAGCCAGGCGGCGGATGCCTCGAGCCCGGCGGCATCCGGCTCGACCCCGGGGAGCGGCCACGGCAGTGCGGCGCGGTCGACCTTGCCCGACGTGCGCGTCGGGAGGTCGTCGACGACGGCGAGGAGCGGGACGAGGGCGGCCGGCAGCTCCGCGGTGAGTCGAGCCCTTGCCGCTGCGGCGTCGAACCCGTCCGTCACGGCGAGGTAGCCGACGAGCACCTGGTTGCCCGCTTCGGTGCGGCGCACCGCCGCCGCGGCGCCCGAGACGCCGGGCAGGGCCTGCAGCGCCGACTCGATCTCGCCGAGCTCGATGCGACGGCCCCCGACCTTGACCTGGTCGTCGGCGCGCCCCTGGAACAGCAGGCCGTCGGCGTCGAACGTCACGAGGTCGCCCGACCGGTACGCCCGGTCCCAGCCCAGTGTCGGCATGGCGGAGTACTTGGCGGCGTCCTTCTCCGGGTCGAGGTAGCGCGCCAGCCCGACCCCGCCGATGATGAGCTCGCCGACCTCGCCGTCGCCGACGGGCCGCCCCTGGGCGTCCACCACGGCGAGCGCCCACCCGTCGAGCGGCAGGCCGATCCGCACCGGCCCGATCCCATCGAGGAGCGCGGCGCACGCGACCACGGTCGCCTCGGTGGGGCCGTACGTGTTCCACACCTCCCGATCGGGCGAGACGAGCCGTGCGGCGAGCTCGGGCGGCACCGCCTCGCCGCCGAAGATCAGCAGGCGGACGTTCTCGATCGCCTCGGCGGGCCACAGCGCGGCCAGCGTTGGCACGGTCGAGACGACCGTGATGCCGTGGGCGACCATCCACGGGCCGAGGTCCATGCCGCTGCGCACGAGGCTGCGTGGCGCCGGCACGAGGCAGGCCCCGTGGCGCCAGGCCAGCCACATCTCCTCGCACGAGGCGTCGAACGCGACCGACAGGCCGGCGAGCACGCGATCGCCCGGTCCGATCGGGGCGGGCTGCAGGAACAGCCGGGCCTCGGCATCGACGAATGCCGCCGCGGAACGGTGCGTCACCGCAACGCCCTTCGGCGTCCCCGTCGACCCCGAGGTGAAGATGATCCACGCGTCATCGTCGAGCTCGGGCGGCGACGCGATCGGCATCGCGTGCGTGCTGGGGTGCGGCGGCGCGCCGTCGAAGAGGGCCGGCGGTGCGGCATCCGGTGCAGCCGTCGCGTCGCCCGCCTCACTCGACGCGCCCGGTGCCCCCGGTGCGCGGGCGAGCACGCCGCCGCGCGTGATCACGCCCCGCACGCCGGCCTCGCCGAACACGAGCTGCGCGCGCTCGTCGGGATCGTCGGCGTCGACCGGGACGTACGCCGCACCCGCCGCCATCACCCCCAGGATCGCGATGTAGAGCTCGCGCGACCCCGACGGCATCCGGATGCCGATCCGGTCCCCGCGGCGGATGCCCGCAGCGTGGAGCCGCGCCGCCGTGCGCACCACGCGCGCCATGAGCTCCCGGTAGCTGAGGGCTCCGTCCGCGTCCTCGAGCGCCGAGGCGTCGGGGTGGTTATGGGTCGTCTCACGCAGCACGTCGATCAGCGTTCGCGCCGGGGGCGCGAAGCTCGAGCGGTCGAGGACCCCAGCGGCGTCAGCGGTCACGTGGCCTCCTGCTCGAACGGATGCCGGGCGGGTCACGATCTCGGGTCGCGCCCGGCATCCCAAGCCTCAGCCGCCGAGGGAAACGACCAGTTGCGCCTTCGTGAACCGGGAGTAGCCGGTCACGCCGCGCTCGCGCGCGAGCCGTCGCAGCTCGACGATGTTCTTCGCAGCGAGGTCGGACGGGGCGGCCGGCGCCGCAGGAGCCGACTTCGCGGCCGGCGCCGCAGGAGCCGACTTCGCGGCCGGCGCCGTCTTCGCGGCCGAGGACTTCGCCGCTGGTGCGGCCTTCGCCGCCGCGCGCTTCGCCGGAGTCGTCTTCGCCTGAGTCGTCTTCACCGCCGCTGCGGCCTTCACGGGCTTCGGCGCAGCGGCGACCTTCGAGGCAGCGGCGACCTGCGCTGGCTTCGGCGCGGCGGCGACCTTCGGCGCAGCCGCCGGCGCGGCGGCGGACGGGCTCGCCGGCGTGCCGACGCGCGGAGCGACCGGGGTGGGCGCCGGCGCGCCCGAATCCTTCGACTCCATGGCGGTGGCGGCGCGCTCGGCGGCTTCGGTCGCCTCGCGCCGGAGCTTCGTCGCCCGCGTCTGCTCCACGACCGCCGCCAGCTTCTTCTCGACCTTCGCCGCCTTCTTCCGGGCGGCCTTGCCGGCCTTCGCGGCGCGGCGCTTCGCCGTGGCGACCGCGTCCTTCGCCGCATCGAGCGCCTTCGCGGCCGCCTTCTCCTTCTTGCTCTTCGCCATCCTGCACCCCAGACCGAGCATCCCCGTCGCGTGTTCGACGGTTCGGCGTCATCGTACCGCGGGTGTCCCCGTGCGCCCCGGGTGGGCGACGCGCGCCGCTGGCGGCGTCGACGTGGCGGCGGTATGGTCGGCGCGAGACGAGCGGATGCCGCGATGGCGTCGAGGCCCCCACGTCGGGAGGAACACCATGAGCAGGTTCGCGCGGGCGGCGTTGGTCCTCGCGACGACCGCGACGGTCGTGGTCGCCCTCGGCGGGTGCGCGCTGCTCGCGCCACCGCATCGCGTCAGCGACGAGACCACGGTGACGGGTGACATCCGCACCATCGAGCTCGTCGACTCGTCGGGATCGGTGGAGGTGCGCGGCGACGCAGACGCGACGGAGACGGTGGTCCACCGCACGGTGTCGTACCGCGGCGCCGAGCGCACGATCGACGAGACGCACGAGGTGTCGGGCGACACCCTCGAGCTGCGCGGCTGCGGTCGGAACTGCAGCGTGGCCTACGAGATCGACGTGGCGGCGGGCGTCGACGTCGAGGGTTCGACCTCCAACGGCGCGATCACGCTCGAGCACGTGGGCGAGGTCGACGTGCAGACGAGCAACGGCCGCATCGAGCTCGACGACGTCTCAGGCGACGTGGTCGCCGAGACGTCGAACGGCCGTATCGAGGGCAGCGACCTGCAGGGGTCGGACGTGCGTGCGACCACGTCGAACGGCGCGATCGACCTGGAGCTCGGCGTCGCGCAGGACGTCGAGGCGCGCACGTCGAACGGCGCCATCGACGTCGAGGTGCCCACCGGCGGCTCCTACCGCGTCGGGTCCGAGACGTCGAACGGCCGGGAGCGCATCGGGATCGCGAACGACCCCGACGGTGAGCACACCCTCGACCTGCGCACCTCCAACGGCGCGATCACGGTCAGCGAGGACTGAGGTCCTCGGCGAGCACCGCCTCGAGCTGGTCGACCGCCCAGTCGAGATCGGACGACTCCACGACGATGGGCGGCGCGAGCCGGATCGTCGAGCCGTGCGTGTCCTTCGCGAGCACGCCCCGGCGCATGAGCGCCTCGCACACCGCGCGGCCGGTGCCGATGCGGGGATCGATGTCGATGCCGGCCCACAGCCCGGCCCCACGCACGGCCACGACCCCGTGGCCCACGAGCCGGGCCAGCCGGTCGTGCAGGTGCGCGCCCAGCACGCGAGCGCGCTCCTGCGGCTCGCCCGACGCGAGCATGCGCACGACCTCGGTGCCCACGGCAGCGGCCAGCGGGTTGCCGCCGAACGTCGAGCCGTGCTGGCCGGGCTGGAGCACCCCGAGCACGTCGCGATCGCCGACCACCGCGGAGACGGGCACGATGCCGCCGCCGAGCGCCTTGCCCAGCAGGTAGAGGTCGGGCACCACGCCGACGAGGTCGCACGCGAACGTGGCGCCGACCCGGCCGAGCCCCGACTGGATCTCGTCGGCGATGAGCAGGACGTTCCGCTCGCGCGTCAGTGTGCGCAGCGCGGGCAGGAATCCGGCGGGCGGCACGACGACGCCGGCCTCGCCCTGGATCGGCTCGACCAGCACCGCGACGGTGTTCTCGTCCATCGCCGCCTCGACGGCCCCGGCGTCGCCGTAGGGCACCATGCGGAAGCCGGGCGTGTAGGGCCCGAAGTCGTCGCGCGCATCGGGGTCGTCGCTGAATGACACGATCGTCGTGGTGCGCCCATGGAAGTTCCCGGCCATGACGACGATGTTCGCGGCATCCGGCGCCACGCCCTTCACCCGGTAGCCCCAGGCGCGCGCCACCTTGATGCCCGACTCGACGGCCTCGGCGCCGGTGTTCATCGGCAGCACCAGGTCCTTGCCGCAGAGCGCGGCGAGCTCGGTCACGAAGGTTCCGAGCCGGTCGTTGTGGAACGCCCGGCTCGTGAGCGTGATGCGGTCGAGCTGCTCGCGCGCCGCGGCGACGAGCACGGGGTGGCCGTGACCGAAGTTCACGGCCGAGTAGGCGGCGAGGCAGTCGAGGTAGCGCCTCCCCTCGACATCCGTCACCCACGCCCCGTCACCGGACGCCACGACCACCGGCAGCGGGTGGTAGTTGTGGGCCGCGTGCAGCTCCTCGTCGTGGATGGCCGCAGCGGTGCGGTCGGTCGTCGTGGTCATCGGCGCAGCTCCAGGGTGCAGCACTTCACGCCGCCACCGCCGAGCAGCAGCTCCGAGAGGTCGACGCCGATCGGGTCGTAGCCGTGCTCGCGCAGCTGCCGCTCGAAGTCCGTCGCGCGCGACGCGATCACCACGTGGTAGCCGTCGCTGAACGAATTGAGGCCCAGCACCGCGGCATCCGTCTCGTTCACGATGATCGCGTCGGGGTAGCGCGCCCGCAGCAGCGCCAGCGAGTCCGCGTCGAACGCGGTCGGCAGGTAGGCGATGTGCTCCTGCCCGGGGGTCGGGTCGAGCACGGCGATCGCGGTGTCGAGGTGGTAGAAGCTCGGGTCGACGAGCCGAAGCGTCACGACCTCGCGGCCGTAGATGCGCTCGAGCTCCTGGTGCGAGAGGGAGTCGCTGCGGAACCCCGTGCCGGCCAGGATGGTCTCGCCGACGAGCAGGAAGTCGCCTTCACCCTCGTTGACCTCCTCGGGCACGCGCACGTCGAACCCGGCACCGCGGAACCACTCCATGTACGCCGGCCCCTCGGGCTGGCGCTCGGGGTGCGTGAACTTCGCGCCGTAGGCGACGTTGTCGATGACGAATCCGCCGTTCGCGGCGTAGACCATGTCGGGAAGCCCGGCGATCGGGTCGATGAGCTGCACGTCGTACCCGAGCTGCACGTAGGTGTCGTACAGCGCCTGCCACTGCTGCACCGCGAGGCTCGTGTCGGTGGGCTGGGCCGGGTTCATCCACGGGTTGATCCGGTACACGACGGTGAAGTGCTCGGGGCGGCACATGAGCACGCTGCGTCCGGTGGGGCGGCGCTCGGGCCGGATGCCCGGCTGCTCGTCGGTCATGGTCATGGTCGACATCTCACTCCTCGATGGGTCAGCGGATGCCACGGCGCTCCGCGCCCCGCGACATCCACGTGCTGGCAATGCCGGCGGACCAGGTCGCTCTTTCGAACCCTGATGGCGGCGCTTCGGGTGGCGCCGCCATCAGGACGCCACTCCCAGTGTGCGGCTCGGAGCGCTCGCACTTCGCGGCGTCGTGCGCAATCTTCGTGCTCGTTCGCACCGCTTCCGACAGTTTCGTGCGCGGATGCCGCGGCGGAGCCGCGACCGTGCGCGTGGAACCCCTTGCCGACGCCACCACCGGTGGTCCATCCTGTTGCAGGGCCTGATTCCCGGCGGGCCCTGACCGACGGAGGCCGCTCTTGGACGATCCCGACCACGACGAGCGGATGCGCCGACTGCAGCGCACGGCCTACGGCGCCGTTGCGAGCGAAGCCGAGCGCACGGCGGCGCTGGCGGAGCTCGACGCGGTGCGGCGCGAGCTGGCGCGAGCCGCTGACGAGGTCGAGCGAGCGGATGCCGCGGGCCCCGCCTCGACGCGCCCCGTCGCGGTGCCTCCGGTGACCACGGGTGCCGTCGCGGTGCCCCGGGCGGCGTCGGTCACTTCGGCGGCGAGGTCGCTGAAGTGGGCTATCGCGGTCGGGGCCGCCACACTCGTCGTGGGCGTCGCGGTGGGGTGGCAGGCGGGTGCACGCACGACCGTCTCGGAGCCCTCGGCCGCCGACGTCGCCCTCGGCGGTGCCGCCTCGATCACGCTGGGAATGGGCGAGGTCACCTCCGTCCCGGTCATCGCCTCGACGGCCTACGAGGTGTTCGACCGACCGGCCGCTGTCACCGACGTGCCGGCCGTCGCGCTTCCGCCGCACCGGTACGACCCCGCGACGCTTCGACTGCTCACCTCGACGCCCGACGGCGCCGCCGTCTACGGGGCGATGGCGTCGCCCGACGCCACGAAGGACGTCTGCGTGGTCATCACGCACCCCGTGGGCGCGAGCGGCGCGTCGTGCACGAACGGCGGCATGTTCGAGCACGGCCGCCTCGAGAGCTCGCTCTACGTCGAGGGCGTCGGGCTGCTCTCGTCGACCTGGCACGCCGACGGCAGCGTGCAGGTCACGGTTCCCAGGGGGTGAGCCCGATGCAGGTCGACGACATCGCGCGGCTGGAGCGCATCGCGTTCGGCGCCGGGTCGACCGAGGAGGAACGCCGGCGCGCCGCCGTCGAACTGCGGTCGCTGCGCGAGGCCGAGTTCGGGATCACGAGTGCGGAGGCCCACGGAGCGGACACGGTTCCGCGGCCCGTCGAGAGCGTGGGCGTTGCGGCATCCGACGACGAACCGGCCGACGCCGCCGTGCCCAAGGGCGGCCGGCGCGTGGCCGTGCGCGTCGGCGTCGTCGTCGGCGCGGCTGCCCTGGCGCTCGGCGTGGTCGCCGGAACTCAGCTCGACCGGCTCGCGGGAAGCGCCGAGACGGGTGGCCCCGTCGCCGCACCGACGGTGAACCCCGAGCCGTTGCTGCAGGCCGACGTGCTCGCCGCGAAGCCGGTCGCGCTCGAGACGCCTGCCGCCACGGTGTTCGATCGCCCGGCGACACCCGAAGACCTCCCCCAGATGGCCGGCATGGGACGCATGCCGGTCTCCTTCGGGGGCGACCCGGTCGACACCCGCCTGCTCGCCACCCGGCCCGATGGCGTCGAGGTCTTCGCGGCACGGCACGGCGCCGACCTCTGCCTGCTCATCCCGACGAGCCCCGAGCCCGGGTACAGCGCCACCTGCACCGACGACGGCCGGTTCCCCACTGATGGCCTCCTGCTCAGCGACGGCGCGCGGGCCACCCCGGACGGCGGCACCACGGCGTCGATCGTCGCGCTCTGGTACCCCGACGGGTCACTCCACCTCGGGCTGCTCGGCTATATCGAACAGCCGCGGTAGCGGCATCCGCTACCCGTTCTTGGCGTCGCGCCAGGCGAGCCACTCGGGCACGGTCGCGAAGTCGTAGTCGGGCCCGCTGAGGCCGAGCGTGAAGAGGCGCACGCCGGCGTCGTACAGGGCGTCGGCGTACTCGACGTCGACCCGGCCGCGGGTGAGCTCGTTCGACACGGTGATCTCCGACACGTCGCGGCCGACCTCCTCGCCCCACTGCGCGAGCACGCTCAGCTTGTGCGGCAGGTCGGCGGGCGACACGAACGAGTGCCAGATGTCGGCGTGGCGCGCGACGATCTTCAGGGTCTTCTGCTCGCCCTTGCCGCCGATCATGACGGGGATCTTGCGGGTGGGCGGCGGGTTCAGCTTCGTCCAGCGCTCCTCGATGCGGGGCAGCGCGGCGGCGAGCGCGTTCAGGCGGGTGCCGGGCGTGCCGAAGTCGTAGCCGTACTCGTCGTAGTCGCGCTCGAACCAGCCCGACCCGGTACCGAAGATGAACCGGCCCTCGCCGCCCTTCGCGCTGATGTGGTCGAGCGTGCGGGCCATGTCGGCCTGCAGGTCGGCGTTCCGGTAAGAGTTGCAACTCACGAGCGTGCCGAATTCAATGCGCTCGGTCTGCTCGGCCCACGCGCCGAGCATGGTCCAGGCCTCGAAGTGGAGTCCGTCGCGGTCGCCGGTGAGCGGGAAGAAGTGGTCCCAGTTGAAGACGATGTCGACACCGAGGTCCTCGGCGCGAAGCACCGCGTCACGCATGGCGGGATAGTGGGCGTGCTGGGGTTGCAGCTGGAGTCCGAGGCGCACGGGAGAAGCAGAGGTCATGCATCGAGCCTAGGCAGCGCATGGAAAGCGTTGCCCCGTACGCATGAAACCTGCGTCCACCACTGTGACAACGCAACGAATGAGCGTAGACTCCCGGCATGGACAACCTCGATCGCGCCATCCTCGACCTGCTCCGCCAGAACGCGCGAGCGGGCTACGGCGACATCGGGTCCTCCGTGGGGCTCTCCGCCTCGGCGGTCAAGCGGCGGGTCGACCGCCTCGTCGCCGACGGCGTCATCCGGTCGTTCACCATCCAGGTCGATCCGACCGTCGACGGCATGAGCACCGAGGCCTACGTCGAGCTGTTCTGTCGGGGCACGGTCGCGCCCGACGAGCTGCAGCGCATCCTCCAGGGAGTGCCCGAGGTGGTCTACGCCGGCACGGTCACGGGCAGCGCCGACGCGATCGTGCACATGCGCGCCCGCGACATCACCTCCCTCGAAGACGCCCTCGAACGCGTGCGCATCGCCCCCAACGTCGACCACACGCGCAGCGCGATCGTGCTGTCACGCCTCGTGAACCGCAACCGGGACTGACGATGACGGATGCCGCGGGCGCGGAGCAGCACGGATGAAGCTGTCGATCGACCCCGCCGCATCCGCCCCGCCCTTCGAGCAGTTGCGCCGCCAGGTCGTCGACGCGGTCTCCGACGGGTCCCTCGCACCCGGCGCTCGGATGCCGACCGTTCGCGCCCTCGCGGCGGAGCTCGACCTCGCCGTGAACACCGTGGCGAAGGCCTATCGCGCCCTCGAGGACGACCACGTGCTCGAGGGCCGTGGCCGCGCGGGCACGTTCGTCTCCGCGACGGGGGACCCGGCGACACGCGAGGCGCAGCTCGCGGCCATCGCCTACGCCGATCGGGTGCGGCACCTCGGCCTCGGCGAGGCCGAGGCGATCGCGCTCGTCACGGCCGCCCTCCGCATCGAGCGCTGACGCGCGGCCGGCTGCAGGCGCGCCCGGCGGCGCGGTCGGCCCGCCGCGCGGGCTCAGGCAGTGGCGGCGAGCGCGAGTGTCGCCGACACGACGACCAGCGGTGCGGCGACGAGTCCCAGCAGCATGAACTTCGGCCACGAGATCTCGACGCCGGTCGACACCAGGCGCGAATGCCAGAGCAGCGTCGCGAGCGAGCCCCACGGGGTGATGATCGCGCCGGCGTTCACTCCGATGAGCAGCGCCATGAGCCGCACGGGGTCATCGGCGAAGGGCTCGAGCGCCAGGTAGGCCGGCAGGTTGTTCGCGAGGTTCGCCGACACCGCGCCCGCACCCGCGAGGCGCAGCAGGTCGAGCGGCGAGTCACCCGTGCCCGCGATGACGGCGAGCACGTCGGTCGCTCGCACCGCGTGCAGCGCCTCGACCGCGAGGAAGAGTCCCGACGCGAACACCACGAGCTGCCAGGGCACGAGCTGGAACCGCAGCACCGACGGGCGCCGCAGGGCGAACGCGATCACGAGCACGACCGCGGCGACGGTCGCGGGGATCCAGACCTCGACACCCGAGACCAGCAGCGGCACGAGCAGCGCGAGCGTGGCCACGGCGACCCCGAAGAGCACGCGGTCGTCGGGTGGGCTCGCCGTCTCGGGCTCGAACCGGGCGAGCAGTTGTCGCGGCCGCGTCGCGAAGATGACGAGGGCGGTGATGGCGATCGCCACCGCCGCGGGTGCGGCGGCCAGCGCGGCGAACTGCACGGGATGCAGGTCGAGCTGCTCCGCGGCGAGGAGATTCGTCAGGTTCGAGACGGGCAGCAACAGCGAGCCCGTGTTCGCGATCCACACCGTGGTGAGCGCGAACGGGATCGGTGAGATGCGCGCGTGGGCCGCGAGCGCCACGACGACCGGTGTGAGCAGCACGGCCGTGGTGTCGAGCGAGAGGAAGATCGTCGAGGCCGTCGCAAGCACCAGCACGAGCAGCCAGAGCACGATCGCCCGGCCCCGGGCGAGTGCCGCGAGCCGCTCGGCGATCACCCGGAAGAGGCCGGCCTCGGCGGCGAGCTCGGCCACGACGGTGACCGCCACCACGAACCCGAGGATCGGCAGCACGCGCGAGGCGAGCTCGGCGATCGCCTCGGGCGTGAGCGCGCCGGCGAGCGCCGCCACGGCCCCGACCGCCAGCAGCACTCCCCCGACGATCGCGATGCGCACCGCACGACGTTACCTCGCGCAGCGGCCGCTCGACGACGAGGCGCCGACCCGCGGCATCCGCTCGACTGCCGTCGGCCCGCCCGGGCCGTCAGCTCGCCTCGGGGATCGGCTCCTTCGGAAGCTTGCGGACCTTCGCCCGACGTCGCCGCCGCTCAGGAATCATCGAACGCATCTCCTCGAGGCGGCCGAAGCAGAGCAGCCGGTCCTCGCCCTCGAGCACCACGCCCTTGCGCGGGTTGGGGATGACCGTCGTGCCGCGGTGGAGCGTGAGCACCGTGATGTCGCGCTCCCACAGGCCCGACTCGCCGAGGGTCGTGCCCACGAGGTCGGCGTTGCCGTGCACGAGGAGCTCGGCGACGCCGTACCCCGTCGAGACGGTGAGCCGCTGGCGCACGTCGATCTCGGGGAACGCCACCTGGTTCGCGATGTAGTCGATGATGGCGCCCGCCACGTCGAGCTTGGTGGCCGTCTCGATGCCCTGCAGGCCCGGCGACGAGTTGACCTCCATGACGAGGGGCCCCTCGTTGCCCTCGAGCATGTCGACGCCCGCGACCTTCAGTCCCATGATCTGCGCCGAGCGCACCGCCGCCTGCTCGTACTCGGGTGCGAGCTCGACCGGCTCGACGGTGCCGCCGCGGTGCACGTTCGAACGGAATTCATCGCCGCTGGCCACCCGCCGCATGGCCGCGACGACGCGGTCGCCGACCACGAGGGCACGGATGTCGCGGCCGCGGCTCTCCTTGATGAACCGCTGGATGAGCACGTTCTGCTTCGTGGAGTGCAGGGTCTCGATGATGGCCTCGGCGACCTTCACCTCGGGAGCCAGGATGACGCCGATGCCCTGCGTGCCCTCGAGCAGCTTGATGACGACCGGCGCCCCGCCCACCTGCTCGATCGCAGGGCGCACGTCGGCGCGGTTGCGCACGAAGGCGGTCGCGGGCATGCCGATGTTGTGCCGCGAGAGGATCTGGTTGGCGCGGAGCTTGTCGCGCGCGTTGGTGATGCCGTTCGCGGTGTTGGGCGTGTAGACGTCCATCTGCTCGAACTGGCGCACCACGGCAGTGCCGAAGTAGGTGATCGAGTTGCCGATGCGCGGCAGGATCGCGTCGTAGTCGCTCAGCCGGCGACCGCGGTACTGCAGGTCGGGCTCCAGGCCCGACAGGTCGATGCCGAAGCGCAACGTGTTCAGGACCTTCACGTCGTGGCCGCGCTGCTGCGCCGCCGTGCGCAGCCGCTGCGTGGAGTACGCCTGCGGGGCGCGCGAGAGGATCGCAAGTTTCATCGTTGAGCCCCTGAGAAGATGGTCGAGTGACAGAGCCCCCCTATTCAAGCACCATCGTCGGATGGCGCGAATGGGTGACCCTGCCCGGCGCGGGCGTCCCCTGGATCAAGGCCAAGATCGACACCGGCGCGCGCACCTCGTCGCTGCACGCGTTCGACGTCGAGGAGTTCCGGCGCGACGACGGCGCCGATGCGGTGCGCTTCGGCGTGCGTCCCTGGCAGGACAGCGACGAGGACGCCGTGGTCGTCGAGTGCCCCGTGCACGACCGTCGAACGGTGCGCAGCTCGTCTGGTCATACCGAGGAGCGCGTCGTCGTGCTCATGGACGTGACGCTGCACGGCCGCATGATGAGCGCCGAGATCACGCTCACCAACCGCGACGAGATGGGCTTCCGCATGCTCATCGGGCGCGAGGCGCTCCGCAACGGGTTCCTCGTCTCGCCCGGAGAGTCGTTCCTCGGGGGCCGCGCCCCGCGGCCGGTGCGCCGCCTCAACCGCGGCCGCTGATCCGCCCAGCGCGCGCCCACGAGCCCGGCACCCACCCGGCCAGCGCCCACGGGCACCCCGCGCGCCCGGCGCCCACCGCCCGCCCCGGCACGCACCACCCGCCCGCGGCGGAATCCCCGATTGGCGGTGGAATCCCGTTCGTCGTGGATTCCACCGCGCAACCGGGATTCCAGCCCGCGGGCGCGGGCGGCGCGGGCGCGCGCGGGCGCGGGACGCCCTAGATCACGCCGTCGGAGATCGTCGTCGGGTTGCCGAACCGGTGGTTCGTGATCGAGATCGCCTGCTCGTGCAGGAACGGCAGCAGCTCGACCCGGCCCGACGGCGTCACGGGGTGCGACCACACCGCGACATCCGGAGTTCCGCCGAGCGCGCGCGCGAGTGCCGAGGCGTCTCCGCCCACGAGGCGCACGCGGGATGCCCCGACGCCCTGCTTCGCGACGCGGGCGAGCCATTCGCCGTCGCCTTCGCGGACGACGCGGATGTCGCGGGCGCCGAGGATGGTGCGCACGGCCTTCGGCAGCTCGACCGAGGTGGACACGGTGAGCGGCGCCTTCGCGAGCAGGCCCGCGGCGATGACGCGCAGCCCCTCGCCGAGGGTCGCCGCCTCGCCGATGCGCACGGCGACGGGCAGGGCCCGGTAGCGGAACAGGTTCCGCTCGACGCCGACGCCCGAGACGTCCTTCACCACGCCGTACTCCTCGGCCCAGGCGACCTCGTCCGAGAGGGCCGAGCGGCGCAGCAGGTCGAATGACTCGTAGTCGAGCGCAGGCTGCGACGCCTCGATGAGCTCCGAGACGCGCTTCTCGAGTCCGCGCAGGTGGAGCGTGCTCGACGAGGTGCCGTGCTCGGGCATCCACTCGCCGAGGCCGAACAGGTAGTTCGGTCCGCCCGCCTTCGCGCCGGCGCCGACGGCCGAGCGCTTCCAGCCCCCGAAGGGCTGGCGCTGCACGATGGCGCCGGTGATGCCGCGGTTGACGTAGAGGTTGCCGGCCTCGACCCGGTCGAGCCAGGTGGCGACCTCGTCGGAGTCGAGCGAGTGCAGGCCGGCGGTGAGGCCGTAGTCGACGGCGTTCTGCAGCCGGATGGCCTCGTCGAGGTCCTTCGCGTGCATGACGCCGAGCACCGGGCCGAAGAACTCGGTGAGGTGGAAGTACGAGCCGGGAGCGACGCCGGCGCGGATGCCCGGCGACCAGAGGCGGCCCGTCGCGTCGAGCTGCTTCGGCTCGACGAGCCACTCCTCCCCGATGCCGAGCTGGGTGAGCGCGTGCAGCAGCTTGCCGTTCGCGGGCTCGATGATCGGACCCATCTGGCTCTGCGGGTGCTCGGGGTAGCCCACCCGGAGCGAGGTGGCGGCGTCGACGAGCTGGCGGCGGAACCGCTCCGACTTGGCCACGGAACCGACGAGGATCACGAGCGACGCGGCCGAGCACTTCTGGCCGGCGTGGCCGAAGGCGCTCTTCACGACGTCGGATGCCGCGAGGTCGAGGTCGGCCGACGGCGTCACGATGATCGCGTTCTTGCCGCTGGTCTCGGCGAGGAGCGGCAGGTCGGGGCGGAACGAGCGGAACAGCTGCGCGGTCTCGTACGCGCCCGTGAGGATGACGCGGTCGACGGCGGGGTGCGCGACGAGCTGACGTCCGAGCTCGCGTTCTCCGATGTCGACGAGGGCGAGCAGGTCGCGGGGGATGCCCGCCTCCCACAGCGCCTCGACCATCACGGCGCCCGAGCGCTGGGCCAGCTTCGCGGGCTTGATGACGACGCCCGAGCCCGCGGCGAGCGCGGCCAGCACGCCGCCCGCGGGGATGGCGACGGGGAAGTTCCACGGCGGGGTGACCACGGTGAGCTTCGGCGGAACGAACACGGCGCCCTGCACGTGGTCGAGCTCGCGGGCCCGCTCGGCGTAGTAGTGGGCGAAGTCGATCGCCTCGCTGATCTCGGGGTCGGCCTCGGCGATGGTCTTGCCCGTCTCGGCCGCCATCACCTCGATGAGGCGGTCGCGGTTCGCGGCGAGCGCGATGCCCGCGCGGTGCAGCACGGCGGCGCGCTCGGCGCCCGGCAGCTCGCCCCATGCGCGGCCGCGATCGGCGGCGGTCTGGACGACGCGCTCGAGCGCGGCCTCGTCGTCGATGCGCGCGGCGGCGATGGTGTCGAGGCCGAGGCGCGACTCGGGCACCCGGGCGAGGATGCGGCGGCCCCACTCGCGGTTCGCGGCGAGCGCGGGGTCGGTGTCGGGCTCGTTGCGGAAGCCGGGGGTGACGCCGGGTCCGGCCGGCGCGGTCTGGGCAGCGGATGCCGCGGCATCCGTCGGCGCGACGAGATCGAGCCCGCCCGAGCCTCGCGTGATCTCGAGCACGGTACTGGTGAGGGACGCGTCCTCGTGCTCGGTGCCCGGCGCCGGGGCATCCGGAACCGCCATGGCGGCAGCGAGCGCCTCGTCGGTCCACTCGGTACGTCGGTTCTGGGTGCGGTTCGGCGCGGGCGTGCGACCGTCGTCCGCCTCGAGCGCGGCGAGCGAGCGGAGGTAGCGGTCCTGCTCGCGCTGGAACAGGCCGCGGTCGTTCGCGAGCTCGAACACGGCGGACATGAAGTTGTCCTGGCTCGCGTTCTCCTCGAGGCGGCGGATCAGGTAGGCGATCGCCACGTCGAACTCGCTCGGGTTAACGACGGGCGTGTAGAGGAGGAGGTTGCCGACGTCGCGGCGCACGGCCTCGGCCTGGCCGGTGGCCATGCCGAGGAGCATCTCGAACTCGACGCGCGACTCGACCCCGCGCTCCCGGGCGGTGAGCCAGGCGTGGGCGACGTCGAAGAGGTTGTGGCCGGCGATGCCGAGCTTCACCGCGTCGGTGCGCTCGGGCGTCATCGACCAGTGCAGCACGCGCTTGTAGTTGGTGTCGGAGTCCTGCTTGGTGGCGTAGGTGGCGACGGGCCAGTCGTGGATCGCCGCGTCGACGTGCTCCATGGCGAGGTTGGCGCCCTTCACCACGCGCACCTTGATCGGCGCGCCACCCGCCTGGCGGCGCGCGGTGGCCCACGCGGTGAGCTCCTGCATCGCCCCGAGCGCGTCGGGCAGGTAGGTCTGCAGCACGATGCCGGCCTCGAGGCCGCGCAGCTGCGGCTGGTCGAGCAGGGTGGTGAACACCGCGATCGTGAGGTCGAGGTCGCGGTACTCCTCCATGTCGAGGTTGATGAACTTCGGCCGGCCCTTCGCCTCGCCCTTCGCGGCGAGCTCGTAGAGGGGGGTGAGCTTGGAGACGACCTTGGCGACGGCCTCGTCGAACGACCACATCGAGAGCTGGCTGACGACGCTCGACACCTTGATCGACACGTAGTCGACGTCGTCGCGGGCGAGGAACTCGTAGGTGCCGCGCAGGCGACGGTCGGCCTCGTCCTCGCCGAGCACGGCCTCGCCGAGGAGGTTGAGGTTCAGGCGGTTGCCGGATTCGCGGAGCTTCGCGATGGCGGGACCGAGCTTG
Source organism: Agromyces sp. 3263 (assembly GCF_031456545.1). Taxonomy (NCBI): domain Bacteria; kingdom Bacillati; phylum Actinomycetota; class Actinomycetes; order Micrococcales; family Microbacteriaceae; genus Agromyces; species Agromyces sp. 3263. The sequence goes on from NZ_JAVDUV010000001.1 coordinate 1,408,236, forward strand.
GCCGGGGTGGCGTCGAGCACGAGGTGGCCGACCATGGCGCGCAGCACGCGGCGGGCGATGGGGATGACGAGCCACGGGAACGCGGGCGCGACGAAGCCGCCGAGGCGCACGGCGCCGCGGAGGTACCACGGCAGGAACTTCGGGGTGAGCTTCGCGACGTGCTCGAGGTTGCGGCCGGCGACGCCCAGGTCCTCGGGGCGCATCACGCCGTCGACGAAGCCGACCGTGAAGGCGAGTCCGTTGGGGTCCTTCAGCACGCCGGCCAGCCGCTCGGCGGCAGGATCGACGGGGTGGTCGGCGCTCTCGGCGAGCCAGCGGCGTACGAGGGCGACGACGTGGTCGGTGCTCGGCGTCAGATCCGTGGCGGCGTTCGACATGGTCACGAGGCTAGTGTCCTTTGCTTCGGGCGCGCCGGGCGGGTGCGCGCGCCTGTCGCGTTCAGTATGCGACGCGGCATCCGTTCAGTACAGCGAATGAATCTGACGGATACTATTCGGTAAAGTCGAATGATTCCTGACCGAGACGGAGGCCCACGGCATGCTCGACGTTCGACGGCTGCGACTGCTCGTGGAGCTCAGCCAGCGCGGCACCCTCGCCGCCGTGGCCGACGCCCTCTCGTACAGCCCCTCGTCGGTGTCGCAGCAGCTCAGCCAGCTCGAGAAGGAGGCCGGCGTGCCGCTGCTCGAGCAGGTCGGCCGGCGCGTGCAGCTCACCCCGCAGGCCCAGCTGCTCGTCGGCCACGCCCGGGCCGTGCTCGACCGGCTGGAGGAGGCCGAGGCGGATGTCGCCCGCTCGCTCACCGCCGTCGGCGGCACGGTGCGCATCGCCGTGTTCCAGTCGGCCGCGCACGCCATGGTGCCGCAGGCGCTCACCCTCCTCCGCACCGAGCATCCCGCCCTGCGCGTGGAGGTCACGGAGCGCGAGCCCGACGCCGGCCTCTTCGAGGTCTCGGCTCGCGACTTCGACCTCGTCATCGCCGAGCAATACCCGGGTCACACGCGCGCGCACCGCGACGACCTCGATCGGGTGCACCTCGCCTCCGACGCGATCCGGCTGGCCCTCCCGCCGCATCCGGCGCGGCCGCCCGCCCAGACCCTCGACGCCGCGGCGCGCCTCCCGTGGGTGCTCGAGCCCCAGGGCACGGCGTCGCGCGAATGGGCCGAGCAGCTCTGCCGGGAGGCGGGCTTCGAGCCCGACGTGCGCTTCGAGACGGCCGACCTGATGGCCCACATCCGGCTCATCCGCTCGGGCAACGCCGTCGGGCTCCTGCCCGACCTCGTGTGGGCGGGCGAGGCGCCGAGCGTCACGCTCGTCGACCTGCCCGGGCGTCCCGAGCGCGAGGTCTTCAGCTCGACGAGGCTCGCTGCCGCCGACCGACCGGGCGTCGTGGCCTGTCGCGACGCCCTCGCCCGCGCCGCCCGCGCCTCGGCGATTCCGGCGGGACGCTGAGCGACCCGGGCGTACGATGTGCCGCATGCGACGGATGCTGCGCACCACCACCCTGGCCGGAACCATCCTCCTCGCGGCGGCGCTCGCGCTGTCCGGCTGCGCCGGGGTCGTCGCGGCGGGCGGCGGCCGCGCGAGCGCCTCGGCCTCGGCGAGCGCCAAGGGCTCGAGCAGCGAGAGCGCGGTGGGCGAGTGGGGAGACGTGGACGACTCCACGCAGCCGTCGCTCGTGCTCGCGAAGGACGGCACGCTCACCGGCACCGACGGCTGCAATCAGCTCAACGGCGGGTGGACGCAGGAGGGCGACACGGTGACGTTCTCGAACGTGGCGTCCACCATGATGATGTGCGCCGAGGTCGACACGTGGCTCGCAGGGCTCGACACCGCGAAGGTGGACGGGTCGACGATGACCGTATACGGCCCGGCCGGCCGCAAGGTCGGCACCCTCGAACGCGCCGACGGGTAGCGGGGGCTACACCGGTCCCGGCCCTCCGGCGCCGAACGCGTCGACCTCCGGGTCGTAGCCGAGCACGGCGTTGCCCACCTCTGCCGGCTCGTGCATCCAGGGCGTGTAGCTCACGCCCACGAGCAGGCCCTCGGGGCTCAGGAGGCGCGACGTCGTCTGCCCCCACGGCTCTTCGTGCGCGCCGACGAGGATCTCATGCCCTCCGGCGCGCAGTTCCTCGACCGCCTCAGCCACGGCCGTGGGCGTCTCGACGTCGAACTCGATCCATGCCTGCGGCACGGGGCGATCGGTCGGCCACTCGGTCGTGCCGAACGTGGCCTGGGCCGCCTGGCTGAGCGGCCAGATCGCGAACGCGTTGACGCCCGGCAACTCCTCGGTGTGGAAGTACCCCTCGTCCTCGCTCAACGGGATGCCGAGCGCGCCGCGCCAGAAGTCGGCCGACGAGGAGTCGGCGGTGCCGATGGGGCCGAAGCCGGCCACGAATGCGATGTCCATGCGCCAAGGGAACGCCGCATCACCGGCATCCGCAACCCCGATCGGGGCTCAGGCGGTCGGTTCGACCGCGGCGACGAGCCGGGCGCTGTGCGCCGTGAGGAAGTCGAGCAGCTCGGGCGGCCCCTCCACGCGATAGCCCGCCCCCGGCGGCAGCCAGACGAGCGCCATCGCGAGGGCTTGGGGCCCGTCCGCCTCGAGCGGCCAGACGCAGCGGGCGGGACCGTCGGCCACCACGTCGCGGCCATACGGCCCGAGGTGCTCCATCAACTCGGCTCGCGGCAGGTCGACGATCACGCGCGCACGGACGCTGCGGTCGCGATACCGCAGCGCGGTCTCCACCCGTCGGCGTGCCGCCTCGTCGGTCATCGGCCGCGGCTCGAACCGCACCCTCGTCTGGAAGACGTCGCTGATGCGGTCGAGCCGGAAGGTGCGCCAGTCCTCGCGCTGGCGATCCCACGCGAGCAGGTACCAGCGCCGGGCCACGGGCACGAGCCGGTAGGGCTCGACGACGCGCGAGGTCGACTCGCCCGCGGCATCCGTGTAGCTGAATCGCAGTCGTTCGGCGTCACGGCACCCGAGCGCCAGCAGCCCGAGCAGCTCGGTGTCGATCTCGGGCGCCGGGCGGCCGGATGACTCGCGCGTGCCCGCGCCCACGGTGGCGTGCGACTGCAGCGCGTCGATGCGTCGGCGCAGGGCGGGCGGCAGCACCTGCTCGATCTTCGCCAGCGCGCTGAGCGTGGTGTGCTCGGCCCCGCGCAGCCCGGCCGTCGCCTGCGAGCGCAGGCCGACGGCGATCGCGACGCCCTCGTCGTCGGTGAGGAGCAGCGGCGGCAGCCCGGTTCCGGCCTCGAGTCGGTAGCCGCCTGCGCTCCCCCGCATGGACTCGATGGCGTACCCCAGCTCGCGCAGGCGCTCCACGTCGCGCCGCAGCGTGCGCTCCGAGACGCCGAGGCGGTCGACGAGTTCGTGCGCCGGCCAGTGCCGGTGGCTCTGCAGCAGGGAGAGGAGTTCGAGCGTCCTGGAGGTGGTCGCGGCCATGTCCCAAGTATCTCCGCAATGCGGACAGGAAGTGACCGGATATCTCGGAAGACTGGCCTCATGACGAACCACAACCGAACGAACGAGATGATCACCGCCCGAGGCCTCACCAAGACGTTCCGCTCCAAGGGGCAGGTCGTCGAGGCCGTCCGCTCCGTCGACCTCTCCGTCGGAGCCGGAGAGCTCGTCGCCTTCCTCGGCCCGAACGGCGCCGGAAAGTCGACGACCCTCCGCATGCTGACGACGCTGCTGCCGCCCACCGCGGGCGAGGCGACCGTCGCGGGCTGCGACATCCGGCGAGACCCGGCCGGCGTGCGCCGCCGGATCGGCTACGTCGGCCAGGGCAGTTCGGGCGGGCACACGCAGCGGGTGCGCGACGAGCTGCACGCGCAGGGCGCGTTCTACGGACTCGGTCGCCGTGAGCGCCGCGCCCGCGCCGCCGAACTCGTCGAGTCGCTCGAGCTCGGCCAGGTGGCGAACCGGCAGGTGCAGTCGCTCTCGGGCGGCCAGAAGCGCCGGCTCGACATCGCCCTCGGCCTCATCCACCGCCCCGAACTGCTCTTCCTCGACGAGCCGTCGACGGGGCTCGACCCGCACAGCCGGGCCAACCTCTGGGAGCACATCGTCGACCTCCGTCGCACGACGGGCACCACGATCTTCCTCACCACGCACTACCTCGACGAGGCCGATCAGCTCGCCGAGCGCGTGATGGTCATGGACCACGGTGCCGTCATCGCCGACGACACCGCCTGGGCGCTCAAGGAGTCGCTCGCCGGCGACCGGGTGACGCTCGCCTTCGCCTCGGCGACGGATGCCGCGGCCGCGGCCGCGCGGATCGGCGGGTCGGTCGACGGCGCGACGGGCTCCGACCCCAGGGTGGTGACGCTGACCGTCTCGGACGGTGACCGGGCGCTTCCACATTGGATCCGGGAACTCGCCGATGCCGGCCTCGAGGTCGTCGCCGCCACCCACCGCCAGCCCACACTCGACGACGTGTTCCTCGCGCTCACGGGCCGGAGCCTCCGCGAGGAGGCCGCCGCCGCATCCGCCGAGCCCGCCGCCGCCGCCGCCTGATTCCACCACCGCCCACCGAGATGCAGGAAGACACGCCGTTGCGACATCCGGACTCCTCCGGCGCAGCCGGCGCGTCGCCCAGATATTCCTGCTCTTCGGCGCGCACTCAACTCAGATCCGAAAGGAACCGCTCATGAACACCATCAGCCCCGCCGCATCCGCCACGGTCACCGAGACCGGCCGGCCCGCGGCATCCGCTCGCCCGACCGGCTTCGTGCACGACACCGCCACGGTGTTCGCGCGCGAATCGCGGCCACTCGTGCGCGACCCGTTCAGCGTGATCTTCTCGCTCGTGCAGCCGCTCGTCTTCCTCGGGCTGTTCGGTCCCCTGCTGATCGGCGCGTCGGGCGGCGACGTCGCCGGCACGCTGCAGTGGTTCGTGCCGGGCATCCTCGTCATGGTCGCGCTGTTCGGCACGGCCTCGACCGGCGCGAACCTGCTGTTCGAGATGCAGACGGGCTCGCACGAGCGCACGCTCGTCGCACCGCTGTCCCGCAGCGCCCTGCTCGTCGGCCGCGCCCTCAAGGAGGTCGTGCCGCTCGTGATCCAGGGCACGATCGTGGTGCTCGTCGCGGTGCCGTTCGGGTTCTCGCTCGACGTGCCGGGCCTCGTCGCGGGCCTCGTCGTGCTCGCGATCTTCGGCGTCGGCTTCGGCGCCCTCAGCTACCGGCTGGCGCTGGCCTGCCGGAACCGCGACTGGATGTTCTGGATGGTGCACCAGACGCTGCTGTTCCCGCTGATGATCCTGTCGGGCATGCTGCTGCCGCTCGAGGACGGCCCCGACTGGATGAAGGTCGCCGCCGCGGTGAACCCGCTCAGCTACCTCGTCGCCGGCGAGCGGGCGCTCCTCGCGGGCGACTTCGGCGCCCCGGCCGTGGTCGGTGCCGTGATCGCCGCGGTCGCCACCTGCGCGATCGGCCTCGGACTCGGCGTGCGGGCGATGCGCCGGGCCGCCTGAGGCAGTCGCCTTCCGAGGTGATCGAGCGGGCGAAGGGCGAGCGGATGCCGCATCCGCTCGCCCTTCGCACCATCACGTACGCTCGTGGGATGCCCCACGACGTCGTGATCCTCGGCGGCGGACACAACGGCCTCACCGCCGCCGCCTACCTCGCCCGCGCCGGACGCTCCGTGCTGCTCCTCGAGCGCGGCGACCACCTCGGCGGCGCCGCCGTGTCGGCGCAGGCGTTCGACGGGGTCGACGCACGGCTCTCCCGCTACTCCTACCTCGTGAGCCTGCTGCCGCAGCGCATCATCGACGACCTCGGCCTCGACGTCCGGCTCGTGCGGCGCCGCTACTCCTCGTACACACCCGATCCGGCCGAGCCGTCGCGCGGCCTGCTCGTCGACCGCGAGGCGACGCCCGAGGCATCCGCTGCCGCGTTCGCCAGAGTCGGCGCCGCAGCCGATGCCGACGCGTGGAACGCCTTCTACGACCAGACCAGCCGGATCGCCGAACGCCTCTTCCCGACGCTCACCGAGCCGCTGCTCACGCGCGCCGAGGCCCGCGAGCTGGTCGGTGACGACCAGGCCTGGCGGGCCCTGATCGAGCAGCCCCTCGGCCGCACGATCGATGAGCGGTTCGCGAGCGACCTCGTGCGCGGCGTCGTCGCGACCGACGGCCTCATCGGCACGTTCGCCGACCTCGACGACCCGTCGCTCGACGCCAACCGGTGTTTCCTGTACCACGTCATCGGCGGCGGCACGGGCGACTGGGACGTGCCGGTCGGCGGCATGGGCTCGGTGACGGGCGAGCTCGCCCGGGCCGCGCGTGGGGCCGGCGCAGAGCTCGTGACCGGCGCCGAGGTGCTCGCGGTCGAGCCCGACGGCCGGGTCCGCTACTCGCTCGACGGCGCTCAGCACGTCGTCGAGGCCGAGGTGCTCCTGGCCAACGTCGCGCCCGTCGTGCTCGATCGCCTGCTCGCTTCGGGGGCGACGGATGTCGCCGCACGCCGCTCGGAGGCCGCCACCGCGACGGATGCCGCCACGATCGCCCCGCGGGACCAGGCGGCGTTCCGCCCGAACGACCCGCTGCCGGTGCCGCCCGTCGTGCGCGAGCGGCTGCGCCGCCTCGCCGAGCCCGAGGGCGCGCAGGTCAAGGTCAACCTCCTGCTGACCCGGCTGCCCCGACTCCGTGACTCCGAGGTCGCGCCCGAGGCCGCGTTCGCGGGCACGTTCCACATCAACGAGCTCGAGTCGCAGCTCGACGCGGCCTTCGCCACGGCGTCGCGCGGCGGCATCCCCTCGCCCCTGCCCTGCGAGGTGTACTGCCACACGCTGAGCGACCCCTCGATCCTGTCGCCCGAACTCGCGGCGTCGGGCGCCCACACCCTCACGGTGTTCGGCCTGCACGTGCCGCACCGGCTGCTCGAGCGGTTCTCCAACGACGAGCTGCGCGATCGCCTGCAGGCCGCCGTGCTCGCCTCGCTCGACTCGCTGCTCGCCGAGCCGATCGTCGACGTGATCGCGACGGATGCCGCCGGCCGCCCCTGCATCGAGACGAAGACCACCCTCGACCTCGAGGAGGCGCTCCGCATGCCCGGTGGCAACATCTTCCACGGACCGCTGTCGTGGCCGTGGGCCGAGGACGGCGCCGCGCTCACCACGCCGGCCGACCGATGGGGCGTGGCGACGGGCCATCCGCGCATCCTGCTCTGCGGCTCGGGCGCGGTGCGCGGCGGCGCCGTCAGCGGCATCGGCGGACACAATGCGGCCATGGCCGTGCTCGAGGCCGAGACGGACTGACCCGCCGGCGCACGGCGCAGGCGGGTCAGGGAAGTCGGCCGGAGGGCCGATCAGAAGATGAACATCTGCCCCATGACGAGGATCGCGATGACGAAGACGGCGATGATGCCGCCGACGATCGCGACCGAGCGGCCCGAGAGCCGGGCGATGGCGTAGCCCACCAGGAACGGCAGCGCCACGAGGAAGATCGTGACGACCCACCAGAACGCGATGTAGCCGCCCGGCGACATCTCGTCGAGGCGGCCGGCGAAGAGCTGCTGGGTGCTGGGATGCGTCGCGAACGCGAACGAGGCCGACAGCGGCACGGCGATCAGCGCGAAGACGAAGACGCCGGCGAGGAAGCCCCAGAGGCCCGACTTGCCCTCGGTGATGTTCAGGCCCTCCTCATGCTGCGCGGTCGTCGTCGCCTGACGCGTGCTCGACGACTGCCCGCCCGACGGATGATTCGGCTTGCGCTTGGCGCCCCCACTTGATCCCATGGCGCAACTCTAGTGGTTTGCCGCACGCCGGGTTTAGCCTGAGATCCACGACGAGCAGGGGGCGCCATGACCGCGAAACCGACCGGCCACTACACGTTGAAGCCCGACGGGCTCTACCTCCAGTTCGACCGCCTCTTCCACGCTCCCATCGAGGAGGTCTGGTACGCCCTCACCAATCCCAACGCCATGCGCGCGTGGATCGGCACCTACACGGGGCGGCCCGAGACGGGCGGCGTCCGCTTCCAGATGACGTTCGAGGGCGACGGCGCCGAGTGGCAGAACGTGAGCATCCTCGAGTGCGCCCCGCCGCACCGCTTCCTCGCCGACTCCGGGCCGGCGCCCACCGGCATCCGCGTCTTCGCACACCTGCGTGAGGCCGCCGGCATGACGACGCTCACCTTCGGGCAGCGGCTCTCCAACACCGCGGATGCCGCGACGATGGGGCCCGGCTGGGACTACTACCTCGACCGGCTCATGGCCGCCAAGGCCGGCCGGCCCCTGCCCGACTGGGAGACGTACTACCCGGCGTTCGCCGACCACTACAAGGGGCTGCACGTCCCGGCCGAGACGCACGGCTGAGCGCCGCGCCGGCCGGCGACGGCGAACGACGGCGGGCCGTCGGCGATCGGATGCAGCGACGGAGCTCGGGAGCCCCGGCGGCGGCCTGCGCGCTTCGGCGGCCCGCGGCATCCGCGCCCCTAGACTGACGCCGTGAAGAGCATCGAGCGGCGCGCCCGCGAGCAGAGCACGGGCAGCGCAGGCAGCACCGACCGCGGCCGCGGCAGGAACTTCATGTCGGAACGGCCCCTCGTCTGGGCGTTCATCGCCACGATCGGCGTGCTCCTCGGCCTCGCCCTTGCGTGGACGCTCCTCAGCCTCGGGGGCGTGCTCTTCTCGGTGTTCGCGGCCGGGTTCATCACGCTCGGCCTCGACCCGCTCGTGCGGTGGTTCCAGCGGCGCGGGATGAAGCGCGGCGTCGCGATCCTCACCGTGATCATCCTGTTCATCCTCGTGATCGCCGGCATGCTCTGGATCGTGCTGCCGCTCGTGATCACGCAGGCGGTCACGTTCGTCGAGCAGGTGCCCGACATGTACAAGCACCTGCAGTCGCAGGAGTGGTTCCAGGACGCCCAGGCGGGCACCGGCGGCATCATCGGCACCGTCTACAACTGGGTGGTGGGCCTCATCAGCGACCCGAACACGTGGGCCACGATCGGCGGCGGCGCGCTCAACGTGGGACTGGCGATCGTCGGCGGCATCTCGACCGGCTTCTTCATCTTCATCCTCACGATCTACTTCATCGCGACGCTCGACTCCTCGAAGGCCGCCATCTACACGCTCATCTCGGCCTCGCACCGCGAGCGCGTGGTCGGGTACGCCGAGCGGATCATGCAGAACGTCGGCCGCTATCTCAGCGGCATGGTGGTGCTCGCGTTCTTCAACGCGGTCTTCAGCTTCATCGTGCTGACCATCGCGCAGGTGCCGTACGCGCTCGTGATCGCGGTCGCCGCGTTCTTCATCACGCTCATCCCGCTCATCGGAACGGTGCTGACCACCATCGTCATGACCGTGCTGGCGCTGTTCGTCTCGCCGCTGTCGGGCATCATCGTGCTCGCCGCGATGCTCGTCTACATGCAGGTCGAGGCGTACATCCTCACGCCGAGGGTCATGTCGAAGGCGGTGCAGGTGCCGGGCTCGATCGTGCTCATCGCCGCCCTCGCCGGCGGCACCCTCGCGGGCCTGCCCGGCGCGCTCGTCGCGATCCCGGTGGCCGCCGGCATCCTGCTCATCATCAAGGAAGTGGTCGTGCCCGCGAAGGCGCGGTCCTAGTTCAGCGGATGCCGCGGGCCGGCCGTCACCAGAGCGACGGCGCCTTGGCCTTCGTCGCCGGCAGTGCGACATCCGCGCCCCACCGTTCGATCCACTCGGGGATGCCCTGGCCCTCGATCGCGCCGAACTCGGCCATGAGCTCGGACACGGGAACGGTGCCGCCGGCCTTGCGGAGGAACCGCGCCCGGATGAAGCCCTGCGCGTAGACCTCGGCCTCGCCGTCGGGGCCGGGGCGCACGAAGCGCTGCTCCATGTAGACGGCCTTGTCGTCGTAGCCGACGACCTTCGACTCGATCGTGAACCGCTGCCAGAGACTCAGCGACTTGCGGAACGTGATCGTCTCGCTGGCGACCACCGGGTACCAGCCCTTCGCGCGGAACGCCCGCCACACGCCGTTGCGCACGAGCATGTCGAAGCGCGCGACATCCATGATCGAGAAGTACACGCCGTTGTTCATGTGCCGGTTGATGTCGAGGTCGGTCGGCAGCGTGATGAAGTTCGTGCGCGCGACGTCGTAGTGGCCGAGGTCGGGCTTGCGACGGGACAGGAACAGCACGTGCAGCAGCGTGCGGAAGAACATGTGCATAGTCCACGACTGTAGGCCGGATCCGCGCACGGAACCTCCACCTTGGCGGGTCGCCACAGCGGGCGGGCGGATGCCGCGAGCTGCTGTTGTGCGATCCGTTCAGCCCTTGGCGGGCACGTGCCGCTCGTCGGGACCGTCGTAGACCGACAGCGGGCGGATGAGCGCGTTCGACGCGGCCTGCTCCATGATGTGCGCGGTCCAGCCGGTGACGCGGCTGGCGACGAAGAGCGGCGTGAACGTCGCGGTGTCCCAGCCCATGAGGTGGTAGACCGGCGCCGAGGGGTAGTCGAGGTTCGGCTTGATGTTCTTGCGCTCGCCCATGGCCGTCTCGAGGGCCACGTAGAGGTCGAGGACGTCGGGGCGGTCGTAGTGCTCGACGATGCGCTCGAGCGCATCGCGCATGGTCGGCACCCGCGAGTCGCCGTTCTTGTAGACGCGGTGGCCGAAGCCCATGATCTTGCGCTTGTTCGCGAGCGCGTCGTCGAGCCAGGCGATGGCGCGCTCGGCGCTGCCCTCGCCCATGCCGATCTCGTCGAACGCGTGCATGACCGCCTCGTTGGCGCCGCCGTGCAGCGGGCCCTTGAGTGCGCCGATGGCGCCGACGACCGCGGAGTAGAGGTCGGCGAGGGTCGACGTGATGACGCGCGCGGTGAAGGTGGAGGCGTTGAACGAGTGCTCGGCGTAGAGGATCATCGACACGTCGAACGCCGTCACCACCGCGAGCTCCGGCGCCTCGCCGAACGCCTGCCAGAGGAAGTTCGCCGAGTACCCGAGGTCGTCGCGCGGCTCGACGAACTCGAGTTCGTGCCGGCGGCGCTGGTCGTAGGTGACGATCGACGGGAGCTTCGCGAAGAGCCGGATCGCCTTGTCGAGGTTGGCCTCGGGCGAGTCGTCGGGCGTCTCGGGGTCGCTCGCGCCGATCACGCTGACCGCAGTGCGCACGACGTCCATCGGGTGCGCGGTGAGGGGCAGCTCGTCGATGATGCGCTTGACCTCGTGGTCGAGGCCGCGGTGCGACCGCTCGCGCTCCTCGAACTCGGCGAGTTGACGGTCGTCGGGAAGCTCGCCGTACCAGAGCAGGTAGGCGACCTCCTCGAAGGTGACGGATGCCGCGAGCTCCTGCACCGGGTAGCCGCGGTACAGCATCGAGTTGGTCTCGGGGTTGACCTTCGAGACCGCCGTGTAGTCGACCGGCACGCCGGCCAGGCCCTTGTAGATCTCTCGCTCTTCCAAGTGCGTCCCCTTCGTCGCCGTGCCGGATCAGCCTACTCGTTTCCGGAGTGCGCTCTCCGGCCCCGATGCCGCGCACCCTCCCTCAACAGCTCTGCGGGTCGCGTACGCCGCCGCAGCGCCGAGCGGACGACCGCCGTCAACCGTACGGAGGTGGACCATCGGTGCGTGCCCCGCCCGACCCCGCTGCCTCCTGAACTGGCCGCCCGCGGATTCACCACTGCCGATGCGCTCGATGCCGGCGTGAGTGTCGACCGCCTCAGAGCCGGCGACCTCGATCGATCGATCAGAGGAATCCGGATGCCCCTGGGAGCATCGCTCGCTGAGCGCTGTCGCAGCGCGCTCCTCGTGTGCCGCGAGGGCGCGTTCGTCTGCGGACCCACCGCGGCGGAGCTGCACGGCATGCCGCTCCCGCCTCGGGCCCGTGCACGAGCCCGCGCGGAACTGGACATCGGGACGCCCGGCCCCGGACGCGCCGTGCGCCGTCGTGGCGTTCGCGGTCGAAGCCTCCGCCTCCACGAGGAGGACGTCGTCGACCGCGGCGGCGTGCCGGTCACCTCGGTCGCCCGCACCTGGTGCGATCTCGCCGTCATCCTCTCCGTGCCCGAGTTGGTGGCCGCCGCGGACTGGGCCGTTCGGGCGCGAGCCGCGAGCACCGCCGCCCTCCGTTCGGCGGTCGAGCGGTATCCGGATCACCGGCAGCGCGCCAAGCTCGATGTTGCCCACTCCCTGATCGACGGAGCGTCGGAGTCGCCGAAGGAATCGGAGCTTCGCGCGATCGTGGTGCTCGGCGGCCTTCCCCGACCGGCGGTGAACCCGGTCGTGTTCGATCACGGCCGACTCGTCGCGCGGGTCGACCTCCTGTTCCGTGACTTCGCCGAGGTGCTGGAGTACCAGGGCGACCATCACCGCACGGATCTGGTCCAATGGCGACGCGATCGCACCCGGGAGTCCGATCTGGAGTCGCTCGGCTTCCACGTGATGGAGATCACGAACTCCGACCTGCGAAGGCCGCGCCGACTCGTCGAACGTATCGTCAGGAACCTCCACCGGCGCGGTTGGCACGGCAGGCCGTCATTCTCGCCGTGGTTTCCGGCCGATTGAGGACGCGTCCGGGGCATTTGCACGGGTCCGGATGCCCCGAACACGTCCTCAACCCGTGCAGGTGGCGCGGTCCCGGATGCCGCGGGGTCAGCGGGAGACGCGGAAGTTGAAGATCGACGTGTCGAAGTGGTTGTAGCCCTCGTAGTCGATGAGCTCGTAGAGGTCGGCACGGTGCTGCATCTGCCCGAGCATGCCGTTGAGCGAGCCGGTCTCCTCGAGCTCGTCGAGTCCGCGCACCGCGGCGCCCATCGCGAGGCGCAGCAGCGACACGGGCCAGATCACGAGGTTCATGCCGACGTCCGCCAGCTGCCGCACCGTGAACAGCTCGCTCTTGCCGAACTCGGTCATGTTCGCGAGCAGCGGCACGTCGACGGCGGCACGGATCGCCCCGAACTCCTCGAGCGACGACATCGCCTCGGGGAAGATCGCGTCGGCGCCAGCGTCGACGAGCTTCTTCGCCCGGTCGACGGCGGCGTCGAGTCCGTCGACGGCCCGGATGTCGGTGCGCGCCATGATGAGGAAGTTGTCGTCTCGGCGAGCGTCGACGGCGGCGCGGATGCGCTGCAGCGCCGTGTGCTCGTCGACGACCTGCTTGCCGTCGAGGTGCCCGCAGCGCTTCGGGTTCACCTGGTCCTCGATGTGCAGGCCGGCGAGCCCGGCGTCCTCCATCTCCTGCACGGTGCGCGCCACGTTCATCGGCTCGCCGAAGCCGGTGTCGGCGTCGACGATCGCGGGCAGCTCGGTCATGCGCGCGATCTGCTTCGCCCGGCCGGCGACCTCGGAGAGCGTGGTCAGGCCGATGTCGGGCAGACCCAGGTCGGCCGAGAGCACCGCGCCCGAGATGTAGACGCCCTCGAAGCCCTTCTGCTCGATCAGCCGCGCCGAGAGCGGGTTGAACGCACCCGGGAACCGCATGATCTCCCCGCTGGCGAGGCGCTCGCGGAACAGCCGGCGCTTCTCGTGGGCGGGAGTCTGGGCGTAGAGCATGGTGGGCCTCCTCCGATCCAGCCTAGCTTCGAGCGGATGCCCCAGCGCCGAGCGGATGCCGCAGGGCCGAACGGATGCCGCAGGGCGGAGCGGATGCAGCGGGCAGGGCGGAGAGCGCAGCAGGCCCCGCACGCGGCATCCGCTCGACGGGCGTCAGCGCATGCCGTAGGCGCGCGTGATGACGGCATCGAAGGCGCGGTCGCTGAGGAGCCGACGCGCGAGCAGGATGGCCTTCGCGCTCGTAGGCACCGCGTAGCGGGTGCGGGGCCGACGGACGGTGACCGCCTTGCCGATCGCCGCAGCGACGACGCGCGGGTCGGCCCCGACGCCGGGGCGGTCGGCCACGCCGTAGATCCTCGCGAGCGCATGCGCCTGCGCGGAGTACGCGGTGTCGCCCGAGCGGGTCAGCGCGCTCTCCGCGGAGATGCCGCCCCACTCGGTGCGGATCGCACCGGGCTCGATGACGATGACGTGCACGCCGTGGGGCTCGAGCTCCACGCGCAGCGAGTCGCTGAGGCCCTCGACCGCGAACTTCGTGGCGTGGTACCACGCGCCGAGCGGCTCGTACATCTTGCCGCCGATCGACGACACGTTCACGATGCGTCCGCTCCGCTGCGCGCGCAGGTGCGGGAGCACGAGCTGGGTGAGGCGCGCGAGACCGAAGACGTTGACCTCGAACTGGCGGCGCGCCTCCTCGAGCGGCACGTCCTCGAGGGCGCCGTACGACCCGTAGCCCGCGTTGTTCACGAGTACGTCGATGCGGCCCTGCTCGCGCAGCACCTGCTCGACGCCCGACGTCATCGACGCGTCATCCGTCACATCCATCTCGATGACGTGCACGCCGCGGCCGGCGAGCGCCGCCATGCGGTCGACCCGGCGCGCAGCGCCGTAGACGACGAACCCCCGACGGGTGAGCTCGACCGCGGTGGCCTCGCCGATGCCCGACGAGGCGCCGGTGATGAGCGCGACCTGTCCCGCGCCGTCGGCACGCGCCATGGCTAGAACAGCCCCGTGGGGATGTCGACGCCGACGAGCGCGCCCGGCGCCGCGGTGATGGTGAGGCCGCCGAGCTCGTCGGGGCCGAGCTCGGGAAGGCGCTGCGCGAGGTCGAGGAACCGCTCGATCTCGGCCTCCTCGAGCACCCACTCCGCGAGGGTGCGGAACTTCTGCACATATTGCTCACGGGCGAAGGGCCGGGCACCGAGCGGATGTGCGTCGGCGACCGCGATCTCGTCGACGATCTCGCCCCCGTCGCTGAGCTTGATGACCACGCGGCCGCCGAAGGCCTTCTCGGCGATGTCGTTGGAGTGATAGCGGCGCGTCCACTCGGGATCCTCGACCGTGGAGACCTTCTTCCACAGCGCCACGGTGTCGTCGCGGTGCGCGCGCTCGGGCGAGTACGAGTCGGCGTGGTGCCAGGTGCCGTCCTGCAGCGCGACCGTGAAGATGTACGGGATCGAGTGGTCGAGCGTCTCGCGGGAGGCGTCGGGGTCGTACTTCTGGGGGTCGTTCGCGCCCGAGCCGATCACGTAGTGCGTATGGTGCGAGGTGTGCAGGGTGATCGACTCGATGCGGTCGGGGTCGTCGAGGATCAGCGGGTACTCGTCGTGGAGCTTGCGGGCGAGGTCGATCCACGCCTGGGCCTGGTACTCGGCCGAGTGCTCCTTCGTGTAGGAGTCGAGGATGGCGCGCTTGGACTCGCCGTCTTCGGGGATGGTCACCTCGTAGGAGGCGTCCGGCCCGTCGAGGAGCCACGCGATGACGCCGTCTTCGCCCTCGTAGATCGGCACGGGGCTGGTCTCACCGCGCATCGCGCGGTCGACCGCCTCGACGGCCATCTTGCCGGCGAAGGCGGGGGCGTGCGCCTTCCACGTGGAGATCTCGCCCTTGCGGGACTGGCGCGTGGCCGTGGTCGTGTGCAGGGCCTGGCCGATGGCCTGGAAGATCGTCTCCTGGTCGAGGCCGAGGAGGGTGCCGATGCCGGCGGCAGCCGACGGGCCGAGGTGCGCGACGTGGTCGATCTTGTGCTTGTGGAGTGAGATCGCCTTGACGAGGTCGATCTGGATCTCGTAGCCCGTGGCGATGCCCCGCACGATGTCGCGGCCGGTGAGGCCGCGGGCGGCGGCGAGGTGCTGGGCCACGGCCACGATCGGCGGGATGTTGTCGCCCGGGTGCGAGTATTCTGCGGCGAGGAAGGTGTCGTGGAAGTCGAGCTCGCGCACGGCCACGCCGTTGGCCCACGCGGCCCACTCGGGCGACGTGCGGCGTGCGGCATCCGCGCCGAAGACCGTGGCGCCGTCGCCGCCGATCGACACCGGATGTGCGAGCGCCTGGCTGCGCGCGGAGACGACCGGCTTGCGGGCCAGCGAGGCGGCCGCGACGGCCGCGTTGTCGATCACCCGGTTGACGACCATGTCGACGACATCGTCGTCGAGCTCGACCGGGTCGGTCGCGACCCCGGCCAGCTGCCAGGCGAGCTGCCCCTCGCGGACCAGGTTCTCGTCGCTTCGGTGGGTGCGCAGGTGGTGGGTCTTCACGAGCCCACCGTATCGAATGGGGCCTGTGGATACCCGGGGGCGCGCGAACTGCGGCAGGGGTTGCCGATCGGGGCGCGCCGTGCGAGGGACACCCTGGGGCGGGCGGTGCCTTCGGCGTGCGAGGCGGGCGTCAGGCCGCGGGGCGATCGGGCCAGACGGGCTCGTGCACCTGCGCCTCGATGACCCGGGCCGCGAGGTGCGGATCGACCCCGGCCAGCGTGCCCGGGCTCCACTTCGGCGATCGGTCCTTGTCGATGACCTGGGCGCGGATCCCCTCGCGCAGGTCGTGCTGCTCGATGAACCACGACACGAGCCGGAACTCCTGCTCGAGCGCGTCCTCGAGGCTCGGCAGCGTGCGGGCGCGGCGCACCGCCTCGAGGGTGACCGTGAGCGCCGTCGGCGAGAGCGTCTCGAGCTCGTCGGCGGCCGCCGCTGCGTAGGCGGACGCCGCGGGGTCGAGCGGATGCGTCGGGAAGGCGCGCCCATCGGCGAACGCCCGCAGCCGCGCGATGATCTCGTGCACCGTCGGCGCGGAGTAGCAGGCGTCGACCCAGTCGCGAGCGAGCGCGAGCGCCGACGGTCCGGGCGTCTCGTCGAACAGCATGACGATCTCTGCCGGGCTGCCGGGGTCGGCGCGCTCGGCGAGGGCCTGGATGAGGTGCGGCAGCCGCTCGGACGGGACGAACGAATCGGCGAAGCCGGCGTGCAGCGCGTCGGCGGCATCCATCGTGCGCGAGTTGAGGGCGAGGTGCACGCCGAGCTCGCCGGGCGCCTTGGCGAGCAGCCACGAGCCGCCCACGTCGGGCGTGAAGCCGATGCGCGTCTCGGGCATCGCGACGCGCGAGCGCTCGGTCACGATGCGGATCGCCGCGTGGCCGGCGAGCCCGATTCCGCCGCCCATGGTGATGCCGTCCATGATCGCGACGACCGGCTTGGGGTAGCGCGCGATCATGGCGTCGAGGCGGTACTCTGCGCGGAAGAACTCGCGGGCCTCCCCCGCATTGCCGTCGACGGCGTACCCGTAGAGCTCGCGGATGTCGCCGCCGGCGGAGAAGCCGCGCTCCCCCGCCCCGTCGATCACGACCACGCCGACCTCGCTGTCGTGCCGCCACGCCTCGAAGACGCCGGTGAGCTCACGGATCATCGCGTAGCTCAGGGCGTTGAGCGCCTGGGGTCGATCGAGCGTCACATGGCCGAGCCCGTCGACGACGCTCACCGAGATCTGGTCGCTCACGACTGCCACCGTAGCGGCATCCCGACCCGCGGCGTAGCCTCGCGTCGAGGAGGCCTCATGATCGAATCCGCGTTCCCCATCCTCGAGGTGCCCGATGTCGACGCGGCGCTCGCGTTCTACCGCGACGCGCTCGGCGGAGTCGTCACCTACACCTTCACCGTCCCGCCGGAAGGCGGCGACGTCGTCTACGCGTCGCTGGCGGTGGGCTCCTCGTCGCTCGGCATCGGCCTCGCCGAGAACCCGCCTCCCCCCGGCAACGTGCTGCTCTGGTTCTACGTCGACGACGTCGACCGGGTGACGGCCCAGCTCGCCGGCTCGGGGGCATCCGTCATGGAGGAACCGACCGACCAGCCGTGGGGCGAGCGCACCTCGCTCATCGCCGATCCGTTCGGCACCCGCATCCGGCTCGGCGCCGCGATCTCGCCGCCGCCCGAGGAGGAGTAGGCAGCGCAGCCGCACCCGCCCGAGGAGGAACGACCCCGGCCCCGGCGCAGCGGCACCCGCGGAGTAGCATGCACGGGTGGTCCCCTTGGAGAACCTGTGGGCGTTCGTGCTCACGTCGATCGTGCTGATCGTGATCCCCGGTCCGAGCGTGCTGTTCGTGATCGGGCGGTCGCTCGCGCTCGGCCGCGTCGGCGGCCTGCTCAGCGTGCTCGGCAACGCCATCGGCATGATCCCGCTCGTGGCGGCGGTCGCCCTCGGCGTCGGTGCGCTGGTCGCCCAGTCGGTCGTGATCTTCACGATCATCAAGTTCGCCGGCGCCCTGTACCTCGTCTACCTCGGCATCCAGGCGATTCGGCACCGAGCGGATGCCGCGGCCGCCGTCAACGGCGAGGTCGCCCCCCGCTCGCACTGGCGCCAGCTCGGCGAGGGCTTCGTCGTGGGCGTCACCAACCCCAAGACCATCGCCTTCTTCGTCGCCGTGCTGCCCCAGTTCGTCGACTTCACGGCCGGCTCGATTCCCCTGCAGCTCTTCGAGCTCGGCGTCGTGTTCATCGTGCTCGCGCTGCTCTGCGACTCGGTCTGGGCGCTCGCGGCGAGCGCGGCCCGCGACTGGTTCGCGCGCTCGCCCAAGCGTGCGGCCCACCTCGCCGCGACCGGCGGCGTCATGATGATCGGCCTCGGCGGGGTGCTCGCCCTCACGGGCAACAAGCACTGACGGAGCACACGCCCTGCAGCGCGCGCTGGGACAGGCGCTCGGACAGGCGGAACGGCGGATGCCTCGCCCCCACGAGGCATCCGCCGTTCCCGTCTCGGTGCGGCCGCCGGCCTATTCCGCTGCGGGCCGCGTCGCGGCGATGGGCTCGCCGTGGCTCGCTGCCGGGACCGCGGCGTCGGGCTCAGCGGCATCCGCCTCGGGCTCGGCGCGGCCGGCGAGCCGGTCGTTCCAGATCTGCAGCACCGACGCCGGCGTGCGCGGGGTGAGCAGGCTGGCGATGACGTACGCCGCGAGGCTGGCGGCGAGGCCGAAGTAGATCGGCTCGTTCGCCATGACGCCGCCGGGCACGACGAACATCGTGCCGAGCGTCACGACCGTGCCGACCCCCATCGACCAGAGCGCCCCGGCCCCGGTCGCGCGCTTCCATACGAAGCCGCCGAGGATGGCGACGAGGAGACCGCCGACCAGGATGTCGTAGGCGACCGTCAGTGCGGCGACCACGTCGTTGAGCATGGCGGCGATGACGATGACCGCGACCCCGAGCACCACGACGTAGAGGCGGTTGGAGCGGATGTCGTGCTCGGGATTCGAGTTCGCCGCGGCATCCGCTGCGCTACGACCGAAGAGCCGCTTCACGATGGGCATGACGTCGGCGCGGGCGACCGTGGCCGTGGCGATGAGCGCGCCCGAGGCGGTCGACATCATCGCGGCGACGGCGGCCGCGAGCACGATGCCGCTGAGGCCGATCGGCAGGATCTGCTGGGTGACGGCGGCGTACACGTCGTCCTTCGCCTCGATGCCCGGCATGAACGAGGCGGCGGCGGTGCCGATGAGTGCGCCGGCGACGCCGTAGAGCAGGCAGTAGACGGATGCCGCGGTGCCGCCCCACTTCGCGACCTTCGGGGAGCGCGCCGTGAAGACCCGCTGCCAGATGTCCTGGCCGATGAGCATGCCGAACGTGTAGATGACGAAGAACGTGATGATCGTGTCGACGCCGATCGCCGTGAAGTCGAACGCCGCCTCGCCGAGCCGGTCGACGATGCCCTCGTAGCCGCCCGCGTGGATCCAGGCGAAGGGCAGCAGCAGGAAGAAGACGCCGATGGTCTTCAGGACGAACTGCACCATGTCGGTGAGGGTGATCGACCACATGCCGCCGATCGAGGAGTAGAGCATCACGATCACGCCGCCGATGATCACCGAGAGCGTGCGGTCGGTGTCGAACAGCACGTTGAAGATCGTCGCGTAGGCGATCGTCGACGTCACCGAGAGCATGAGCGTGTAGGCCATCATGACGAAGCCCGAGGCGCTCGTGGCGTTCACGCCGTAGCGGAGCTTCAGCATCTGCGCGACGGTGTAGACCTTCAGCTTCGCGATGCGGCTCGCGAACAGGATGCTGAGGAGGAAGAGGCCCACGGCGATCGCGACGACGAGCCACATGCCCGAGATGCCGAACTTGTAGCCGAGGCCGACGCCGCCGACGGTCGAGGCACCGCCGAGCACGACGGCCGCCATGGTGCCGGTGTAGAGCGTCGGGCCGAGGCGCCGGCCGGCGACGAGGAAGTCGCTCGAGTTCTTGGTGCGGGACTTGCCCCACCAGCCGAACAGCAGCATGGCGGCGAGGTAGATGATGATGATCGCGATATCCATCGTTGGATCCTTTGCGTCAGGTCTCGGTCGAGGGTCGGGTGGTGCGTCGGGTTACTGCAGGTGTGTCGGCGCGAACATGCGCAACACGGCGGGCACGACCACGACAACGGGGCCGGGCTCGCGGAAGGTGCGGGCGATGGTCTCGCCCACGGTCTCGAGGGTCGCCTCATGGGCGGTCACGCCGAACGCCCTGGCGAGCGCGGCGAAGTCGGGGCCGGCGAGCTCGGTGGCCGTGGCCTGGCCGAACTGCTCCGTCATGTACTCGCGGAGGATGCCGTAGCCGCCGTCGTCGACGATGAGCCAGGTCACGTCGGCGTCGTGCTGGCGGGCGGTCGCGAGTTCGGCGATCGAGTACATCGCGCCGCCGTCGCCCGAGACGGCGAGGGTGCGCCGGCCGGAGCCGATCGCCGCGGCGAGCGCTGCGGGGAACGCGAAGCCGAGGCCGCCCGAGCCCTGGGCGGAGTGGAACTCGCCCCGCTCTGGATCCCAGGCCGACCAGGCCCAGTAACCGGCGATCGTCATGTCCCAGAAGGTGTGGGCGTCGGCGGGCACGGCGGCGCGGAGGTCGGCGAGCAGGCCGCGCTCGGCGGCGAGGTCCTGCGCGGCGAGGCGGGCCTCGACGTCGGCGCGGAGGCGTGCGGCGACCCGAGCGCCGGACGCGTGGCGGTCGGCCGTGCCAGCCGGTCGCTGCGACTCGTGCTCGGTCGGCCGTGACGGAAGCCGGTCGGCGATGGCCGACAGGGCGAGTGCGGCGTCGGCGTGGATGCCGAGGCCCCGGAAGTTCGAGCCCAGCACGCGGGGCTCGGCGTCGACCTGGATGAGCCGGCCGCGCGGCGCGAACGTGAAGTAGTTGCTCGTGACCTCGCCGATGGCGGTGCCGACGGCGAGGAGCACGTCGGCCTGCTCGAGCAGGTCGGTCGTGTACCGGTCCTCGATCCACGATGCCGCCGACAGCGGGTGGTCGAATGGGATCGCGCCCTTGCCGCCGACGGTCGAGACGACGGGCGCGTCCAGGGCCTCGGCGAGCCGCACGAGCGCGGCGCGGCCGCCCTGCGAGCGCCGCACTCCCCCGCCGGCGAGGATGACCGGGCGCTCGGCGCCCGCGAGCAGCGCGGCGGCCTCGTCGACGAGCTCGGGCCGCGGCATCCGCTCGGGGATCGACGTGATCGCCGACTGCACCGGCGGCACGTCGGTGGCCTCGAGGAGCACGTCCTCGGGGATCTCGACCCACGTGGGACCGGCCGGAGCCGCCTGGGCGAGCGACCACGCGTCGGCGAGGGCCGACGGGATGTGCGCGGCCTCACGGACGAGCGCGGTCGACTTGGTGACGTTGCGCGCGCTCTGCTGCTGGTCGTCGAGCTGGTGCAACAGGCCCTTGCGGGCGCCGCCGAGTCCGCGGCGGGGGATCTGGCTCGTGATGACGAGCACCGGGACGCCGGTGGCATACGCCTCCTGCAGTGCGCCGAGCGCGGTGAGCGCGCCCGGGCCGGTCGAGAGGAACAGCACGCCGACCTCACCCGTCGCGCGTGCGTAGCCGTCGGCGCCGAACGCCGAGTTGTTCTCGACGCGCGAGCTCACGAACTCGAGCTCACTGCGGCGGATCGCGTCGAACAGGCCGAGCGCGTGCTGGCCCGGGATGCCGAAGACGTGGGTGACGCCGAGCGCCGCCAGCGATTCGACCACGACGTCGCCGCCGTTGCGGACGTGGGCGTCGGGGGTCGGGGCGGCGTCCGTCGGGTCGGCCGTGCCCGCCGACTCGGCCGCGCGCGCGTCGATCATCGACTCAGACAACGGATGCCTCGCGCAGGAGCTGCTCGGCCGAGGGCGCGCTGCCCGCGGCATCCGTCGCCTCGTGCTGGATCGCGAGCAGCGAGACCAGGTCGTACGCCAGGTGCGAGGCGGCGACGCCGGTGATCTCGGCGTGGTCGTAGGCCGGGGCGACCTCGACGACGTCGGCGCCGATGAGGTTGAGGCCGCGGAACCCGCGGAGGATCTCGAGGAGCTCGCGGCTCGTGATGCCGCCCGCCTCGGGAGTGCCGGTGCCGGGCGCGTGCGCGGGGTCCATGACGTCGACGTCGATGGAGATGTAGAGGGGGCGGTCGCCGATGCGATCGCGGAGCTTCGCGACGACCTCGTCGACGCCCTGGCGGTAGACGTCGGCGCTCGTGACGATGCCGAAGCCGAAGCGGCGGTCGTCCTCGAGGTCCTTCTTGCCGTAGAGCGGGCCGCGCGTGCCGACGTGGCTCAGCGCCTCGGTGTCGATGATGCCCTCCTCGAACGCCCGCCGGAACGGGGTGCCGTGCGTGTACTCGGCGCCGAAGTAGGTGTCCCACGTGTCGAGGTGCGCGTCGAAGTGGAGCAGCGCGACGGGCCCGTGCCGCTCGGCCGCGGCGCGGAGCAGCGGGAGCGCGATGGTGTGGTCGCCGCCGAGCGTGACGAGGCGCGTGCCGTTCGCGGTGAGGTCGAGGGCGGCGGCCTGGATGGCGTCGATCGCCTCGCCGATGTGGAACGGGTTCGCGACGATGTCGCCCGCGTCGGCGACCTGGGCGATCTCGAACGGCGACACGTCGAGCGCCGGATTGTAGGGACGCAGCAGGCGCGAGGCCTCACGGATGTGCGTCGGGCCGAAGCGCGCGCCGGGCCGGTAGGACACGCCGCTGTCGAACGGCACGCCGGCGACGACGATGTCGGCATGCTCGACCTGGTCGAGGCGGGGCAGCCGCGCGAACCCGGCGGGGCCCGCGTAGCGAGGGGTCTTGGAGCTGTCGATGGGACCGATCGGCTGCGTCATCTCGCAACCTCCTTGTTGCTTGGCTTGTTGCTTTGTGTGAATCTTTTGTTGCTACATGGGCAACTACGACTGCACACAAAGTAGCCCTGATGCGGGCGCGCGTCAAGACCGGATCGAGACGGATGCCGCGCGCACGCGACGTCCGCCATGGTCAGCCGTGCGCGCGCTCGAGCCGGAGGGGCTCGCGGTCAGGAGCTCCAGAGCGCCGGCACGAGCACCCAGATCACCTCGGCGCCACCGTCGCCGGCGACCTGCCAGCTGTGCGGCTCGTGACCGTTGAAGGTGATGCTGTCGCCGGGGCCGAGCTCCCAGTCCTGGTCGGAGAAGCGCACGACGACCGAGCCCTGCAGCACATGCAGCACGTCGACGTCGGCGGCGACCGCATAGAGCTCCTTGCCGCCGTGACCGCCCGGCTCGATCACCGACCGGATCACCTGCACGCGCGACTCCGAGCGCGGCGAGAGCAGGCGCTCCTCGGTGTCGACGCCGCCGAGGTTGATGCGCGGCCCGGTGCCCGAGGGGACGAACTGCACGTCGGGCGCCTCGAACAGGGAGCCGACCGAGATGGAGAGCACCTCGCACAGGGTGATCAACGACGAGACGCTGGGCGAGGTCATGTCGCGCTCGACCCGGGAGAGGAAGCCCTTGGTCAGCCCCGTGA
This sequence comes from Agromyces sp. 3263, assembly GCF_031456545.1. Classification (NCBI taxonomy): domain Bacteria; kingdom Bacillati; phylum Actinomycetota; class Actinomycetes; order Micrococcales; family Microbacteriaceae; genus Agromyces; species Agromyces sp. 3263. Next base: position 1,431,742 of record NZ_JAVDUV010000001.1, read on the forward strand.
TGCGCGCGACCTCGTCGATGGTGAGCTGCTGGGCCTGGCGGGCGGCGCGCAGGCGGGAGCCGATGGCGACACGGCGACTGTTCGGCTCCAACGGCATCGGGCGCATGATGCACACACGCTACCCGATGGGCCTCCGCCTGCCGCGGACGCGGATGAGCGCCCGGCCGAACGGGGTCAGTCGCGCGTCGCCGTGCCCGTCAGGATGCCGCGCGCGATCGCGTGGAAGAAGCACCGAGCGCCCAGGATCGCCGGCGAGGCGTCTGCGTCGAGCTCGAGGCCCGGCACGTCGAGCGCGTGCACGACGAAGAGGTACCGGTGCACGCCCGTGCCCCGCGGGGGCGCCGCGCCGATGAACCCGCGCGAGCCCTCCTCGTTGCGCAGCACCAACGCGCCGTCGGGCAGCGGCGGGCCGCCGGCACTGCCCGCACCCGCCTCGAGGCTCGTCACCGACGCCGGCAGGTTCGCGAGCGACCAGTGCCACCAGCCGGAGCCGCTCGGCGCGTCGGGGTCGAGGCAGGTCACAGCGAAGCTGCGGGTCGCCGCCGGGAAGCCCGACCACGACAGCTGCGGCGAGCGGTCGACGCCGCCCGCGGCCGAACTCCACTGGGGGCGGCCGAGCGGCCCGCCCTCCTCGAAGTCGGCGCTCGTCACGGTGAACGAGTCCACGGGCCGCAAGCCCTGCAGTGCCTGGTACGGGTCGACGTCGAGCATCGCGATCCTCCTCGGGAGTGGTCGTCTGCGGTCGCCGCCAGCCTATGCGGCGGGGGCGCCGGGGCGACCCCCTTGACGGGCGGGTCGGAGAGTCGGGCCCGCGGGTCGGGCGGCGCACCGTGGAGCGGGCGGCGGGCGGGCGCCCGGGAGGTGCCGACCCGCTCGGCCGGCTCGCGGCATCCGACCGTATGATCTCGGGGTGGCCGTCGCCAAGATCCTCCTCTACTACGTCTTCACCCCGCTCGCCGACCCCGACGCCGTGCGCCTCTGGCAGCGCGACCTCGCCGAGTCGCTCGGGCTGCGCGGGCGCATCCTCATCTCGAAGGACGGCCTGAACGGCACGCTCGGCGGCGAGCTGCGGGCGCTCAAGCGCTACGTGCGCAAGACCCGCGACTACCCGGCGTTCAAGCACATCGACTTCAAATGGAGCGAGGGCACCGGGCTCGACGAGGCGGGCGCGAGCCTCGACTTCCCGAAGCTCGTGGTGAAGGTGCGCGACGAGATCGTGTCGTTCGGGGCGCCGGGCGAGCTGCGCGTCGACGACGCGGGCGTGGTGGGCGGCGGCACCCGGCTGACCCCGGAGGCGCTGCACGAGCTCGTGGCCGAACGCGGCGACGACGTGGTGTTCTTCGACGGACGCAACGCGCTCGAGGCGGCGATCGGGCGCTTCCGCGGGGCGGTCGTGCCCGACGTCGAGACCACGCGGGACTTCGTCGAGGAGCTCGACTCGGGGAAGTACGACGAGCTCAAGGGCCGCCCCGTCGTGACCTACTGCACCGGCGGCATCCGCTGCGAGGTGCTGTCGAGCCTGATGGCGAGCCGCGGCTTCGGCGAGGTCTACCAGCTCGAGGGCGGCATCGTGCGCTACGGCGAGCGCTACGGCGACGACGGGCTGTGGGACGGCTCGCTCTACGTCTTCGACGGGCGCGGCTCGGTCGACTTCAGCGACCACGCCGCCGTGATCGGCACCTGCACGGTGTGCGGCGCGGCCACGAACCGCACCGTCAACTGCACGGATGCCGCGTGCCGCACGCAGCTCGTCGTGTGCGCGTCGTGCGACGCCGTCGCCTGCCCCGCGCACGCCGGCGCCGCGGCATCCGCCCAGCACGCGGCATCCGCCGCGCCGCACGCGGGCACGCAGCTGCCGGGATGACGCGAATCGGCCTTCCGGCGCTCGGGAAGGTCGATTCGCGTCACCTCGCGCGGCCTGCTCGCGGGTCTGCCGGGGCGGCGGTCACGCGAGGGCGGGATCGACCGCCCAGGCCGGGGGCTGGAAGGTCGCCCCGCCGTACATCGGGTACCGCACGAGCGCGCACTGGTCGGCGAGCTGGGCCCACGGGCGGTTCAGCCCGAACGTGCCGTGCTCCCGCACGAGTCGCACACGGTCGAGGTCGAGCACCCCGAACAGCACCTCCTCGCCCTCGCCGGCCTGCTGCATGATCGTGCCCTCGGGATCGACGAGCACGCTCGCCCCCACGCCGGCGGGCGAGGCGCTGTTGACGTTGACGACGAAGACCTGATTCGCGAAGGCGTTCGCACGCGACATCACGACCTCCATCTCGCGGTCGCGAGTGGTGGTCAGCGTCGGCTGGATGATCACGTCGGCGCCGAGCCACGCGAGCTGCCGGGCCACCTCGGGGAAGCTGCCGTCGAAGCAGATCGCGAGCCCGACCCGGCCCTTGCCCGGGATGTCGAACGTGACGAAGTCGCTGCCCGGCTCCAGCGCCTCGTACGGCCGCCATGGGAAGAGCTTGCGGTAGCGGGCGACGATCTCGCCCTCGGGTGAGATCGCGACGGCCGTGTTGAAGAGCCGTCCGTCCTCGTCGCGCTCGACGAGGGATCCGGGAACGAGCCAGACGCCGAGCTCGCGGGCGAGGTCGCCGAGCCGGTCGGTGAGTGGGCCGGGGATGCTCGTCGCGGCGCGCTCGTCGAACTGCGGGTCGGCGACGAGGAGCGGGCCGGGCGCCGCCAGCAGCAGCTCGGGCACGACGACCAGGTCGACGTGCGGCCGCATCGCGACCGCAGCGCGCACCTGGCCGGCGAACCGCTGCCACGTGGCGTCGAGGTCACGCGCCACGGCGGTGGTCTGGATGGCTGCAATGGACAGGGTGCGCACGATCAGCGCTCCTCTCGGGTCGATTCGGTGGGCGGAACGGCGGGCACCGCATCCGGGATGGCGGCGGGAGCGGCATCCGGAATGGCGGTCGGCGGGGCATCCGCTGGGTCGGCGATCACGAAGTCGTGGTCGTGGACCGTGCCGACGGGAATGACGCGTCGGGCGAAGAACTCGGGGAACACGGGCCGGACCAGGAGCGTGACGATGAGGCCGAGCGCCAGGGCGCCCACGCCGATCCAGAACACGGTGCCGACGCCGAGGACGGAGTCCCCGACGTAGTCGGGCCGGGCCATGTCGATCGCGCTCACGATGAATGCCACGATCATGAGCAGGGCGCCGAGCGCGGGGAGGACACCGGCGACGATGAAGGACCGGGGCCCGCGACGCAGGTCGGAAGCGAAATAGACGATCGCCGCGATCGCGGTGACGGCGTAGTAGGCGGCGACCATCACGCCGATCGCGAGGATCGCGAGGCCGATGAAGTCGCTCGAGACCAGCGTGAGCACGACGATCGTGGCGACGCTGAGTCCGGCCCACCAGTAAGTGGCGAGATGGGGGGTGCGGTGCACGCGATGCACCCGGCCGACGCTCGCCGGAAGTGCGCGGTATGTGGCCATGCTGAGCCAGGTGCGGGGGGTGCTCACGGCCACCGTGAAGAGCGCCGCAAGTGCGGACAACCCGATCGCCAGGGTGATCACCCGGCCGAAGACCTCGCCTGTGGCGAGCGGGCCGAGCACCGAGAGCACGTCGTCGATCGCGGCATCCGACGTGATCAGGTCGACCCCGCCGTAGCCGATCGCGGCGACCGAGGCGCCGCAGTAGAGCACCAGCAGGATGACCGTCGAGATGATCACGGCACGACCCGGCGTACGGGAACGCTCCGTCGTCTCCTCGTTGACGGAGATGAGCGCGTCCCAGCCCCAGTAGATGAACAGGCACAGGATGACGCCCGCGACCAGTCCGGCGGGATCGCCGACGGCCAACGGGTTGAACCAGCTGAGGCTCACCGGCTCGCCGGTCGAGGGCGCCGTGCCGGCGGCCATCGCCGAGAACGCGGCCACGCAGAATCCGCCGATCGCCACGATCTGCAGCGCGATGAGGGCGTACTGGATCCAGGCCGCGAGCTCGATCCCTCGCACGGCGACCGCGGCGCTGAGCGCGATGAGGCCGATCGCGATCGCGATCGTCGCGACGGGATCGTCGGCGACGAACCCGAGTCCGACGGCGTCGAGGAGGTAGACCGTGGCGACCTCGGCGAGCGCAGCCGTGGCGATGAACGTCGCGACCTGCGGCACCCATCCTCCGAAGAACCATCCCGCGAACGGGCCGAGCGCCCGCGAGATCCAGACGAAGACGCCGCCGCAGTCGGGCATGGCGCGGTTCAGGTCGCGGAACGCGAACGCGGTGAAGAGGATCGGCACGAAGCCGAGCAGGAAGGCGGCCGGGGTCTGCACGCCGACGGCCCCGACGACGTACCCGAGCGTGACCGCGAGGCTGTACGCCGGCGCGACGGCGGCGAGGCCGAGTGCCACGATACGGCCGAGGCCGAGCGCGTCGCGTTGGAGGCCCTTGTCGGGTGCGCCCGCTGTGGGCGACGACGCCGGGGTGAGAGGTGTCGGGCTCATCGAGTCTCCTTCGACTGCGATCGTTGTCTGAATGATCTTCAGACAACTCAGTTGAATGGCATTCAAACAACGACATGGTCGCGCGTCAAGTGTTTTCCGTACGAGATTCAGAAAACGGTGCGCGCGGGACGCGCCCTGGCCCCGGATCACGGCAGAATGAGCGCGTGCCCCGTCCCAACCGCAAGGCCGAGCGACGCCTCGCCATCCTCGACGCCGCCCGTCGCGTGGCCGTACGCGAAGGCGCCGAGGGCACCACGCTGCGCGCCGTCGCGACCGCCGCCGACATGGAGCCTTCGGCGGTGCTCTACTACTTCACGGGGCTCAGCGAGATCGTGCGTGAGCTCGTCTACGCGGCGAGCGACCGGTTCATCGACACCATCAGCCGGGCGGTCGCAGAGGCGAGCACACCCGGCCAGCGGCTCACCGCCGCCATCGAGGCCGGCAGCACCGGCGGGCTCGAGGGTGACGAGTCGCGCATCCTCTACGAGTTCTGGCCGGCCGGCCTGCGCGACGAGTCGCTGAACGACGCCGACCACGCCCTCGACCGTCGCCAGGTCGAGATCTACGTCGGGATCCTCGACGACGGCGTGGCTGCCGGCGTCTTCCATCCGCGCATCCAGGTCACCGAGGTGGCCTGGGCACTCGTCGCGCTGGAGGACGGCCTCGTGATGGACATCCTCGCGGGCACCAAGACCCACGGCGAGGTCACCGCGCTCATCCGGTCGGTCGCCGCGGCGCTGCTCGACGTGTCGCTGCCCGCGCCAGGAGGCGACGCCTGACGGCGGCCTTCGCGCGCGGCGGCGGTCAGCGCGCGCGGCCGGGCGGCCGCGGGCGGCGGGCGTAGGCCCGGGCCGAGCGGCTCGACAGGGCGAGCATCACCAGGATGTCGAGGGCGAGCGTCACGAACGTGGTCTGCAGCGTGATCTCCTGGTCGCCGACCCACCAGGTCACGAACGACGAGCTGATGCTGATGGTGGAGATGACCATCACCACGATGCGCGGCCAGTTGAGCCCGAGCCACGTCAGCACGCCGAGCACGAGGTCGATGAGCAGCACGACGCCGATCAGGATAACGGTGAACGTGTAGACGGCCTGCGATGTCGCCGCGAACGCGTCGCCGGTGATCGGGTCGCCGACCTCGTCGACCGCCTCAGTGAAGACCTGGTCCCACTGGAGCGAGAGCGCGCCCAGCCAGACGGCACCCGCCAGCACCCGCAGCAGCACGAGTGCCGCGCCGACGGTGGTCGAGATGGGCCGGCGCATGGCGGGCGGACCTGCGACGGGCGCGACGAGCACGGCCGGCGGCTCGAACGCCGGGCGCTTCTCGACGGCGGTCATGCGTCACCGCCTGCCGGGAGCGCGGATGCCCCGGGCGCGGCATCCGGAACCGACGCGGCCGCCGCGGCATCCGGAACCGACCCGGCATCCGCCACCGTGACGCCACGCACGTCGATCACCGGTAGGTCGCCGTCGGTGATGATCGAGTCGCCGCCGCCGTTGCGGGAGTGGTAGCCGGTCGCGAAGTCGCGCAGCACCTCGACGCGCACGGCGGGGTGCGCGTCGCGCACCGTGGTGACGATGTGGTCGCGTTCGACGTCGGTGTCGGCGTCGATCTTGTGCGTGACCTGCAGGGTGAAGAGCGAGAAGCCCACCGCCCGGTCGAACGTGCCCGCGGCGAGCCAGTCGACGCGCGAGCCGCCGGGCAGCAGCCAGCCGTCGGGGCAGCGCCAGAAGCGCACGTGGTGGCGCTTCGCGGGATTGCCGGCCACCTCCTGCTGGTACGCGGAGTCCTGCTGCCGCCCGAACAGGAAGAGCGGGCTCACCGGAGCCTCGTCGTAGCTGCGCCGGGTCACGGTGGACGTGACGATGCGCCAGCTGGAGCCGAGGGTGACCTCGTCGGCGCGCGTCCACCCGGCGGCGAGCATCGCGGCGTGCAGCTGTGCCTCGTCGCCGAGCACCGCGAGGTTCACGGGGTCGCCGAGGAGTCCGTCGCTCGTGCGGGCGCGACCGATGAAGTAGTCGGGCACGTAGATGGTGGTGAGGATGCGGTGCAGCCGTGGCAGCACGAGGTAGGCGAGCAGTGCCCAGAACAGGACGAAGCCGAGGATGCCCCACCAGCCGAACGAGAACGACTCGGTGAACAGCAGGTAGGCGAGCCAGATGGCCGCGAGCCCGGCGAAGACGAAGAAGAAGCCGTCGAGCAGCGCGCTGAACGAGAACCCGCGCCGTGGCGCCTCGCCTGCCGCACCGGATGCCTCGGCGCCCACCCCGCCCATGACTGCATGCTAGTCCGCGGGACCACGCCGACGGCCCCTCGTGCCACCGCCCCGCCGTGATTAGGCTGCCCGCATGGCCTACGACGTCGCGCGCATCCGTTCGCTGTTCCCCTCGCTGGAGAGCGGGTGGGCGCACTTCGACGGTCCGGGCGGAACGCAGACGCCGCGCGCGGTCGGCGACGCCGTGGCATCCGTGCTCACCGGGCCGCTCTCCAACCGCGGCACGATCGGCGAGTCGGAGGAGCGCGCCGAGGCCGCGGTGCACCGGTTCCGGCTGGCGATGGCCGACCTGCTCGACGCGCACCCCCGCGGCATCGTGCACGGCCGCAGCGCGACGCAGCTGACTTACGACTTCTCACGGCATCTCTCACGCGAGTGGGGTCCCGGCGACGAGGTGGTGGTCACCCGCCTCGACCACGACGCGAACGTGCGGCCGTGGGTGCAGGCGGCCGAGCACACGGGCGCGACGGTGCGCTGGGTCGACTTCGACCCCGACACCGCAGAGCTGTCGACGGATGCCGCGGCCGCGGCGCTCTCAGACCGCACCCGCGTCGTCGCGGTGACGGGGGCGTCGAACCTGCTGGGCACGAAGCCCGACGTCGCCGGGATCGCCGCCGCGGCGCACGACGCCGGCGCGCTCGTGTTCGTCGACGGCGTGCACCTCACCGCGCACGAGCTGCCGGCGATGGGTGCACTCGGCGCTGACTTCTACGTGTGCTCGCCCTACAAGTTCCTCGGCCCGCACTGCGGCGTGCTCGCGGCCCGGCCCGAGCTGCTCGAGCGGATCCTGCCCGACAAGCTGCTGCCGGCGACCAACGTGGTGCCCGAGCGGTTCGAGTTCGGCACACTCCCCTACGAGCTGCTGGCGGGGGTCACGGCCGCCGTCGACGTGCTGGCAGGGCTCGACCCCGACGCGGCCGAGGCGGCGGAGTCGCGCCGGGAGCGCCTCACCGCGTCGTACGCCGCGCTGCACGAGCACGAGGCGCGGCTGCTCGACCGGCTCGAGGAGGGGCTGGCCGCGCTGCCGGGTGCGTCGATCCGGTCACGCGCGGCGCGGCGGACGCCCACCCTGCTCGCCACGTTCGACGGCCGCGTGGCGGCCGACCTCACCCGGTCGCTCGCCGAGGGGAAGGTGCTCGCGCCGTCGGGCAACTTCTATGCGCTCGAGGCGTCGCGGCACCTCGGCCTCGGCGATGCTGGTGGCCTGCGAATGGGTCTCGCGCCCTACACCGACGACGCCGACGTGGACCGGTTGCTCGAGGGCCTCGCCTGGGCGCTGCGCTGACGGCCTCCGCCGGGACGCTGCGCTGACGCCCCGGGTGTCGCGCCGCCGCCCCGGTCCGTAGGCTGAGCGGATGACCCTCGCCGAGACCGCTGCCGAACTCCGCCGCCTGCACACCGACCCCGAACTGCTGCAGGTGGTGAACGTGTGGGACGTCGTGAGCGCCAAGGCCGTGGCCGCGCTGCACGCCACCCGCGCGATCGCGACGGCCAGCCACTCCATCGCCGCCACGTTCGGGTACCCCGACGGCGAGCAGATCCCCGTGGACCTCATGCTCGACATGGTGGGGCGCATCGCGGCCGCCGTCGACGTTCCCGTCACCGCCGACCTCGAGGCCGGCTACGGCGACCCGGGCGAGACGATCCGCCGCGCGATCGGCGTGGGCGTCGTCGGCGCGAACCTCGAGGACCAGCTGAAGCCCCTCGCCGAGTCCGTCGCCGCCGTCGAGGCCGCCGTGGCCGCCGGCGAGGCCGAGGGCGTGCCGTTCGTGCTCAATGCGCGCACGGACGCGTTCCTCCGCGGTCGCGATCGCGAGCGCGACACGAACGTCGCCGACGCGATCGAGCGCGGGCGCGCCTACCTCGAGGCCGGCGCCACCTGCGTCTTCGTGCCCGGCAACTTCGGCGAGGACGTCGTCGTCGAGCTCGTCGCCGGCCTCGGCGAGCAGCGGGTCAGCCTCATCGGGCTCCCCGACGTGCCCACGCCCACGCGCCTCCAGGAGCTCGGCGTCGCGCGCCTCTCCTACGGCCCGTACAGCCAGCGCGTCGTGCTCGCCGAGCTGCAGGACCTGGCGAGCTACCTCTACGACGGGGGCGTGCTGCCCGCCGGCATCCGACCGCTCAACTAGCGCCCACTCCGCGAATCCCCCGCCCGACGGATGCCCCGCGCGCCGGTCCGTCGCTAGGGTGGCCCTGTGGCGGTTCGACCGTCCGGGGCCGTGCGGGGGCCGGCCCATCGCGGGTCCTGACGTCCCCGCACGTGAGGAGAGCGCATGGAGAGCGGCATCCCCATCGAGATCTCGGGGCTCAGCAAGCAGTTCGGCCACGTGACCGCGGTCGACGACCTCAGCTTCACGGTGGAACCCGGCCGGGTCACCGGGTTCCTCGGCCCGAACGGCGCGGGCAAGACGACGACCCTGCGGGTGCTCCTCGGACTCGTTCGGCCCAGCACGGGCACGGCCACCTTCGGCGGCACCGCCTACCGCGACCTGCCGCGCCCCCTCACGACGGTGGGCGCCGCGCTCGACGCGAACTTCCACCCCGGCCGCACGGCCCGCAACCACCTGCGCGTCTACGCCACGGCGGCGGGCATCCCTGGCACCCGCGTGCCGGCCGTGCTCGAGCAGGTCGGCCTCGACGAGTTCGCCGACCGGCGCGTGGGCGGCTACTCCCTCGGCATGCGCCAGCGGCTCTCGCTGGCCTACACCCTGCTCGGCGATCCGGCCGTGTTCGTGCTCGACGAACCCATCAACGGCCTCGACCCCGAGGGCATCAAGTGGATCCGCGGGTTCCTGCAGGGCCTCGCCCGCGAGGGGCGAACGGTGCTCGTGAGCTCGCACCTGCTCAGCGAGGTGCAGCAGAGCGTCGACGACGTGGTGATCATCTCGCGCGGCCGGCTCGTGAAGACCGGCACGCTGTCGAGCCTCGAGCTCGACGCCGCACCGCGCACCATCGTCGACTCCCCCGACCGGCCGAGCCTCGCCGCGGCGCTCGAGCAGGCCGGGCTGGAGTTCACCGAGGGTCGCAGCGGCTTCATCGTCGATGAGCCCGACCCCGGACTCGTCGGGCACGCGGCCTTCGTCGGCGGCGTCGAGCTCAGCGCCCTGCACCGGCTGAAATCCGGACTCGAGGAGTCGTTCCTCGCACTCGTCGGCGAGGAGGTGCACTGATGCGCGCGATCGGCTCGGAGTTCCAGAAGGTCTTCACGACGCGCATGTGGTGGCTGCTCGCCATCCTGCTCGTCGCCTACGTCGCCTTCCTCGCTGGCGGCCTCGGTGCGTTCTTCGGCTGGGCGATCGAGAATCCGGATGCCGCGTCGCGGGCCGGCGGCAGCACGCAGCTGCCTCCCGGGGCCCAGCTCGCTCCGCTGCTCTACAGCTTCGCCTCGTCGGTGGGCTACGTGTTCCCCGTGCTGCTCGGTGCGCTCGCGGTCACCGGGGAGTTCCGGCACAAGACGCTCACGCCCACGTTCCTCGCCCAGCCGCACCGGTCGGTGGTGCTCAGCGCGAAGTTCGTCTCGGAGCTCGTGATGGGCGCCGGCTTCGGGGTGATCGCGTTCGCCACGTCGGTCGCCGCGGGTGCCGGGGCGCTCGCCCTGTTCGGCCTCGACAGCGGCCTGGACGACAGCGACACGTGGGCGCTCGTCGGCCGCGGCATCCTCGCGATGGCGCTCTGGGCGACCATCGGCGTCGGGCTCGGCTCGCTCGTGCCCAACCAGGTCGCCGCCATCGTCATCGTGATCGCGTTCACCCAGTTCGTCGAGCCGATCCTGCGCCTGGCGGCGTCGCTGAACGAGGTCACCGCATCGATCGGCCAGTTCCTGCCGGGGGCTGCGAGCGACGCGCTCGTCGGCGCCTCGTTCTACAGCATCGCCTCGGCGGGTGGAACGCAGACGCTCGACTGGTGGCAGGGCGGGCTCGTGCTGCTCGCGATCGGCGTGCTGGCGACGCTCATCGGCGGCGCGACGACGTGGCGCCGGGACGTGCAGTAGCGGTGGACCTGGCCGGCCTGCGGGAACTGCGCCTGCGCGTGCAGGGACTGCGCGCCCCGTTCGACGCCTCGGCTCCCGAGGTCGTGCGGCGGTTCGCGGCGGTGCAGGCGCAGGAGTTCGTGCCGGCGCAGTGGGGGCTCGCCGCGCGCGTGCCGGTCGAGCGGCGACCGGATGCCGCATCCGTCGCCGCGGCGCTCGACACGGGCGAGATCCTCCGCACGCACGTGCTGCGACCCACGTGGCACTTCCTCCACCCCGACGACGCGCGCTGGATCATGGAGCTCTCGGCGGAACGGGTGCACCGCGCCAACGGCACCCACTACCGCCGCACCGGGATCGAGGGCGAGGTCGCCGCCCGCGCGCTGGACCTCGTCGCCGCGTCACTGGCGGGCGGGCATCGCACCCGGGCCGAGCTCGCCGCGGCGCTCGACGCGGGCGGGATCGAGGGCACGGGCCTCAGCTTCGTCTACGTCATGATGACGGCCGAGCTGGAACGCGTCGCGATCAGCGGGGCGAACGCCGGCAAGCAGCGCACGTACGCCGCCTTCGACGAGCGTGTGCCGCCGTCGGCGCCCCGGCCGCGCGACGAGGCGCTCGCCGACCTGGCCGCCCGCTTCATCGCCTCGCGCGGACCGGTGACCGACCGGGACTTCGCGACCTGGTCGGGCTTCACGCTCGGCGACACCCGGCAGGCGTTCGCGGATGCCGCGGAGCGGGCCGGCTCCGGCCGCTTCGAGTGGATCGACGTCGAGGGCACGCGGCACGTCGTCGACGCGGCATCCGTCGGCGCAGCATCCGTCGACGGTGCATCATCCCCGCCCGCCGACGGACCCGTGGTCGACCTGCTGCAGGCGTACGACGAGTACATCATGGGCTACGCCGCGCCCCGCACCTACCTGCTTCCCGCCGACCGCGATGCGGTGCACGCCGAGTTCCCCCTGCACGCGCTCATGGTCGACGGCGTCATGGCGGGGCGCTGGGCGCCGGTCGTGCAGGCGAAGCGCGCGACCGCCAGGGTGGTGCCGTGGCGCGCGTTCTCGGCGCCCGAGGAACGCGCGCTCGCGGCATCCGTCGCCGACCTGGAGCGCTTCCTCGGCGTGCCCGTCACGATGTCCGTGGACCCGCAGCCGACCGCCGCGCCCTGACCGCCCCGGCGCGCCCGACCGATACGATCGCGACATGGCCGTCATCGCGAGCATCTTCGTCGCCCTCGCCGCGCTCCTGCACGGCTACATCTTCCTCATGGAGAGCGTGTGGTGGACCCGCCCGTCGACGTGGAAGCGGTTCGGCGTTCCCGACCAGGCCTCCGCCGACACCACCCGGCCGATGGCCTACAACCAGGGCTTCTACAACCTGTTCCTCGGGATCGGAGCCGCGCTCGGGCTGGTGATGTACTGGGCGGGCGCCGTCGACGTCGGCAAGGCCCTCGTGCTGTTCACCACCGCCTGCATGGTGCTCGCGGCCCTCGTGCTGACGACGACCGGCCGCGGCTACCTGCGGCCCGCGCTGATCCAGGGCACCCTGCCGCTCATCGGGTTCGTGCTGTTCGCCCTGGCGTGAGCCGCCGGGTCGGGCTCCCTCCCGCCCTCCCCCGAATGGGGTCCTATGCGCTGTTCGCGCGCAGGCGTAGCTTTCAGAGCACTCCCGTCGATCGCGACTTCCGGGTCGCTCGGTTCGGCGGGCGCGAGTGAATCGCACGTGTCAGCGTGCGAGAGGCGCGACGCTCCGGCGTCGCGACTGGGCCACTGACGAGCCGGCATCGATCGGCCCCGTTCCGCGTTGAACGCTCGCCCTCCCCTGGGCTGTCCCCGAGGCTCCCTCATGGTCGCGTCCCCCGAACGCCGTACGACCGCGATGCCGGAAGCGCCGCCACTGCTGCGCACGCTCCGCCGCCTCGTCGTCGCGCTCCGGGCCGCAGCCCCCTAGACGACCGCGGCCGGCGCGTCCCTGCCTCTTGCCCCCAAGACGCGTCGGCCGTGTGTCACCAAGCGCCGACTCGGGCCAGCGGGCTCACGCGGCGGGCCACGCCCCCGTCACGTCGACCTCGCGCTCACGCACGAACGGGTCGCCCTCGGGCCTGAGGCCGAACGCCTCGCGCATCGCACGGGTGACCCGCACGACCTGCCGGGCCGTCATGTGCGGGAAGATCGGCAGGCTGAGGAGCTCGTCCGCGGCGGCATCCGCCACCGGGCAGTCGGTCCGCCGAATGCGCTGGTCGGCCAGGGCACGAGAACGGTGCAGCGGGACCGGATAGTGGATGCCGGTGGCGACCCCGGCGGCGGCGAGTTGCGCGGCCACGTGCTCCCGGTTCGCGACCCTGACCACGTAGTGGTGCCAGACATGCTCGTTGCCATTCGCGACCTGCGGGAGGACCACCTCGTCGATGTCGTGGAGGAGCGCCGAATAGACGGAGGCCACGGCGCGTCGCCTGGCGTTCCAGTCCTCCAGGCGCTTGAGCTTCGCCGAGAGCACGATGGCCTGCACCGCATCGAGCCGGGAGGTGAAGCCCAGCAGCGAATGCTCGTCGCCGTCCTCGCTGCCGTGCGAGCCGATCATGCGCACTGCCCGCGCGAGTGAGGGGTCGTCGGTCGTGACCGCGCCGCCGTCGCCCGCGGCGCCGAGGTTGGTGCCGGGGGCGAAGCTGGTCGCCGCGATGCGCCCGAGGCTGCCCGACACCTCGCCATGCCGCCTCGCGCCGTGCGACTGGGCGGCATCCTCCACCAGCACCGCGCCGATGCGGCGCGCGATGGGCACCAGGTCCTCGACCGGCGCGGCCTGGCCATGGAGGTGCACGGCGACGATGACGCGCGTCGCCGTGCTCGACGCCGCCTCGACCGCGTCGGGATCGATGAGCAGCGAAGTCGCGTCGACGTCGACGAGGACCGGGATGCCGCCGGCGCGGATGACGGCCTCAGCCGTGGCGATGAACGTATTGGCGGGGAGGATGACCTCGACGCCCTGGCCGACGCCGACGGCGCGAAGCGCCGCCTCGAGGGCGTCCGTTCCGCTGCCCATGCCGACGCAGTGCCGGGCGCCGGTGTAGGCCGCGTACTCACGCTCGAACGCATCGACCTCGGGTCCGCCGACGAACACTCCCGACGCCAAGGCGGCACGCAGCCGTGGCAGCACCTCGTCGTCCACCTCGTGCTGCTGCGCGGCGAGATCCGTGAACGGCACGGTCATCCGGCCACCTCCTGCTCGTCGGTCACGAGATCCCCACGTGTCTCCAGAACGACCATCGAAGCCGATCCAACTGGCGGCGGCAGGCCTCGATGCACCGCTGCGCCAGTCGCGGCGAACCTCCTGCGTACGCACGACGGAGGCCGCGCACGACGGCACGACCCCGACGTCGCCGCAGCGACGAGCGGCGCACCTCGCCGGCCACGCGATAGAGGTCGGATGCGACGTCCGCGTCGCCGCCGCCGTCGAGCTCGCGTTGCGCCAGCAGCAATGCCTCCCGCGCGACCGCCCGTTCAGCCCGGCTGAGCAGGAGGTCGTACCTCGGGACCGCCTCGCGCGTGCCGGGCGCCGCGATCGTGCGGAACGCCGCGGCCCGCTCGCGAAGATGCTCAGCCATCCCGTCGAACGCGCTGACCCTCGTGTCGTCGGCGTGCACGCGGTGCATGGCCTGCAGCGGTCCGTTCACCCGCGCGACGTCCCAGCGGGCCGCCATGCGGAGCGGGAACTCGAGCTCGTCGGAGTGGGGCAGGCGTGCGTCGTAGGGCCCGACCTGACGCACCGCCTCCATGCGCACGACGACCTCGGGCGAGAGGATGAAGCTCCGACCGCGCCAGCAGGCGAGGCGGATCCATTCGTGGCCGTGCCACACGGTCCAGGTGACCCGACGAGCGCCTGCGCCGACACCGGCGGCATCCGATTCGTCGTCGAGTTCGAGCGGCCTGCCGTACACCATCCCGACCGTGGGCTCAGCGAGCATGAGCCGTGCCGCTCGTCCAAGGGCACCGGGGGCGACGAGGTCGTCGGCGGACACGACGGCGACGAACTCCGTCGTCACGACCGCGAGGCCGTCGTTGCAGGACGCGATGCGGCCGGCGTGCTCGTCGTGCGCGATGACCTGCACGCGCTCGTCGGCGGCCAGCCGTCGACCCGCGGCAAGCGAACCGTCCGGTGAGGCGTCGTCGACGATGACGACCCGTGGGTCGACGTCGTCCTGCGCGAGCACTGCGCCGACCGCGGCATCCAGGTACTGCCCCTGCCGGTAGCACGGGATCACCACGGTGACGGCGGGGCGCGCGTCAGTCGGAGCGGGGAACCGCACCCTCACGCCGACTCCTCGGTCGCGGTGCCACCCACCCGCTCGGTGCTGCGACTGCGCTGCCGTGCCCCGCACGCGCGCTGGATGGTGTCGTGACGGGGGAGGCGGACAACTGGGCTGATATCCGCTCCCCCGCCCCGACGTCTGGGCGGCCCGGTGGCCGGATCGATGAGCCTGTCGCGTGTCTGTGGGATGGCGCACGCCGCGACCTGCCCGCCGCCCTGAGGGGCGGAGACGGGCGGTCCGATGACGGTGGCCGCGGAAGGGCCGACGACGTCGAGAGCCAGGCAGGGTGGGACACGGGAAGACCCTTGGGGACGAGAGTCGTAATACGCCACGCCGGGACGCAAGGGGATGCGCATCGGCGTGCTATCGGGCTTGTGCTCAGACCAGGGGAGGTCTGGGTGAAAACGCGCGACGAGGTCAGTTTCGAGATCGCCTCATGTTTCTCGGGTGAAGTCAGTTCTACGCCTCGCGGTGACCGCAGTCTTCCCCCCGTTCGGGGCATTGACCCGGAAACGGTCGGATGGCAGCCCAGAACAGCCGAGCATCGGACGCCTCGCGCACCGATTCGCCGTCGACGCACCTCGGCGTCGAAGCGCCCTACTCGGCGGGATGCCCGTCGGCCACCGACGGCGGCTCGTTGAGCTTCAGCCGGTCGATGAGCGTGGCCGAGTGGTTGGTGCTCAGGATGAGGCGGGTGAACTCGCCGTCGGCCAGCTCGAGCACCACGGCCTGCCGCTTGCCCTTCACGATGACGAAGTCGGTGCCGCCGTGGTACTTCCACACACCGACCGCCACGACGAGCGGCACCTCGCTGCCCCGCTTGCGGATGCCGCGGATCCACACCCACGGGTCGTCGGTGACGGTCGCCGAGCGGATGTCGTCGCGCTGCACCACGATGTCGTCGGCACGCAGCGCGAGCGCCTTCTCGGCCGGGGTGAGGTGAACCTCGATCCGATCGGGATGCACGCGAAGGTTGGCCATGGTTCCATCCTGCCCGAGGCCGGCGACAGCCGTCGCGTCGCCACCCCACAATGGAATAACGGTTTCGCCGCGTCAGGCCTGTCGCGCCGTCCGTCCCGCCGGCGGCGGGCTCCCGCAGCGAGCGGCCTCAGGCCGGGCGAGCGGATGCCGCGGCGCGGGCGGCCGCGGGCAGCGCGTCGACGATGCGGCCGATGGCCTCGTCGTCGTGGGCGGCCGTGACGAACCACGCCTCGAAGACCGACGGCGGCAGCGAGACGCCCGCGTCGAGCATCGCGTGGAAGAACGCGGGGTACCGCCACGCCTCCTGGCGCTGCACGCCGGCGTAGTCGTGCACGCCGGATGCCACGTCCTCGCCGAACACGAAGCTGAACAGGTTGCCGGCACGCTGCACCCCGTGCGCCACGCCCTCCGCGGTGAGCGCGTCGGACACGGCTGCGCTGATCGTCTCGGCGGTGACGTCGAGACGCGAGTACACCGCGGCATCCGCGGCCCGGAGCGTGGCGACGCCGGCGGCCACCGCGACCGGGTTCCCCGAGAGGGTGCCCGCCTGGTACACCGGGCCCACGGGCGCGAGGTACTGCATCACGTCGGCGCGACCGCCGAGCGCGGCGACGGGCATGCCACCGCCGATGACCTTGCCGAACGTGAGGAGGTCGGGAGTGTACTCGCCCTCGCCGCCCCGCTCGACGCCCCACCAGCCGGCCTCCGACACCCGGAAGCCGGTGAGCACCTCGTCGCTGATGACGAGCGAGCCGTTGGCGTGCGCGAGGTCCACGAGCGCGCGGTTGAAGCCGGGCCGCGGCGGGACGACGCCCATGTTCGCGGCGGCCGCCTCGACGATGACCGCGGCGATGCGGTCGCCGTGCTCGGCGAACGCCGCCCGCACGGCATCGAGGTCGTTGTAGGGCAGCACGAGGGTGAGCGCCGCGATGTCGGCGGGGACGCCGGCCGAGCCGGGCAGCGCGAAGGTGGCGAGTCCGGATCCTGCCTCGGCGAGCAAGCCGTCGGAGTGCCCGTGGTAATGGCCCGAGAACTTCACGAGCAGGTCGCGTCCGGTGAATCCACGGGCGAGGCGGATGGCGCTCATGGTCGCCTCGGTGCCGGTCGACACGAGGCGCAGCTGCTCGACCGGCGCGATCCGGGCCTCGACGAGCTCGGCGAGCTCGGTCTCGGCGGGCGTCGACGAGCCGAACGAGAGACCACGGCTCGCGGCATCCGTCACCGCCTCGATCACCCGCGGATCGGCGTGCCCGAGGATCGCGGGACCCCACCCGGCGACGAGGTCGACGTACTCGCGACCCTCGACGTCGGTCACGTACGCGCCGCGGGCGCTCACGAGGAACCGCGGCGTGCCGCCCACCGAGCGGAACGCGCGCACCGGCGAGTTCACGCCGCCGGGGATGGCGGCCTGCGCCCGAGCGAAGAGCCCGGCGTTGGTCGTGTCGGCAGCAACCGTGTCGGCAGTGGTCGTGTCGGCAGGGGTGTTCATGCGAGGTCTCCGTCTCGGATCCAGTCGGCGAGCTCGACGGCCCAGTACGTGAGCACGGCGTCGGCGCCGGCCCGGCGGATGGCGCGCACCGACTCGATCACGGCGCGCCTGCGGTCGATCCAGCCGTGGGCGGCGGCGGCCTCGATCATCGCGTACTCGCCCGACACCTGGTAGGCCCACACGGGCACCTCGGATGCCGCGGCGACATCGGCGAGCACGTCGAGGTAGCTGCCGGCGGGCTTGACCATGACGATGTCGGCGCCCTCGTCGATGTCGATCATCGCCTCACGGAGGCCCTCACGCCGGTTGCCCGGGTCGAGCTGGTACGACCGGCGGTCGCCCTCGAGGGTCGACTCCACGGCGTCGCGGAACGGCCCGTAGAACGCGCTCGCGTACTTCGCCGAGTAGGCGAGGATCGCCGTATCGGCGTGCCCGGCCTCGTCGAGCGCCTCGCGCACCGCGGCCACCTGGCCGTCCATCATGCCGCTCAGGCCCAGCAGCTGCGAGCCGGCGCGGGCCTGCTCGAGCGCCATCGCGGTGTAGCGCTCGAGCGTCGCGTCGTTGTCGACGCGTCCGCGGTCGTCGAGCACGCCGCAGTGCCCATGGTCGGTGAACTCGTCGAGGCAGAGGTCGGTCTGCACCACGAGCCGGCCGGCGGATGCCTCGACGGCGACGCGCGTGGCCACGTTCAGGATCCCGTCGGGGTCCGTGGCCCCCGAGCCGCGCGCGTCGCGCACCTCCGGCACGCCGAACAGCATCACGCCGCCGAGGCCCGCGGCCGCGGCATCCGACACCGCCTGCGGCAGGGACTCGAGGGAGTGCTGCACGACGCCCGGCATCGACGCGATCGGCAGCGGGGCGGTGATGCCCTCGCGCACGAACAGCGGCAGCACCAGGTCGGCGGGGTGCATGCGCGTCTCGGAGACGAGGCGGCGCATGGCCGGGGCCTCTCGCAGACGACGTGGGCGGACGCGGGGAACGGGCGTGGAACTCACCCGTCCAGCCTACGTCGCGCCGGCTGGGTGCCCGCCGGTCAGGCGTCAGGCGTGAGCGGTGGCCGCTTCGACGACCGCGTCGATGAGCGACTCGGCCGTGCGCTCGCGCGCGACGACGTCGACGCGGAGGCCGATCTGCGCGGCATCCGTCTTGGTCTGCGGGCCGATGGCCGCGACGAGCGTGGTCTCGGGGATGGGACCGAGCTGCTCCTGCACCTGTTCCGCGACGCTGCCCGAGGTCACGAGCACAGCGTTGACCCGCCCGGATCGGACGTCCTCGGCGACCTTGGGCGAGACGGGCACGCCCACCGTGCGGTAGGCGACGACGGCCTCGACATGATGGCCCGCGCGGGCGAGGCCGATCGACAGCACCTGCTTGGCGATCGCGGAGCGCAGCGCGAGGACGCGCAGGCCCTTCTGGCCCTCGGTCGCGGCCTCCCACTCCTCGAGGAGGCCGCGCGCGGAATTGTCCTCCGACGGGACGATGTCGGCGTGGTACCCGGCGGCGACGAGGGCGGCAGCGGTGGTCTCGCCGACCGCTGCGACCTTCGTCGTCTCGGGGATCACCGCGTTGTACGACGAGAGCACGTCGACCGTGGTGGCGCTCGTGACGGTGAGCCAGTCGAATCCGCCCGCCGCGAGCTTCGCGAGGGCGGCCTCGAGGGCCGGCTGATCGTCGGTGGGCGCGAAGTTGATCATCGGGGCCACGATGGGGGATGCGCCACGCGCGCGGAGCGCGGCGGCCACGCCGTCGCCCCACGGCCCGCCGCGGGGCACGAGCACGCGCCATCCGGCGAGCGGCTTGCCGTGGAAGGGCAGGCCGATCGCACCGGTCAACGATTCGAATTCGCTCACTGCGACTCCTCACGAGGTGCAAGATCGGCGGCACCGTTGCCGAGGAGTTCCGTGACGACGCGGTCGGCGACGTCACGAGCCGCATCCGCCAGGTCGGCAGCCGAGCGGCTCTCGGGGGTCGCGGCGTGCGAACTCGTCAACCGCTGCGTCCCGTCGGCACTGTACACGCTCGCCGTGAGGAACAGAAGTTCGTCGTCGATGAAGGCCGTGACGCCGACCGGTGCCGCGCAGCCCGCCTCGAGTCCGGCGAGCACGAGCCGCTCGGCGAGCACCGTGGAGCGGGTGAGGCTGTGGTCGACCGCCTCGAGCGCGCGCTCCAGCGCACGGTCGCCGCGCTCGCGACGCACCTCGATCGCGAGCGCGCCCTGCCCGGCGGCCGTGGGCCACTCGTCGAGCGGAAGCAGGTCGGTCGCGGCATCCGCTCGCCCGAGGCGGCCGAGGCCGGCGGCGGCCAGCAGCACCGCGTCGAGCTCGCCCGAGGCCACCTTGCCGAGCCGCGTGTCGACGTTGCCGCGGAGGTCGACCGCGATGACGTCGGGACGGGCGGCGCGCAGCTGGGCGATGCGGCGCGGCGAGCCGGTGCCGACGCGGGCCCCCTCGGGGAGGGTCGCGAGCGTGAGGCCGTCACGGGCGCAGAGTGCGTCGCGGGCGTCGGCGCGCTTCGGCACGGCGCCCAGGCGCAGCCCCTCGTGCTCGGAGGTCGGCAGGTCCTTCAGCGAGTGCACGACGAGGTCGCACTCGCCGCGCAGGAGCGCCTCACGCAGGGCGGCGGCGAAGACGCCGGTGCCGCCCAGGGACGCAAGCGAGGCGCGCGACGTGTCGCCCTCCGTCGTCACGGGCACGAGCTCGATCTCGGCCTTCGCGGCCTTGGCGAGGCGCTCGGCGATCTGCGTGGTCTGCGCCATGGCGAGCGCGCTCGCGCGGGTGCCGACTCGGATGACGCCCCCTGAGCCGGCCGATCCCGCGCCGGAACGAGCCGTCGACCCGCTCATGGCGCGATCCCCGCCAGTGCCGGGCGGAACCCGAGGCGCACGTTCTCGCAGCATCCGGGGCGGCACACGTCGTACCACGGACCCAGCGACGTCACGGCCGGTCGCTCGGATGCGGGAGTGCCGTTCACGCGCTCGAGCACGAGGTCGACGAGGCCGGCGACGTACGCGGGATGGGTGCCCGGCGTCGGCACGCGCACGGCGGCGAGGCCGTGCTGCTCGGCGGTCTCGAGCGCCTCGTTGTCGAGGTCCCACATCACTTCCATGTGGTCG
Source organism: Agromyces sp. 3263 (assembly GCF_031456545.1). Lineage (NCBI taxonomy): Bacteria > Bacillati > Actinomycetota > Actinomycetes > Micrococcales > Microbacteriaceae > Agromyces > Agromyces sp. 3263. The sequence goes on from NZ_JAVDUV010000001.1 coordinate 1,452,325, forward strand.
CTCACGAAGCCCAGCGGCACGATGACGACGGCCTTGCGGCCGGCAGCGGGCAGTGCCTCGATCGCGTCGTTGACATCGGGCTCGAGCCACGGCATCGAGGGCGGCCCCGAGCGGGACTGGTACACCAGCTGCCACGGCACGTCGCCCGCGCCCGCCTCCCGCATGACGACCTCGGCGACCGCGCGGTGCTGGGCGGCGTACGCGCCACCCTCGCCGAACCCGCGCTCGGCCGGGCCCGACTTCGCGGCATCCGTCGACGGAATCGAGTGCGTCGCGAACAGCACCTCGACCTGGGTGGTGCGGTCGAGCCCGGACACGGATGCCTCGAGCTGGGCGATCCCGTCCTGCACGCCCTCGATGAACGGCTGCACGAACCCGGGGTGGTCGAAGAACTGGCGCACCTTGTCGATCTGGATGGCGTGGTCGCCGTCGCCGAGCCCGGTGTCGGCGAGCGCGTCGGCGAAGTCCTCGCGGTACTGCCGGCAGCTGGAGTAGGAGCTGTAGGCGCTGGTTGCGATGGCCAGGAGCTTCGTGTGGCCGGCGGCTTTCGCCTCGTCGAGCGCGTCGTTGAGGTACGGGTCCCAGTTGCGGTTGCCCCAGAGCACGGGCAGGTCGATGCCGCGGCTCGCGAGCTCGGCCTCGAGGGCGGCCTTCAGCCGGCGGTTCTGCTCGTTGATCGGGCTGATCCCGCCGAAGTGGCGGTAGTGGTGGGCGACCTCCTCGAGGCGCTCGTCGGGGATGCCGCGGCCGCTCGTCACGTTGCGGAGGAACGGGATCACGTCGTCCTGGCCCTCAGGGCCGCCGAACCCGGCGAGCAGGATCGCGTCGTACGCGACGGGCTCCTCGACATGCGCCGGGCCCTGCTGGGCCGCGGACGTCGCGCCGGGCACGATCGCGCCGGGGGCACAGGGGGCGGATGCCGCGGGGGCGGGCTTGTGTCCGCGATGCGCGGTGCCCGGGGCATCCGTCGCACCGGACGAGCCGAGGTTCACGGCGGCCACTACTGCACCACCTCGACGAGCTCGGCCGTCGAGATGCGGCGGCCCGTGTAGAAGGGGACCTCTTCGCGCACGTGGCGTCGGGCGTCGGTGGCGCGCAGGTCGCGCATGAGGTCGACGAGGTCGGTGAGCTCGTCGGACTCGAGGGGCAGCAGCCACTCGTAGTCGCCGAGCGCGAACGACGAGACGGTGTTGGCGATGACCCCGCGGAACGCGGCGCCCTTGCGGCCGTGCTCGGCGAGCATGCGCCCGCGCTCCTCGGGCGCGAGCAGGTACCAGTCGTAGCTGCGTACGAAGGGGTAAACGGTGAGCCAGGCCTTGGGCTCGATGCCGCGCAGGAACCCGGGCACGTGCGACTTGTTGAACTCGGCGTCGCGGTGCACGCCCATCGCGTTCCACGTCGGCAGCAGTGCGCGGAACAGTCGCGCCCGCCGCAGCTCGCGGAGCGCCCACTGCAGCCCCTCGGCGGTCGGGCCGTGCAGCCAGAGCATCACGTCGGCGTCGGCGCGCAGGCCCGACACGTCGTAGATCCCGCGCACGGTGACGGATTCGTCCTCGACGAGGCCGATCATGTCGTCGAGCTCGCGCACGAAACGGGGCACATCGTGTCCGTCGAGGTCGTCGGGTCGCGCCGGGTCCTTTCGGAACACGGCGAACACCGTGTAGCCCTCGGGAGACTGCTCGGCGTCGGATTCAGTGTGGAGCGCGTCGGCTGCCGCTTCGGCAGCGGGGGAAGACATGCCTCCAGTCTCCCCCTTTCCGCGTGATCGGCCAAAAGCGTCATGGTGGTCGGGACCGCCGACCCCGTTCACGTCGTCAGCGGACGAGGCGCGTGAAGCGGAACGAGGCGAAGCCGTCGATGGGCAGCTCCTCGATGCCCGAGAAGCCGGCCGTCCGGGCGTACTGCTCGAGCGTCGCCTGCCGCATCACGGTTCCCGTGCCGACCGAGCCCGGCGCGGAGAGGCTGTCGGGCAGGCACACGAAGATGCTGTAGCCGTACATCATCCGCTCCACGCCGTCACCGTCGGGCGCGAACGCGGGTGCCACCGCCTCATCCATGATCACGACCTCCCCGTCGGGCTTCACGGCCCGCCGGATCGCGGCCAGCACGTCGACGGGGAACGGCATGTCGTGCAGTGCCTCGAAGACGAACGCGGCATCGAACGCGCCGTCCTGGGCGAGCCCCTCCGCGGCGACGTGGTGGAAGCGCACGCGCTCCGCGACGCCGGCCTCCTCGGCGTGGCGCCGCGCTGCGACGACCGATGCCGCGTCGACGTCGAAGCCCTCGATGCGAGCGCTCGGGTAGGCCCGGGCGAGGGCGATCGACGACCAGCCGTGTCCGCTGCCGACGTCGGCGACGCGCGCGCCGGGCCGGGAGAGCACCTCGTGCAGCGGCGCCACGCCCGCGAGCGCGTCACCGAGCCGCTGCAGGAACCACGGGCGGTTGAGGTCGCCCTGGGCATCGCGCGCGTCCTCGCCCAAGTCGGCCCACGCCACGCCGCCCCCGGCGCGGTACGCCTCGAGCAGTGGTGCGAGTTGCGCGCCGATTGCCGCCGCGAACCGCCCGAGCGGCGCGACGTAGTCGAGCGAGTCGGGGTTCGTGAGCGCCTCGGCGTGTCCGGCCGGCAACGTGAAACGGCGAGCGGATGCCGCGGCATCCACGTCTTCGACGGCGAGGATGCCGTACACCGCCTGCTGCTCGAGCCACTCCCGGGCGTAGCGTTCGTGGGTGCCGGTGCGCTCGGCGAGCGTCGGCGCATCGAGTGGACCCGAGTCGGCGAGCGTGCGATACCAGCCGAGCCGGTCGCCCACGTAGATGCTCAGCAGCTCGAACGTGGCGACGGCCGCGTCGACCACATGCTCCGCGAAGTCGGTCCCCGCCTCCTGCTGCTCATCCGTCGTCATCGTCGACTCCCTTCGTCGCGTGGCCCGTGCCCGCCCACGCGCCCGCTCACTCGCCCACGAGCAGGCGGGTCGAGTGCGCGAGGTGCTCGCGGATCGCGTCGGGCCCGCGCGACTGCACGTCGTCCAGCAGCGCCCCGTGCTCGGCGACGAGCGATTCGAGCGTGTAATGGGGCCGCACGTGCAGCAGGAACAGGAGCAGCTCGCCGCCCAGGGCCGCGTGCGCCTCGACGATGCGGCTGCTGCCGGATGCCGCCACGAGGGCGTGATGGAACTCGGCGTGCACCCGCTCGGCCTCGAGCCAGTCGACGGATGCCGCGAGCTGCTCGAGCGCCTCGCGCGCGGGCGCGACCGCGGCATCCGGCCACACCTCGCCGAACCGCTCCCCCGCGATGCGCACGGCCTCGACCTCGAGCGCCGCGCGCAGCTGCTGCAGGGCGATGATCGTCGCGCGGTCGAAGCTCGTGACGCGGACCCCGCGGTAGGGCACCGCGACCGCGAGCCGCTCGGCGACGAGCCGCTGGAACGCGGCGCGCACGGTGTGTCGGGAGACCCCGTACCGCTCGGATGCCGCCTCCTCGCGCAGCGGCGCGTCGGCCGGGAGCGCGCCGGTGAGGATCTCGGCGCGCACGGCATCGGCGACGCGGTCGACGGCGGTCGGCGACGGCCCACCGGAGTCGAGCGGAGTCATCGCGGCCTCCCGCCGGTGCGGCTACTTGCCGTCGACGGCGGCGCGCACCACGAGCCACACGACGAGCCCGACGCCCACCGCGACCCCGGCTGCTGCGGCGACGGCGGCCCCCGGCTGCTCGTTCGCGAAGCGGCGCCAGCGCAGCCTGGCCTCGGCGGTCTTGCGCTGCACCTGCTTCGGGACGTTGAGCTTGTCTTCGAGGGCGTCGAGGGTGCCCGCGAACTGGCGGCGGGCCCGTTCGGAGTTCGCCTTGGCCTCGAGCCTGGTCAGGTTGCGCTGATGCGTCTTGGCGTCGCGCTTGCTGAGCTGCCGTCCGGCGTCAGTCGCGGTCATACTCGCCCGTTCCCTTCACCACGTCGAGGTCCTTGCGAAGGCTCTCGATCGATTCGAGCGGCTCGCTGCCGCGCTTGAAGTTGATCATCGCGATCCAGACGAGGATCGCGATGATGACGATCAGGATGCCCGAGACGGTGAGCGCCGCCGCCCACGCCGGCATCACCAGCGCCAGCGCGAAGATGGCGGCCGTGATGAGCGTGAAGAGCAGGAACACGGCCACCACTGCGGCGCCCGCGACGAGCCCCGAGCCGATGCCGAAGTGCTTGATCTTGTAGCTGATCTCGGCCTTGATCTGGTCGATCTCGGCCTTGATGAGGTCCGAGACGCGGTCGGGAAGCTCTCCGACCAGCGTGAACAGCGAGCGTTCGTCGTTCGACGGTGCGACCATGTTCGCCTCCGCGGTCAGGATGCGGACGCCGAGCCCGGGACGGGCTTGGTGCGCGCGGCCGGCTTCGACGCCGATTGCGACGCCACGTCGGCGGCATCGCCGACCGCGTCGTCGAGCTTCGCGGCAGCATCGTCGACGGCCGACTTCGCGGCGTCGGCGGCCTTGGAGATGTTCGCCTTCGCGTCGCGCGCGGCGCGGTTCACGTCGGACTTCGTCGCGCCCGAGCCCTTGGTGGCACTGCCGATGAGGTTCTTCACCCCGTCGAGCACCGTGTCGCCCAGGTCGCCGACCCGGGCGGACGCGAAGTCCTTCACCGTGCCCACGCCCTGCTGCACCGACGGCTGGTTCCACACCTTCTCGGCCGCCGCGCGGATCTGCTCGTAGCGCTCACGGCCGGCACGCGTGCCGAGCACGTATCCGACGCCGACTCCGACGACGAAGAGGATCTTGCCCTTCATGTGCACCCCATCTCCCTGTGGATCGCCACCACGACGTTTCCAGCGTAGACCCCGTGCAATGGGGCGCAAGGGGGTTGCGGGAAAAGTATTCCGCTGCGGCTATGCAACCTCGCCCGGCGTGATCGCCAGGTGACGGATGCGCCGTGCGGCCTCCTGCGCGTGCGGGATGACGGACGCCAGCCCGGTGCCCGCGACCCACGAGCCGGTCGCCTCGATGCCGGGCTCGGCCGCGAGCACCTCCTCGAGCGCACGGATCCGGTCGCGCTGGCCGATCGTCGCCTGTGACAGCGCGTCGCGCCAGGCGCTCCGGCCGGAGGCGCGCAGCATCGACGCGTCGAGCGGCGTGCCGAGCAACGCGCTCGCATCGGCGAGGGCCAGCGCCTCGACCTCGGCGTCGCTGCGGCCGTCGAGCGGGTTCGGCTCGCCCGCGCGGCCGTACGAGAGCCGAACGACCTCCCGTGCGCCCGCCGCCTCGGCCAGCCACGGCCACTTCGCCGTGGAGTGCGTGAGGGCCTTCGCGGTCACGCCGGGCGTTCCGACCGCGACGAGCACGCCGGTGCCGCGGGGCGCTGCGGCGAGCGCGGGGGCATCGAGCACGAGCGTCACGAGCTCGACGGATGCCGCGGCCGGCCACGCCGAGGCATCCGCCCAGCCGAGCGACGCGGCCTCGAGCAGGCGGCGCGAGGCGTCGGCCGGCGAGGCGAGGATGACGTAGGGGGCGTCGACCTGGAGCGCGGCGGGCGCCGAGTCCGCGGGGGTGGCTGCTGCGGCGACGGCCGACGCGGTGCCCGAGACGGGAGCCAGCAGCGCCTGCACGCGCCAGCCCGGCGCCCCCGCGGCATCCGCTGCACCGTCGGCGACCCGGCGCTCGAGGCCCGTGACCTCGGCGCCCGTGACCACCTCGACGCCGAACCGGTCGAGCTGCACCGCGAGCGCGTCGACCAGCCGGTGCATGCCACCGCCGAGCCCGAGCACGGCGGTGCCGGCCTTGCGCGCCTCGAGGAGCTGCCCGACGCCTCCCGACAGCGAGCCGGCGCGCGTCATCGCCTCGTTCAGGCCCGGCGCCACGACGTCGAGGTCGAGGTCGTCGGGATCGGCGGAGTACACGCCCGCGGAGATCGGCGTGACGAGCCGGTCGGCCACGGCGTCGCCCATGCGCTGTCGCACGAGCTTGCCGAGGCTGTGCGCGCGTCCGATCTTCAGGATCGGGGTGACCCGGTCGCGGTAGGCGCGGATGGCGCCGCGCCAGCCGATGATGCGGCGCACGTCCTCGCCGAGCGGGTTCGCGGGAATCCCGAGCACGCCGGTGCGGGGCATCGGCGCGGCGTCGATGCCGCCCGTTGCGCCGGGCATCACGAGCCAGGCGCCGGCGGGGTTCGGCGTCACGACCTCGTCGGCGAGGCCGAGCTGCTCCACGAGCTCGGCGACGGTGCCGCCGCGCGTCGCGAACGACTCGGCTCCGCTGTCGAGCGTCAGCCCGTCGAGCTCGATGCGGCCGACGCATCCGCCGATCGTCGCGCGCCGCTCCAGCACCGTGACGCGGAGGCCGACCCTGGCGCACTCCAGCGCGGCGACGAGGCCGCCCACGCCCGCACCCACCACGACGACGTCCGCCGTGCGGTGGTCGCCGACCGACGCGCCGGCTCGGGGCGAGCCGCCGGTCACGCGCCCGCCTCGTGCACGAGCTCGACCACCCGGGTGAGCACGGTGGGGTCGGCCTCCGGCGGCACGCCGTGGCCGAGGTTGAAGACGTGCGCGGGCGCGACGGCACCCCGGGCGAGCACGTCGCGCACGGCGGCCTCGAGCACCGGCCACGGCGCGGCGAGCAGGGCGGGATCGAGGTTTCCCTGCAGCGGCACGTCGGCGCCCACGCGCTCGGAGGCCACGTCGAGCGGCACGCGGTAGTCCACGCCCACGGTGTCGACGCCGATGCCGTGCATGGCGCCGAGCAGCTCCCCCGTGCCCACGCCGAAGTGCACGACGGGCACGGCGCGGGTCGACGTCTCCCCCGCGGCATCCGTCACCTCGTAGGAGAGGTCGTGCACGTGGGCGAGCGCCTTCGCCGACGCGGGCGCCACGTGCGTCTCGTAGTCGGCGAGCGAGAGGGCGCCGGCCCACGAGTCGAACAGCTGCGCGGCGGATGCCCCGGCCAGCACCTGCGTGCGCAGGAACCGACCGGTGAGCTCGGCCGTCCACTCCATGAGCGCCCGCCAGGCGCCCGGGTCGGCGTGCATGAGCGTGCGGGCGGCGAGGTGGTCCTTCGACGGGCCTCCCTCGGCGAGGTACGCCGCGAGGGTGAACGGCGCGCCCGCGAAGCCGATGAGGGGGGTGGCGGTGCCCGACCCGTTGTCGGTCGTGTTCAGCTCGGCGATCGTGCGCTGCACGGCCTCGGCGATGGGGCCGGATGCCGCGTCGAGGCCGGCGGGGTCGACCGCCGTCAGCTCGGCCACGCCCGCGGCATCCGCATATCCGCGGCCGAAGACGGGACCGCGGCCCGGCTGGATCTCGACGTCGACGCCGACGAGCTTCAACGGCACCACGATGTCGCTGAAGAAGATGCCCGCGTCGACCCGGTGGCGGCGCACGGGCTGCAGGGTGATCTCGCTCGCCATGGCGGGGTCGAGGCAGGCGTCGAGCATGCGAGTGCCCACGCGCAGGTCCCGGTACTCGGGCAGCGAGCGCCCCGCCTGGCGCATGAACCACACCGGCGTCGTGTCGCTGCGCTCCCCTCGATAGGCGCGCACCAGGCGCGAGTCGCCAGTGAGGCCGGCGGACAGGGGATGCTGCTCGGAGAGGATCACGCGTGACATTGTCCCGTATCGGGCTGGGCGCGCTGCTGTGAGGGACGGCGGTCGCGCCCAGGCGCTGCGCAGGGTGGCCGAGGCCGGCCGCTACGACGGCGGGTCGACCCCGGCGAGCCGCAGCAGCACGAGCTCGGCGAGGGCGAGCTGGCCGGCCGGGTCGGGGTGCACGCCGTCGTCGCCGAGGGCGATGCCGTCGGGGGCGTCCGCCGGGTCGACGACGAGGTCGCCGGATGCCGCGAGGCCCCCGATCGCCGCGGCGGTCTCGCGCACGTCCCGGTTCGTCCAAGCCAGCCCCGCGCCGCCGAAGTAGGGGAACGCCGCCACCGCCGTCTCGTCGACGGGCGTCGGCACCACCCAGGTCCAGGCGGCGCCGGCGAACGCGGAATCCGCCCGCAGCACCCGCAGGTTGCGCGTCGTCTCCTCGGCGCTCACGAGGCGCGGCCCGTCGGCGCCGAACCGCCGGGCGTCGTTGGCGCCGAGCATGCAGAACACCCGATCGGCGGGATGCCGCCGCAGCGCCTGCAGACGACCGAGCGTCTCGGAGGTGGTCGCTCCCGACACCGCCGCGTTGTCGAAGCGCACGCCGAGTTCGGGGCGCTCGGCGGCGAACAGCGCCGCGAGCACCTCGAACCACGAGAGCCGGTCGGCCGTCGTGCTCTCGCCGATCGCGAGCAGTCGCTCCCCCGCGAAGAACGGCATCCGATCGAGCGCCCGCTGCACCACCGGCCGGGCCGCGAGGGCGGCGACGGCGTCTGTGCGCTGCCGCTCGAGGTCGGCGAGCGCCGCGGCATAGCCCTCGGCGTCGGTGCCGAGGATCGCCGCGCGCGTGGCGTCGTCGAGGTTCCAGGCATACGGGAGGGAGCGCTCGGGGCGCTCGAAGCGCACGAGTTTCGCGACGAGCGGGTCGGCGCTCATCGGGTGCTCCGTCGCGGCCGGACGCTCGCCCGGGTTCGCGGAAGGAGGAACGCGCACGCCACGAACCACGCCAGCGACGGGAACCGCACGATGGGCAGCAGTGGGGTGAGCCACGGCAGTGCCACGGTGAGCGTCGCGAGCATGGCGAGTCCGGCGAGCACGAGGCCCGCCCAGGCGAACCAGCGCGGCAGCAGGCCGGCGAGCAGGCCGGGCACCGCGAGGCCGGCGATGAGCAGGCCGAACGGCACGACGAACCCGGGGCCGCCGAAGATGAACGCGAGGTCGTGCACGAGGCGCACGAGGTCCGGGCTCGCGAGCACCTCGGGGCGCGAGAGCGTCCAGGTCATGCAGGCCGAGATCGTCATCGCCACCGAGGCGATGAGGCCGCCGGCGAGGCCGATCATCGGGCCCGGCGCCGTCACCCCGAGCTGCCTGGCGCGCGTCGACGCCGTCGCGGCGAAGATCGCGAGCGGCACCGCGGCCGCGAACTGCAGCAGCGCGGTGAGGAGCACGGCCCCCTGGTGGTCGCGGAAGTAGGACACGATCGCCTCGCCGTCGCCGTACGGCGACGGGTAAATGGCGCCGCCGGCGAGCAGCGCGGGCAGCACGAGGGAGGCCAGGAAGACCGCGACCACGGCGATGGCGAGGGGCGGCAGGGGCGGGCCGGGCTGGATGCGGCGCGGCGCGGTCGCGGCGCTCCGAGGGTCGATGGCGGTCATAGCGTCATTCCTCCCGTGAGGTCGAGGGTGATTCCGGTCGTCCACGACGACTCGTCCGAGGCGAGGTGCAGGATGGCGTCCGCGACATCCGCGGGCCGGCCGATCCGGCCGAGGGGCACGTGCGCGGCGATGGCCTCGAGCTGGGGCCCCGGCATCCGGTTGCGCAGCTTCTCGGTCTCGACCATCGAAGGGGCGACGCAGTTGACGCGGATGCCGCGTGGCGCGAACTCGAGCGCGAGGTGCTGCGTGAGCATCACCACGCCGGCCTTGGCCGCGGCGTAGGCGGCGTTGGCGCGCGACGCACGTCGGCCGGCACTCGAGGCCACCGTGACGATGCGCCCGTCGCCGAGGGCAAGCATGCCCGGCAGCACCGCGTGGATCGTGAGGAACGTCGAGGTGAGGTCGGTGTCGACGACCTCGCGCCAGCGGTCGGCGGTGAGGGCGTCGGATCCCACGGGGGCGCCGTCGCCGCCGGCGAGCGTGACCGCGATGGAGACGGGCCCGAGCTCCCGGGCCGCCGCGGCGACCACCTCGTCGAGGTGGTGCTCGTCGCGGACGTCGCCCGCGTGGACGGCCACCACGCCGCCCTCCGCGCGGATGGCCGAGGCCACGGCCTCGAGCCGCCCCGCGTCGCGTCCGTGCACCACGACCGCGGCGCCTCGGGCGGCGAGGCGGCGGGCGACCTCCGCCCCGATGGAGCCCGAGGCGCCCGTGACGAGGGCGACCCGGCCGTCGAGGTCGGCTGACTGCGGCATGCGCTCATTCGTTACGTTCATGTAATCATTCATAGCACAGAATGATTACAGCGCAACTGTTAGAGTCGAGGACATGAACGCCGACGCACCCCTCACGGGCTTCCGCCCGCCGGCCGAGCGCGTCGGGTTCCTGCTCTCGCAACTCGGCGCCTACGCCGCCGCGCGCTTCGCCGAACGCGTCGCCGAGCTCGGCCTGCAACCGAGCGACCTCGGCCTCCTCCGCCTCATCGCCGTCGACCCGGGCCTCAGCCAGCAGGCGCTCGCGACCCGGCTCGGCGTCGCCCCGAGCCGGGTCGTGGCCCTCGTCGACGCGCTCGAGGCGAAGCAGCTCGTGGAGCGCACCCGCAGCACCCGCGACCGCCGCGTCTCCGAGCTGCACCTCTCCGAACGCGGGCGCACCGTCATGGGCGAGATGCGTCGCATCGGCTCGGCCCACGAACGCGACCTCGTGCGAGGGCTCAGCGACGACGAGCGCCGCACGCTCGCGGGGCTCCTCGCCAAGGTCGCAGACGAGCACGGCCTCGAGCCCGACGTGCATCCCGGGTACCGGTCGATGCGGGGCTGACCGCGGCGGTTGATCTGGGTCGGATGTCCCAGTCCTCTGGTGCGTGAGAGCGCGCGCACGCTAAGGTCGGACCCGTCGTGTCCCCCCACGACGACGCGCCGACGGTGGCGCGCCTCCGCCCCCACGGAGAAGAAGAAGACGACGTGTCCCCGATCGTTTCGAACACCCCACCTGCCGTTCAGCCTGCCCCGATGACGCACTGCTGCCGCATGTGCGCCTGCGTCGGAGCCGCCCGATGAACCCGACCGCAGAGCACCGCACCAAGCTCACCCTGCTCGTCGCGCTGGCCGCGACGCTCGTGGTGGCCGGCCTCCTCGCGGGCTCCCCCGCGCTCGAACGGCTCATGCCGCGCCTGCCGGCGATGCCCACCACGGGCATGGCGATCGGGTTCGCCGCCCTCGGCGCGCTCGTCGCCGCCGTCTGGGGCATCGCCCAGCTCAGTCGGGCCGCGCGCACCCGCGCGCGGCGTGCCGCACTGACGGCGACCGTGCGCGGAGAGCTGAGCTGCGGCATCCGGAGCCGACTGCTCGCGCAGCGCCTCGACGAGCTCGCCGCCGACGGTACAGCGCACGTGCGGCTCGGGCCGCGCTACTCCATCGTGGTCGACGAGCTCGGCATCGCATTCTGGACCGGCGGTCGGCGGCCTCGCCGTGCGGCGCACTTCCCCTGGCGCGAGGTGCGGAACATCCGCGCCGACGCGACCGTCGTCGGCGGATCGGTCGTGCCCCTGATCGTGTTGCGCGTGCGGCGCGGCGGCGCGAGCGTCGAGCTGCCCATCATCCTGTCGTCGGGCCGACCCGTGCGCTTCGCGATGGCGGATGCCCCGTTCTTCGCGGTCGTGCGCAGCTGGAAGGCGAAGCACCGCGACGCGCTCGCCGCCGAGGGCCTCGAGCTGCCCCCGCTGACCGCCCCGATCCCCGTCATCACGCGCGAGATGGCCGCCGCCGCGCGTCGCAGCTGACGCCCGGGAGCCCGTCGTCCTGAGGTGGGCGGACGCCCATTCGACGGCGGGTAGAATCTTCTGGTGCTCATCTGCCTCACCGCGAGTCACAAGAACGCCGGGTTCGACATGCTCGAGCGTCTTTCGGCGAACGCGGAACAGGCGGCGCCTCGCATCCTCGACGGGCATGACGCCGTGCACGGCGCGGTCGTCGTGGCCACGTGCAACCGGTTCGAGGCCTACCTCGACCTCGAGGCGCCCGAGGGCTCCTCGCCGGTGACCGCGGTGCACGAGGCGATCCGCGCCGTGGGCTCCGTCGCCGGCCTCGAGCCCGACGAGCTGCGCAGCACCTTCGGCTTCGTGCACGGCAATGCCGTCGCCGGACACCTGTTCTCCGTGGCATCCGGTCTCGAATCCGTCGTCGTCGGCGAGGGCGAGATCGCCGGCCAGGTGCGGCGCTCGCTCGAGCAGGCCCGCGCCGACGGCACCACCACCCCCGAGCTCGAGCGCCTCTTCCAGCGCGCCTCGCAGACCTCGCGCCGGGTCAAGAACGAGACCGGCATCGGCGGCGAGGGCCGCTCGCTCGTGCGCCTCGCCCTCGACCTCGCCGAGAGCCGCATCACCGACTGGGCGCAGACCCGGGTGCTCCTCGTCGGCACCGGCCGTTTCGCCGGCGCGTCGCTCGCCGCCCTGCGCGACCGCGGCGTCACCGACGTGCGGGTCTACTCCCCCTCGGGCCGCGGCACGAAGTTCGCGCACAACCATGGCATCGCCTCCGTGCCGCAGGGCGAGTACGCGGCCGTCGCCGCCGACGTCGACATCATCGTCACCTGCACCACCGCCGAGCACCACGTGGTCGACCGCGCACTCCTGTCGGTCGGGCGCGAGTCGCTCGCGGCATCCGTCGTCACCATCTCCGGCACGCCGGCGCCCGAGGCCGCCCGCGTGCGACAGCTCGTCATCGACCTGGGCCTGCCCCGCAACGTCGCGCCCGACGTGGTCGACGTGCCCGGCGTCGAGCTGCTCGACCTCGAGACCATCAAGATCCACGCCCCGCTCGAAGAGCTCGGGGCCACGGATGCGGCGCGCGAGATCGTGACCCGCGACGCGCGCGCGTTCGGGGCCACCACCGAGGAGCGCGACCTCGCACCCGCGGTCGTCGCCCTGCGCACGCATGTCTACGACATCCTCGACGGCGAGATCGAGCGCGCCCGGTCCCGTGGCGACGACGACGGCCGGACCGAGCGGGCGCTGCGCCACATGGCCGGCGTGCTGTTGCACACGCCGATGGTGCGGTCCCGCGAGCTCGCCCGTGCAGGCGAGCAGGCCGCGTGGATCGACGGACTCGAAGCGCTGTTCGGCGTGCGTCCCGACGCGGCCGCCCAGGCGGTGCGCGACGCACAGGCGACGGATGCCGCGAGCGCGGCTTCGGGCACGGAGGCCACCCGCCGCGCCTCGGCGGCCGACGCCTCGTGACCGACTCCGCGGCGACCGAGCGCGCTGCAGCCGCGGCGGTGGACGGGCCGCCCGCCCTCCGGTTCCCCTACGACGCCCGCCCGCTCACCGTCACCCCGCTCCGCACTGAGCGGCTCGTCCTGCGGCCGCTCGAGGCATCCGACGCCGCCGACGTCTTCGAGTACCAGCGCCTGCCCGAGGTGATCCGCTACCTGCCCTGGCCCGAGCGCGACCGCACCGAGGCCGCAGAGCACACGGCGAAGCGCGCCGCCGGGCGCATGCTCGCGGCCGATGGCGACTTCGTCGTCTTCGCGGCGACCCTGCCCGGCACGCCCTCGATCGATGACCCGGCGCGCGACCGGGTGATCGGCGACTTCATGGTGCGCGTCTCGAACGCGACGCACGCCCAGCTCGAGCTCGGATGGGTGCTGCACCCCGACTTCCAGGGCCGGGGCTATGCGCTCGAGGCGGCCGCGGCCGTGCGCGACTTCGTGTTCGAGACGCTGCAGCCGCACCGCGTGCAGGCGTTCCTCGACGCCCGCAACGCGGCATCCGCGGCCCTCTGCGAGCGCCTCGGGATGCGCCGCGAGGCGACGATCCTCGAGGAGCAGTACAACGACGGCGAGTGGCAGGACACCGCGATCTACGGCGTGCTCCGCCGCGAGTGGGCGGCCCGGCGCGCGGGCTGATCCGCCCGGGCCGGGCCGATGGTGCGGGCGCGCCTGTCCGCGCTGACCTCCATCTCCGGCAGGCTCGATTCAGGCGTTCGGCCGCGATTCAGGCGGGAGTCACGGATCTCGTCCTGAATCGAGCACGATCGCCTCAGCGGCGGCCGAGCGGATGCGGCGTCCGAGCCGATCGACTGGCGCTGGCATGAGCACTGGCACGACCGGGACGGCCTCTGAGTGCGGCATTCCGAGACCCCTCCCGGCAGGCGGATGCCCCCGCGGTGAGGATCGCGGGGGCATCCGGGGTGTTCGCGCCGGGGCGGCCGCCCGTCCCTGCGCGAACGGTCATTCGGTGCCGAAGAACTCCAGCTCGGCGACGGAGGCCCACGGCCGGCCGTTGTGCGAGCTCGTCGCGACGAGCTTGACGAAGCCCGCCGTGATCGGCGCGTCGAACATGACCGGCTGCGGGGCGGTCCCGGCGCCGAGTTCGCCCGTGGCCACCGGCGAACCCCAGTCGGACCCATCGGCACTCACGTAGACCTCGTAGCCCTTGATCCGTCCGTTGGGCTCCGAGCCCGGGCGCTGCTGGATCGAGATGCCGCGCAACTCGTGCGACCCGCCGAGGTCCACCGAGACGTGGTGCGGATACGCCGGGGAGTCGTTGAGCCACTCGCTGTGCCAGCAGGTCGACGAGTCGCCGTCGATGACGTTGGCGGCCGCGCCGTCCTCGCCCTCGAGCTCCTCGGAGTCGACGTCGACGACCGACATCGCTCCCTTCGGCAGCGGCGTCGGGGCGGCCTGGCGGGTGCCCCACACGTTGAGCTCGTTGGCGCCCGCGAACGCGGCCCCGTTGATCGCGCTGAGCCCGACGAGCTTCACGTACCGCGCTTCCGTCGCCTCGAACGACAGGTGCTGCACCTCGGTGGTGCTCGCGAACTCGCCGGCCTTCACCGGGGTGCCCCAGCTGCTGCCGTCGGCGCTCAGGTACAGCTCGTACCGCTTGATGGAGCCGTTGCCGCGCCGCACCTGGTAGTCGAACCCGTCGACGGCGTAGCTGTCGCCGAGGTCGAGCGCGATCCAGTGCGGGTAGGGCGTGTCGGGGTTCACCTGCGACCAGGCCGAGTGCCACATGGTCGCCGCGTTGCCGTCGATCGCCGCCAGCGGGCTGCCGTCGCCGGTGCCCGGCTCGCTGTCGCTGACGCCCGCGATCGAGAGCCGCGACTGCGGGATCAGCCCCGCGGGAAGGGTCGGCACGGCGACGGATGCCTCGACGGAACGCGTCCCGTCGGCCACCGCGTATCCCGCCGCGGCCGAGAGGTCGTACGTGCCCTGCTCGATGTCCGCGGGTGCCGAGACCCGCCACGTGGTCTTGACGGTGGCGCCGGGCGCGACCGACTCGAACCCGGCGGCACCGACCGGCGCGACCGTCCACCCGTCGGGCGCCGCGAGCGTGGTCTCGACCCCGGTCGCGGCCTCCCCCTCGTGGTTCGTGAAGCTGGTGGTGAACGTGTTCGCCTCGCCAGGGACGAGTCCGCTCGCCGGCGCCGCGAGCGTGAGCCGGGCGCACGCGCCCGGGGTCTCGGCCTCGCCCAGGTCGACGATGCGGAGGTCGTCGAGGATGAGGTCGGCGCCGGTGCCGCCGACCGCGTTCCGGCGGATGCCGATGAACGGGTCGCCGCACGCGGGGGCGTCGAACTCGTGCGCGAACTCGGTCGTCTCGTGCACGGCGCCGAACTCGGCAGCGGTGAGGTCCACGGTCTTCGACGCCCCGTCGGCGGCCTGGTCGACGCCCGCCACGAAGGAGTACGCACCCGCCACGCCGCTCTGGTAGTCGAACGAGACGCGGTAGCGGTGCCCCGCCTCGAACGGCACGGTGTACTCGGACGTGCGGTAGACCAGCCCGCGGTTCTCCTCGTGCGCCATGAGCGAGAAGTCGCCGTCGAGCACCATGTCGAACGCCCGGCCGTTCCAGCCCTGCTGCGTGTACGGCTCGTTGCGCTTGGCGATGTGGGTGCGCGGGTCGGTCGATCCGCCGGCGTCGCCCTTGAAGAACGGCCCCCAGCCCTGGTCGACCTGTTCGAAGTCCTCGTCGACGAGCACGCCGTCGCCCGGGACCGGGTCGTCGGTCGCGACCACGCGCACGTTGTCGACGCGCACCGCGGCATCGCCGTCGCCCGCGGCGATCGTGACCGTCGGTCGGGTGTTCCCGGTGACCGTGACGTAGGCGCGCAGCCGCTGCAGGTTGGTTCCGTGCCACGGGTCGGATGCCACGAGGTTGGCCGCACCCGAGCTGTCGACGCTCGTCGCGGCATCCTCGCCGGCATCTCCGCGCACGTCGACCGAGATGGTCGTCGCACGCGTCGCCCCAGAGGCGATGCCGATGTCGGCCGAGACGGCGTAGGTGCCGGGCTGGAGCTCGCCGAGGCGCTGGCTGATCGATGCCGCGCCCGCGCCGAGCACCGCCGCTCGGCGGCCGAGGTCGTCGCGTTCGATCGTGGCCGCGCCGTCGGGGTTCCACGCGCCCAGGTCGGTCGCGTTGAAGCCGGGATCGACCACGGGCGTGCCCTGGCCGAACGACGCCTTCTGGGGCAGCACGGAGGCGGTGGTGGCCTTCTTCCCGGCGACGAGCACGTACGGCAGGCCGGCCGCGGCGTCGATGGTCACGGCGCCGTCGACGACCGGGAGGTCGGCGACCTTGGTGCGTCCGGCGTCGCCGAGCGAGAAGAGCTGCAGGCTGCTCGCCTCGGCGAAGTCGCCCGTGAGGTGCCAGGTGGTCTGCCCGCCCGCGGGGTTGAAGTGGTACAGCTTGTCGGCGTCCTTGCCCGGCTTCGACGACCACGGCAGCAGGTAGGCGCCGCCGCGCAGCACCTCGGTGCCGTCGACCGTGATCGACCGGTCCTCGGCGCTGGTGCCGCTGACGCTCACCCCGTCCTCGAGGTCGATGCGGTCAGCCGTCCACCTCAGGATCTCGTGGTGCTGCAGGAACTTGGTCGGCACGTTGGCGACCCACACGTTCTCGAGGAACGCCGGGAAGTCGTTCTGCCCGGTCCAGCCTTCGAACTCGACGATGTGGCTCGTGCCGAGCCTGGCGTCGGGGTTCCAGACGTCGGCCTGCGTGTTGTTCACGAACCGCAGGATCTGCGAGTTCACGCCCTTGTTCGTCGCGCCGCCGTAGTTCTCGTCGTTGGCCCAGTGCGACCACGTGTTGTTCTCGGACAGCTTGTCGGCCCACTCGGAGCCGACACGGAATCCGTGGTCCACGAGCGAGTCCTGCAGGCGCTGCGCGAGCCAGCCGTACTGGTAGTAGACGTCGATGTACGCGAAGTCGAGGTTGTCGTCGGTCGCGTCGGCCAGTTCGCCGATGCGCCGGTCGAGCTCACCCGAGACCACGTCGTAGCGCTGGTCCATGTAGTACGACTGGTCGAGCCAGTTCCAGCCCTTGGCCTTCTCGTCGGCGAGCTCGTCGCTGAACGCGTTCGCCTCGGGGTAGATCTCGGTCGCATTCAGGTGCACGCCGAACGAGGCGTTCCACTTCTTCCCCGCCTTCACGGCCGCGTTCAGCTCGTCGAGTCCCCCGGCGCGCTCGTTGAAGTTGTCGCCGTAGTCGGTGTTGGCCGAGTCGTGGCCCTCGCTCGTGAACCCCTTGAGCATGGCGACCTGGCCGAGTCCGTCGGTGTTCAGCGCGATGCGCTTCACGTCGTCGAGGGTGTGCAGGAACGGATGCGTCGCCTGCGACGCGAAGTTGAAGGGGATGTGCGTGATGACGTTCTCGGGGGTCTGGTCGCCCTTGTTGGGGGCGACGCGGATCTCCCGCATCGCGATCGCGCCGTCCTGCCAGTCGACGAGGTCGTCGTCGTTGGCGTCGGCCGTGATCGCCACCTTGACCCAGGGCAGCTCCTCGGTGACATCCGACCGCGCCGCCCGGTAGAGCCAGGGACCGCTCGCGATGCCGACCTCGACCCCGCCGTCGCCGTCGGAGACGGCCTGCCGCCAGAAGTTGCCGGCGTCCTTCGAGCTCGGCCCCGACGAGTCGTCGTAGAGCGCGTTCGTCGCGAAGGCCGCGGCGAGCTCGCCGGTGTTCGCGATGATCGCGTTGGATCCCCTGGGAGCCGCGTCGACCGCCGTCTCGGGTGTGACGGGCAGGAAGACGTCGCCCGACACATTGCGGTCGACCGAGAGGTTCGCCGCCGCGACCGCCGCGCCGGCCTCGGTCGACGAGACCGTGACGAGTCGATGATCGGGGATCTGGAGCGTCTTCACGACGCCGTCGGGGTCGACGATCCTCGTCACCCCGATCGTGACGACGTTGCCCTCGACCGAGAGCCGCACCTCGATCGACACGCCCTCGAGGCCCGTCGGCGTCAGCACGTACTCGGCGGCGCCGTCGCCGTCGGCGCGCGAGACGACGTCGACCGGCTGCGAGGTGCCGTTGATCGTCACCGTCGAGATCGTGACGTCGTTGCCGTGCATGACCGAGCCGGAGTCGCGGTCGGTGTACGTCGCCACCTGGGGGAACGCGGCGTCGGCCGTGACCGCGAGGTCGCTGCTGCGCAGGCCGAAGGAGGCGCCCGGCGCAGGGGTCGTGAACAGGTCGGCCGTGGCCGGTGCCGCGACGGCCGGCGTCGCCGCAAGCGGCACGAGCACTCCGCCGGCGACCGCGCACGCGAGTCCGAGTCGCCAGAGGCGGCCCGGGGGGCGTGATGAAGGCATCTTCGTCTCCATTCCCGCGTCGAAGCGACGCGTCCAGTTCGACCTGCGCCGACGGCGCAGTTCAGTCGAAGGTCTCGATGTACTCCTGCTCCGGTCCGAGCTCGGCCCGCTCGCGCAGCTCGACGGCATCGCCGAGTCGCTCGAGCTCGAGCACGGTGATGGTGTTCTCGCCGGCACGCAGGAGCGGGGCGGGCACGTAGTAGGTCGCCTGCGGCCCGATCTCCCAGTAGCGGCCCAGGAGGAACCCGTTGACCCAGGCGAACCCCTTGCCGAAGCCGGGGAACGCCAGGAACGTGTCGGCGGGCTCGTCGATCACGAGGGTCGCGGTCGCCAGTCCGGCGGATGCGTCGGCACCCGTGTCGGCGTGCTCGCCGGCGCCGACGCCCCCACCCATCGCCGATTCAGGCGAACGCCCGCTCGTCAGGACGGAATCCCCGAGGTCGTCCTGAGCCGGATGCGACATCCTGCGCTCGTCACGTCGCGCGAGCTGTGCGAGCTCCTGCTCGCCCCACTCGTCGAGCGGGAGCGCGCGGGTCGACCAGCGCTGCACGAGCCGGCGATCGAGCTGCACCCCGCCGAGGATGCCCTTGCCCTCGCCGAGCAGCGGCCCGTAGTTGATGCGGCCCTGGTTCTCGACGAGGAGCTCGAGCTCGACGGCGGCGCCTTCGCCCGGGATCCGCACGCCGGCGGCCGCCTGCTCGGCGTCGAGCACGGCGACGCGGATGCCGTCGACGAACACGGTCGCGCGGTCCCGCAGCCCCCGCACAGTGAGCAGGGCCCCACCGCGCGGCACGATCGGCCGAGACCGGTAGAGGGCGAGCCCGGCGTCGAGGCCGAGCTCCTCGAAGGTCGGCGGATGCGCCGCGTGCACCTCGTCCCCCCCGCGCCGCAGCGCATGCAGGAGTCCGGCGAGGGGCACGACCGCCAGGGACGCGGCCGGGAGGACCGGCGGAGTCGGGGGCGCGGCGGGCGGCAGGGCGCCGGTCTCGCGCACGAGCACGTCGCGGATGCGGCGGAACTTCTCGGTGATCGCACCGTTCTCGGCGACCGGTGCGTGCGAGTCGTAGCTCGTCTGCGTGGGCTGCAGGCGCGCGCCGTCGTGGTTCGCGCCCGACCAGAGGCCGAAGTTGGTGCCCCCGTGCGCCATGTAGAGGCTGAGCGAGCCGCCCGCGGCGAGGATGTCCGAGACGACCGCCGCCGAGCCCTCGGGCGTGCGCACGTGATGCGGATCGCCCCAGTGGTCGAACCATCCGTTCCAGAGCTCGGCGCACACGAAGGGCTCGCCGGCGCGACGATCGCGCAGCAGCGCCGCTGCACGCGGAGCCTGCGAGCCGAAGGTCGCCGTCGCGAGCACGCCCGGAACGCTTCCGCCGTCCTGCATGAGGTCGGTCGGGCCGTCGGCCGTGTAGATCAGCTCGGTCACGCCGCCCGCGACGAGGCGGTCGTGCAGCCACGAGAGGTAGTCGGCGTCGTCGCCGTAGCTGCCGAACTCGTTCTCGAGCTGCACGGCCACGACGGGCCCGCCGCTCGACGCCTGCAGTGGTGCGAGGCGCGGGAGCAGCTGGTCGAACCAGGTGCTCACCGCGGCGAGGTAGGCCGGATCGCTCGACCGCAGCCGCATGCCGGGCGCACCCGACAGCCAGGCGGGGAAGCCGCCGTTGTCCCACTCGGCGCAGATGTACGGGCCAGGACGCACGATCGCGTCGAGGCCGACCTCGGCCGCGATCTCGAGGAAGCGCGCGAGGTCGCGCCATCCGGTCCAGTCGAGCTCGCCGCGGCGCCGCTCGTGGAAGTTCCACGCGATGTAGGTGTCGACGGTGTTCAGGCCGAGCGCGGCAAGCCGCTCGAGCCGATCGCGCCAGAGGTCGGGGTGCACCCGGAAGTAGTGGACCGAGCCCGAGAGGATGCGGTGGGGACGGCCGTGACGGAGGAAGCCGCCGTCGACGACGGTCAGGGCGCTCGTCGGGGTGGCTTCGACGATCGTCTCGCTCACTTCACCGCCCCCGCCGTGAGGCCCGCGCGCCAGAACCGCTGCAGGCCGAGGAAGGCGATGATGAGCGGCACGACCGACAGCAGGGCCGCGACGACCACGGTGCCGGCGGGCACCTGGCCGTTGCTGCCGGCCCAGGTGACGAGGCCGACGGTGACCGGCTGCAGGGAGCTGTCGTTCAGCACCATCAGCGGGAGCAGGAAGTTGTTCCAGACCTCGACGAACTGGAACAGGAAGATCGTCACGAGCGCCGGCGACATGATTCGCACGCCGATCGAGAAGAAGATGCGGAACTCCCCCGCGCCGTCGATTCGGCCGGCCTCGATGAGCTCGTCGGGCACCGATTGGGCGGCGAAGACCCGTGCGAGGTACACGCCGAAGGGGCTCACCACACTCGGCAGCAGCACCGCGAGCGGGTTGTTGAGCAGCCCGACCTGGTTGAACATCAGGAACAGCGGCAGGGTGAACATCACCTTCGGGATGAGGACGGCGGCCAGGATGACGCCGAAGACGACCCCGCGCCCGCGGAACTCGTACTTCGCCAGGGCGTACCCCGCCAGGGCGGACAGCAGCGTGCCGACGATCGCCGAGACGCCCGCGTAGAACACGCTGTTGAGCATCCACCGGCCGAAGATGCCGTCGGCCGAGCCGAACACGAGCGCGATGTTGTCGAACAGGCCGAAGCCGTCGAACCAGAGGCCCGGCTCCGAGAACTGGCGGCCGGCCGGCTTCGTCGCGGCGACCACGAGCCACCAGATCGGCACGATGAAGTAGAGCGCCGAGAGGCCGAGCAGCGCGAACACGCCGAGCCTGGACGCGAGGTTCGCGTCGCGGTCCGAGCTGCGCTGGCGCGAGGCATCCTGATCCGTCCGGGGCGGCCGATCGGCCGACACCAGGGTCGGAGCGGTCATCGTTCGCCTCGATTCGTGAGCTTGAAGAACGTGAACGAGATCACGCCCACGACGAGGGCGAGCACGACCGACTGCGCCGCCGCATACGGGTAGTTCTGTGCTGTCACCTGCGCCTGGGCCGCCATGAGCGGGGTGAACGTGTTGCTGATGGCGCCGCCCGAGATGGCCTTCAGCACGGTCGGCTCGTTGTAGAGCTGCGCCGAGCCGATGATCGAGAAGACGGTGGTGAGCACCAGCGCCGGTCGCACCATGGGGATCTTGATGCTCCACGCGATGCGCATCGGCCCGGCACCGTCGAGGCGGGCGGCCTCGATCGTCTCGGCGGGGATGGTCTGCAGCGAGGAGTAGATGATGAGCATGTTGTAGCCCGTCCATCCCCACGTCACGATGTTCGCGATCGACCAGAGCACGAGCTCGGGCGCGAAGAACGGGATGGAGGCGCCGAAGGTGTTCTCGAGGAAGGTGTTGATCGGGCTCGTCACCGGCGAGTAGAGGAACGACCACATCACCGCGGCGATGACCCCCGGCACGGCGTAGGGCAGGAACGCGGCGAGCCGGAAGAAGCCCTTGCCCCGGGCGGAGCGGGAGTCGAGCAGGAGTGCGAGCCCGAGCGCGATGCCGAGCATGAGCGGCACCTGGACGAGGCCGAAGAGCGCGACCCGCCCGAACGAGGCGAGGAACTCGCCGTCGCCGAGCAGCCGGGTGTAGTTCGCGATCGGCGTGAACTCGAGCGTCGGCGCCTCGAGACCGAGGCCGGAGCGCTGCAGCGTGAACAGGCTCTGCACGAAGGCGAATGCGATCGGCACGAGGTACATCGCCACGAAGAGCACGCCGAACGGCAGCAGGAAGAGCATCGGCGTGCGCCAGCGGCCTGCGCCCCGCCCGCGAGCCGCGCCGCCGGGGGCCGCGCCGCCCGGTGTCACGCCGCCGGGCGTCGCAACGCTGGGCGACGCACCACGGCGGCGGGCGCTCCCGGGCGGGCGGGTCCGGTACCCGGTGTCGGCGGTCGTGACCGCCCGTGTGGATGTGGTGACCATGTCGTCCTGCGCTGGGTGGGATGGTGGCGGTTCGTGCGGGCCGGAGCGGCGAGGTCGTCGCCCCGGCCCGGGAGGATCGTGGAGGCTACTCCGAGACCGAGAGGCCCTGCGCCTCGAGGGCGTCGACGGTCTGCTGCTGGGTTCCGGTCAGCGCATCGGCGAACGTGCCCTGGCCCGACCAGGCCTTACCGAGCCCGTCGTCGAGGAAGCCGACCGCCTCGGGCATGTTCGGACCCCAGGTCCAGCCGGTGGTCACGTGCGGGGAGGCCTCGGCGAACACGTCGAAGATCACCTGGTCGCCGAAGTACGGGTCGGGCTCCGTCAGCGCCGGCAGGTCGAGCAGGTCGGTCGCGGCCGGGTAGAGCGCGGCGGCTTCGACGAGACCCGAGTACGCGTCGGCATCCGTGCTCATCCAGTGCGCGAAGTCCCACGCCGCCGCCGGGTCGTCGCAGCCCTCGAGCACGGCCGTCGCCGAGCCGCCGACGTTGCCGACCTTGTCGTCGCCGGCGTTCCACTGCGGCATCGGGGCGACCGCCCACTTGCCGGCGCCGTCTGCGGCGCTGCCCTTCAGGACGCCGGCGATCCAGACCGCGCCGACGTGGGTCGCGATGGAGCCGTCACCGAGGCCGGTGTACCAGGACTGGTCCCACATCGGGGCGGGGCTGATGAGGCCGGCGTCGGTGAGGCCCTGCCAGTAGGCGGCGACCTCCTGACCCGCGTCGGAGTCGATCGAGACGTTCCAGCTGTCGCCGTCGACCGCGAACCAGGGCGCCTCGGCCTGCCAGTCGAACCCGGCGTAGTCGTAGTTCAGGTAACTCGCCGAGAGGTACTTGCCCGCAGCCTTGAGCTGCTCGCCGGCGGCCTGGTACTCGGACCACGTGGTCGGCACGGCGATGCCGAGGGAGTCGAACACCTCCTTGTTGTAGAACAGGGCCATCGGACCCTGGTCGACGGGAGCGCCGTAGACCGCGTCGCCGATGCTCACGGCCGACCACGTCGCCGGCGTGAACTCGCCCTCGCTGTCGGCGGCGAACTCCGCCACGTCCTCGAGGGCGCCCTGCGCCGCGAAGCTCGTGAGCGTCTCGTACCCGACCTGCGCGAGGCACGGCGCGTTGCCGGCGGTGACCGCGTTGAGCATCTTGTCGTAGCCGCCCTGGCTGCCCGGGGAGACCTCCTCGTAGGTGACGACGACGTCGTCCTGGGCGGCGTTGTACGCGTCGACCGCATCGGCGTAACCGGGGGCCCAGCCCCAGAACGTGACCTCGGACGGGCCGGTGTCCGCCGACCCGGCGGCACCGGAGCATCCGGCGAGTGCCAGGCCGATGCCCAGGGCACCGGTGATCCCCACGGTGCGCATGACTGTCTTCTTCACTGCTGCCTCTCCTTTGAATGAGCGCGGAATGCGTCGTGCAACGAACCAGGCCCGGCGCGGTCTCGGGTGCAGAGGCTGCGGGGCGCGTTCCGATGGTGCCACACCTTGTTAGCGATAACAAGTCCGGCTTGCCAAGATTTCCGCGCCAACATCAATGGTGAATGGCGATAACATGTTTCCGCTAGCACCGCGAGAGGAGGCATCGACATGTCCAACACCCGTCGACTCGACGCGACCGGTCGCGAGCGCACTCCGAGCATGGCCGACGTCGCGGCGCACGCGGCGGTCTCGGCGCAAACGGTCTCCCGCGTGCTCAGCGGCCACCCCAACGTGCAGCCCGCGACCCGGGCCCGCGTCCTGGCGTCGGTCGACGTGCTCGGCTACCGCATGAACAGCGCGGCGCGCGCCCTCTCCTCGGGTCGCACCCGCACGATCGGCGTGGTCGTGCTGCCGACCATCGACTACTCGGGGTCGGCCGTCACCCACGGCGTCGAATCGGCCGCCCGCCGCGCCGGCTACGCCGTGAACATCTCGACCGCGAGCTCACCCGATCCGGCCGCGATCGCCGCGGCGATGACCCGTCTCGAGCAGCAGTCGGTCGAGGGCATCGTGCTCGTCGTCCCCGTTCCCACCGGCACCGACGCCGTCGAGGCCATCGCCCGCCGCATCCCGACCGTGACCATCGACGGTTCGCGAACGGACTCGAGCGAGGTCGTCGCCATCGACCAGTTCGAGGTCGGCCGCCTCGCGACCGAGCACCTGCTCGAGCTCGGCCATCCCACCGTCTGGCACGTCGCCGGCCCCGACGAATGGCTCGACTCGACGGGTCGTACCGCCGGATGGCGGTCGGCGCTCGACGCGGCCGGCCGCGATGCGCCGCCCCTGCTGCACGGCGACTGGTCACCCGAATCCGGATACCAGGCCGGCCTGCTGCTCGGCCGCATCCCCGAGGCCACCGCCGTGTTCGTCGCGAGCGACGAGATGGCGTTCGGCGTCATCCGCGCCCTGCACGAACTCGGCCGGCGGGTGCCCGAGGACCTCTCGGTCGTCGGCGTCGACGACATCGCGCTGGCCGCGTACTGCAGCCCCGCGCTCACCACGGTGGCGCAGCCGTTCGGCGAGATCGCGGCGCTCGCGGTCGAGCACCTGCTCCGCCGCATCGACGACCCGACGGCGGCACCGACGTCGACCGACGTCGCCGCCCAGCTGGTGGTCCGCGCGAGCACGGCCCGGTACTCGGGCGCTGCCGCAGAGGCCGGCGAGTCCGCACCGCGATAGCGTCGCCGAGCCGGGCCGATGGTCCGGGCCCGCCTGTCCGCGCCGACCTCCACCTCCAGCAGGCTCGATTCAGGCATTCGGCCGCGATTCAGGCACTGATCGCGACGTCCGTCCTGAATAGCGCCCGTTCGCCTGAGCAGCCCTCGAGCGGATGCCGCGCGAGCGGAGCGGGCGCGAACGCGCGTCCGGCGCGAGCCGGCGACCTGCGACGGCGCGGGCTACGCGCCGATCAGGCGCGACGCGAGGTAGCCCTCGAGCTCGGCGATCGGCACGCGCTCCTGGCCCATGGTGTCGCGGTCGCGCACGGTGACGGCGTTGTCGTCGAGCGAGTCGAAGTCGACCGTGACGCAGTAGGGGGTGCCGATCTCGTCCTGGCGTCGGTAGCGGCGGCCGATCGCCCCGGCGTCGTCGAAGTCGACGTTCCAGTGCTGGCGCAGTGACGCGGCGACCTCGCGGGCGAGGGGCGAGAGGCGCTCGTTGCGGCTGAGCGGGAGCACCGCGGCCTTGACGGGAGCGAGGCGCGGGTCGAGCCTGAGCACGGTGCGGGAGTCGGTGCCGCCCTTCGCGTTCGGCACCTCCTCGACGTGGTACGCGTCGACGAGGAACGCCATGAGCGAGCGGGTGAGGCCCGCCGCGGGCTCGATCACGTAGGGGGTCCAGCGCTCGTTCTTCGACTGGTCGAAGTACGACAGGTCCTTGCCGGAGTGCTCGGAGTGCGTCGACAGGTCGAAGTCCGTGCGGTTCGCGACGCCCTCGAGCTCGCCCCACTCGCCACCGGTGAAGCCGAAGCGGTACTCGATGTCGATCGTGCGCTTCGAGTAGTGCGAGAGCTTCTCCTTGGGGTGCTCGAAGAGCCGGAGGTTCTCGGGGTCGACCCCGAGGTCGATGTACCAGTTCCACCGGTAGTCGACCCAGTACTGGAACCACTCGTCGTCGGTGCCGGGCTCGACGAAGAACTCGAGCTCCATCTGCTCGAACTCGCGCGTGCGGAAGATGAAGTTGCCGGGCGTGATCTCGTTGCGGAACGACTTGCCGATCTGGCCGATGCCGAACGGGGGCTTCATGCGCGCGGCCTGCAGCACGTTGGCGAAGTTCGTGAAGATGCCCTGCGCGGTCTCGGGGCGCAGGTAGTGCAAGCCGGACTCGTCCTGCACGGGGCCGAGGTAGGTCTGCAGCATCATGTTGAAGTCGCGGGGCGGGGTCCACTGGCCGCGGGTGCCGCAGTTCGGGCAGACGATGTCGCCCATGCCGTTCTCTGGCACGCGGCCCTTCTTCTCCTCGAACGCCTCGAGCAGGTGGTCTTCGCGGAACCGCTTGTGGCAGTGCAGGCACTCGACGAGCGGGTCGGTGAACACGCCGACGTGACCGGATGCCACCCACACCTGCTTGGGCAGGATGACGCTCGAGTCGAGGCCGACGACGTCGTCGCGGCGCGTGACCATGTAGCGCCACCACTGGCGCTTGATGTTCTCCTTCAGCTCGACGCCGAGGGGCCCGTAGTCCCATGCGGATCGCGAACCGCCGTAGATCTCGCCGGCTTGGAAGACGAAGCCCCGGTGCTGGGCGAGGGCGATGACGGATTCGAGACGGCTGGGTGCGGCCACGGTGGCTCCAATGGTCGGTGATTCGGGCGAGCGCCCGGGAACGAGAACGGTGCCTCCATCCTACGGGCGCGGCCCTGCCGCATCCGCGTCGACCGGATGCAGCGGGGCACCCGCGTGGGCCGCCGTGCCGGGGCTACGCTGTGGCGCAACCGACCGCGGGCGGAGGGGGCGTGGATGTGGGATCTCGTGCTCCGCATCAACGTGATCGAGGGGCCGTTCCTCATCACGTGGTACGTGCTGGCCGCGGCGATGTTCCTCTACCTCCTCGGCCGCGGACCCGGCTGGTCGTGGGTGCTGACGGTGATCGTGCTCCTCATCGTGGGTGCCATCGTCGGCGCCGGGGCGCTGTGGACCGCGGTGAACGTGCTCGATGTGGTCGGCGGCCCGGTGAACGAGGCGACCTGGTGGTGGGTCTCGGGGGCGTTCGCCGCGTGCACGCTCGCGATCTGGAACCTCTGGTACTCGCGGTGGTGGCGCAAGCTCATCGCGCTGCTCGCGATCCCGGTGTTCGCCATCACGGCGCTGCTCGGCATCAACGCGTCGTACGGCCTGAACCGCACGCTCGGCTCGCTGATGGGCGTCTCGACGGCGGGCGTGATCGACCTCGACGATCCTGAGGCGACCCCGAGCCCCGACCCGGTGGAGCCGATCGCGAGCACCTGGGTGCCGCCGGCGGACATGCCGGAGGCCGGACGCATCGGCACCCCGGCCGGTGGCATCCCGAACACGAATTCGGGCTTCGACGCGCGACCGCCGCAGCTCTACCTGCCGCCGGCGGCGCTCGTCGACGACGCCCCGGGCCTGCCGCTCGTGATCATGATGATGGGACAGCCGGGCGATCCCGACGCCTCATTCATCGGCCAGGTGCTCGACGAGTACGCGGCGAAGAACAACGGGCTGGCGCCGATCGCGCTCGTCGTCGACCAGCTGGGCGATCCGGCCGAGGACCCGCTCTGCCTCGACACCGACCTCGGCAAGGTGGAGACGTACGTCATGCAGGACGTGCTGCCGTGGGCGAGGCAGCACCTCGACGTGCTGCAGGGTGCGAAGTACACGACGGTCGCCGGCTACTCCAACGGCGGCGGCTGCGCGGCGTACTTCGGCGCGAAGTACCCCGAGGCCTTCGGCAACGTGCTCGCCGTCTCGCCGGTGGAGTACGCGGGCGCCGAGCGCCCCGACGAGGTGCTCACCTCGATCTTCCGCGGCGACCAGGCCGCGTACGACGCGGTGAAGCCCGCGAACATCATGGCCTCGAAGGCGCCGTACCCCGACACGACCGCCGTCTTCACGGTCGGCGCGAACGACGGCACCTTCGCCCCCGGCGCGCAGCGATTGGCGGATGCCGCGACGGCGGCCGGCATGGCGACCACCTTCGTCAGCCTGCCCGACGCCGACCACGGCGTCAGCGGGCTCCTCGGCGGGCTGGACTCGGGCTTCGAGGTGCTGTACCCACGACTCGGATTGGCGGTGCCGTGACCGGGACTTCTCACGACTCGACGGACGTCGAGCCGGCAGGACGCCTGCGCTCCACGGGCGAGGCGATCGCCGCGTTCATCCGTCGCGTGCCCTTCAGCATCGCGCTCGCGGTGGTGCTGGTCGTCACGGCGATCGCGACGGGGACGGCCACGGGACCGGCGACGGATGCCACGGCGCAGGCGTGGGCGGCGGGCGTGACCACGACGCTCGACGGCGGGCGGTGGTGGACGGTCGCGACCGCGCTGGTCATC
The DNA here is from genome assembly GCF_031456545.1 of Agromyces sp. 3263. Taxonomy (NCBI): domain Bacteria; kingdom Bacillati; phylum Actinomycetota; class Actinomycetes; order Micrococcales; family Microbacteriaceae; genus Agromyces; species Agromyces sp. 3263. The sequence goes on from NZ_JAVDUV010000001.1 coordinate 1,480,548, forward strand.
CCGTTCGACCCGTTCCAGCTGGTCTTCGGCGTGATCGCGTCGATCGTGCTGCTCGGGGTGGCGGAGCGCAGGATGGGCACCTGGCGCGCGATCGTCGCGTTCGCCGTGACGGGCGTCGTGGGCGTCGCACTGGGCACCTGCCTGCAGTGGGTCGGCTCCCTCGCCGGGGAGTGGTGGGCGGCCGGCACCGCGGCCGACCTGACGCTCGATCCGCTGGCGGGCATCGTCGGCGCACTCATCACGGCGACCGCGTTCATGGGGGTGCTCTGGCGTCGGCGCATCCGCATCGTGACGTTCTCCGCGATCCTCGTGTTCGTGCTCTACGACGGGGACTCGTCGAACGCGTACCGGCTGATCGCGGCCGTCGCCGGGCTGTTCCTCGGCGCACTGCTCACCGGCGACGCGTCGACGCTGCGGGCACGGCGCAGCTCGCACGCCGAGACCCGGACCCTCGTGGCGGCCGTGGTGGCGGTGACGGCGATCGGCCCGGTCGTCGCATTCGTGAACCGCAGCGACCTGACCCCGTTCGCGTTCGGCTCCTACCTCTTCGACGACGGCGCCGTCGACCTCGACGCCGTGATCTCGCAGTGCACCGTGACGACGGCGGAGGCGGCCGATGCGTGCGTGCGGCAGCTCGCGATCCTCAGCGCACAGGGCCCCGGCATGTTCGTGCTGTCGTTCGTGCCCGTGCTGCTCCTCCTCCTGGCCGCCTGGGGGCTGCACAACGGCCGGCGCTTCGCGTGGTGGCTGGCCATCGCGGTGAACGCGGCGATCATCGTCTTCGCGCGCACGGCGCTCGATGTCACGGTCACGACGGCCGACGTCGAGGACGGGACCTGGACGGTGTTCGACCTCGGCGAGCTCGTCGTCTGGGCCCTCGCGGTGCTCGCCCTGCCGGTCGGCATCATCGTGATGCTCGTCGTGACCCGGCGGCACTTCCGGATCCGCGCGCCACGCGCGGCCGTCGCCCGGTTCGTGGTGACGGTCGGCGCGACGTTCCTGTCGCTCGCCGTCGTCTACTACGTGGTCGGGTTGATCACCATCGACGAGTACTGGCCGGCGGCGTCACCGGCAGACCTGCTCATCGACACGGTGAAGCGCTTCGTGCCGCCCCACTTCCTCGCCGTGGTCGACCCCATCGTGCTCCCGGGGCACGACCTCACGAGCGTGCTCTACCAGGCGGTCGGCCCCGTCTTCTGGGCCGTGTTCCTCGTCGCCGCGGTGATCCTGATGCGCCAGGCCGACGCCGAGATGGGCTTCGCCGACCGTCTCCGCGCTCGGGCGCTCATCCGCCGTCACGGCGGCGGAACGCTCGGCTTCATGGCGACGTGGCCCGGCAACCTCTACTGGTTCGGCGACGACCGGCAGTCGGTGGTGGCCTATCGCGTGATCAACGGCGTCGCGATCACGACCTCCGACCCGATCTGCGCAGCGGATGCCGCGGGGCGGGTGGTTCGCGAGTTCGCCGCGTTCTGCGACGCGAACAGCTGGGTACCCGTCTTCTACAGCGTGCATCCTCGGGTGCTGCCCGTGTTCGAGGAGCTGGGCTGGCAGCACATGTCGGTGGGCGAGGAGACGCTCGTGCGCACCACCGGGCTCGAACTGACGGGCAAGCCGTGGCAGAAGGTGCGGCAGGCCCTGAACCGCGGCATCAAGGAGGGCATGACCACGGTGTGGACCACGTGGGATGCCCTCCCGCTCGCCACGGTCGCGCAGGTGAACGCGATCTCCGAGGAGTGGGTCTCCGAGAAGGAGCTGCCCGAGATGGGGTTCACCCTCGGCGGGATGGCCGAGCTGAAGGATCCCGACGTGCGCCTGATGCTGGCTATGGCTCCCGACGGGCGCGTGCAGGCCATCACCAGCTGGCTGCCGGTGTACCGCGACGGCGAGGTCGTCGGCTGGACCATCGACTTCATGCGCCGGTCCGACGACAGCATGAACGGGATCATGGAGTTCCTGATCGCGTCGGCGGCGCTGCACATGAAGGACATCGGTGCGGAGGTGCTGAGTCTGTCGGGCGCCCCGCTCGCATCGAAGCCGTTGGCGCCGGGCGAGATGGCACCCGACCCGACGGGGATGACCCGCCTCCTGGAGTTCCTCGCCCGCACGCTCGAGCCGGCCTACGGCTTCTCATCGCTGTTCCGATTCAAGGCCAAGTTCAACCCCGACTACGAGACCATCTCGATGGCGTATCCCGACCCGCTCGCGCTGCCTGCGATCGGCGTCGCCATCGGCAGGGCGTACCTGCCCGAGGTGTCGCCGAAGGAGGCACTGGCGCTCGCGCGCACCCTCGCGAAGTAGGCCACTAATTCACGCGAATCGACCGAAGCTCTGGTCTCGACGGTCGACTTCTGACATGCGTTGTGATTAGTCTGGCGAGAGTCAAGGGCGCCGAAGGCGTCCAGCCTGCACTCATGGAGGAAACATGTTCGCGAACCTCAACGGCTGGCACGCCGTCATCGTCATCGCCATCATCCTGCTGCTCTTCGGCGCTCCCAAGATTCCCCAACTGGCGCGGTCACTGGGTCAGTCGATGCGCATCCTGAAGACCGAGATCCGCGACGACGGCAGCGCCCCATCCTCCGACACGCCCGTCGCGAGTGCCGCGGACGAGCGCGCGGCCAAGTGATCCGCCTGACCTGATCAGGCATTTTTCAACGATTCAGACTTATGACGGACAACTGACTAAAGATTAATGTCGCGCTCCCGGCTTTCGCTTGACCTATTTGCAATTTGTGCCGTAGCGTTCGAGAGAAGCGCGCGGGGGGGCTCCGCCTCCACGCGGGCTGGGAGCGCGAAGACCGGTGTGAACCAGGCCTTCGCGCGCCCGTTCCGAGACTCGGTCCCGGTGCGACGCGACGTGGCGTCGGGTCAGGTCTCGACACACCCCTCTTCATGCAAAGGAGCATCATGGACGATCTGATCGATCGCGACGACAACCCCGAGCTCGGCCGCAAGCTCGGCCTCTCGCGGCGGCAGCTGCTCGCCGCGACGACGGGCATGGCCGCAGCCGCCGCGCTCGGCGCCGCCGCGTTCGGCGGTGGCCCCGCCCACGCCGCCACCCGCGGCGCCGCCGCAGCCGCAGCCGCTGGTGCGGTGAAAGCCGGAGGCAACGGCGTGCTGCTGCCTCCCGGCAAGCGCGGCATCATCCTCTACACCGTTCGGGATGCCATCTCGCGCGACCCGAACACGACCGACCTCGCGTCGGGCTTCAAGGAGGTCTTCCAGGAGCTGTCCCGGATCGGGTACAAGCAGATCGAGTTCGCCGGCTACGGCCAGCATGCCAACGCCGAGGGCGGGAACGTCAACAACGTCGCCGGCGCCCAGCTGCTGCGCACCTGGCTCGACGACAACGGACTCGAGGCCGAGGGCAACCACGGCTCGATCCCGTCGACGATCAGCGATGCCACCATCGCGCAGTTCGACGCGCAGTGCGAGGTCGCGAACATCCTCGGCTTCGGGCATATCGGCACGGGCAGCGACCCGACCGGCAGCGCCTACGTCGCCGACTGGGAACTCGCCGCCGAGCGGTGGAACTTCTTCGGCGAGCGCGCGGCGTCGCACGGGCTCAAGCTGTACACGCACAACCACGACATCGCGTACAGCTTCCTCCTCGACAGCGGACCGCTCGACGCGCTCGGTCGCCCGACGCGCTCGAGCGGCGTCCGTCGCCTGGAGCACTTCCTCGCGAACACCGATCCGAGCTACGTCTACCTCGAGATGGACATCTTCTGGGCTCACGTCGCGCAGTACAAGCACCGCAGCTTCACCGCGCCCGACGGCACCGTCGTCGAGAGCATCTTCGACCCCGCCGGGGTCGTATCGGCGCAGACCACCCGGTTCCCGCTGTTCCACACCAAGGACGGCAAGGTCAACACCGCGACGCCGAACGGCTACGACATGGTGCCGTTCGGACAGGGAGACATCGACTACACGACGTTCTTCCAGCGCATCGGCGCCAAGGGCTACCACAACTCGATGTGGGAGCAGGACACGGCGCCCGGCGGCAACGCCAACCCCGGCCAGTCACTGCAGTTCGCACAGGTCGCCTACGACGGCATGGCCGCGCTGCGCGGTTAGTCGTACCACTGCCCCGGGCCAGGCCGTAACCCGGCCCGGGGCATTCCCATATCCATGCACCCCTCTTCCAAGGAGACATCCATGTCCAAATCCAGAATCCGCCTGGGCGCGCTCGTGCTCAGCGGGCTCCTGGCGGTGACCTCGCTCAGCCTGAGCGCCGGAGCCGCCTCCGCCCACGATGGCGAGGACCACGGCGACGAGGTCGCCGCCACCACCTGGGCCAACTACGAGAAGGTCACGCTGACGAAGGACGTCGGCGAGCCGATCGACATGGCCGTGCTGCCCGACTCCCGCGTGCTCCACACCACCCGCGGCGGCCAGGTGCGCCTCACCGACCCCGCCCAGGGCACGACGACGGTGGTCAACACGATCGACGTCTACGCCAACTCGGAGGACGGCCTGCAGACGATCACCCTCGATCCCGACTTCGAGGAGAACGGCTGGGTCTACCTGTACTACGCCCCCCGGACCATGACGGCGCCCTACCCGGCGACCACGCCGACCGGTTCAGCGCCCAACAGCCTGCCGGCCGGCGCCGACGCGAGCTACTGGGACCAGTGGAAGGGCTACAACCAGCTCAGCCGGTTCAAGTGGAACTTCGAGACGAGCTCGCTCGACCTGTCGACCGAGCAGGCCATCATCAAGGTCGAGGTGCAGCGCGGCCAGTGCTGTCACGTGGCCGGTGACGTCGCGTTCGACAAGGACGGCAACGTGCTCCTCGCCACGGGCGACAACACCCCGGCGAGCGCACCCGGCGCGAGCGGCTACGCCCCGATGAACGACCGCGCCGGGTTCAACCCCGGCTTCGACTCCCGTCGCGGCGCCGGAAACTCGAACGACCTGCGCGGCAAGATCCTGCGCATCGACGTGCACGACGACGGCTCGTACACCATCCCGGCGGGCAACCTGTTCGCACCGGGAACGACCGGCGCACGTCCCGAGATCTTCGTGATGGGCGTTCGCAACCCGTTCCGGATCGACTACGACCCGGTGACGTCGGCGCTGACGTGGGGCGACTACGGCCCCGACGCGGGAACCGCCAACGATCAGCGCGGCCCGATGGGCTATGTCGAGTGGCAGTCCACGACGGTGCCGCTGAACGGCGGCTGGCCGTACTGCCACGGTCCGAACGCGAACTACAGCAACTGGGACTACGAGACCCTCACGGTGCGCGGCTGGTACGACTGCGCCGGCACGCTCGTGAACCCCTCGCCCTACAACACGGGCCTCCAGCAGCTGCCGTCGGCCACCGCACCGCAGATCTGGTACGGCGACCAGCCGACCCACCAGCCATGGACCGAGTTCGGCAGCGGCGGCCAGGCGCCGATGGGCGGCCCGACCTACCGCTACGACGAGGAGAACACCTCGGCGACCAAGTTCCCCTCCTACTGGAGCGGCAAGCCGATCATGGCCGAGTTCTCGCGCGACCGGATCTTCGTGTTCGACCAGGAGGACCCCGACGGCGAGGTGACGAAGATCCAGGAGTTCCTGCCGAACTCCGCCCTCACCGCGGCGGGCATGCCCGTGTGGGACAACGTGATGGACCTCGAGTTCGGCCCCGACGGCTCGCTCTACGTCCTCGACTACGGCGACGGCTTCTTCCGGCCGAACCCGGACGCCGGCCTCTACCGCGTCGACTACACCGTGGGCACGAAGGGTCCCCGCGCCGACCTCACCGCGTCGGTCACGTCGGGCCACGGCCCGCTCGAGGTCGACTTCTCGGCGGCGGGCAGCACCCACCCCGACGACCTCGCACTCAGCTTCGCGTGGGACCTCGAGGGCACGGGCACGTTCACCGAGGGACCCGCCGAGATCAGCCACACCTACACGCAAGACGGTCAGTACACGGCTCGCGTGCGGGTGACCGACAGCGGCGGACGCGTGAACCTGACCTCGGTCGTGATCACCGTCGGCAACACGGCTCCGATCGTGGAGATCGTCACCCCTGAGAACGGCTCGTTCACCGACTGGGGCGACCAGGTCGCCTTCGAGGTGAAGGTCACCGACCCCGAGGAGACGATCGACTGCAGCCGGGTGCTGTGGAGCTACGGCCTCGGCCACGACAACACCCACGCCCACCCGCTCTTCACGGGCACCGGATGCACCGCCACCATCGAGACGCAGTCCGAGGCGGGGCACGGCGAGACCGAGAACATCTACGGTGTGATCGGCGCGTCGTACACCGACGCCGGCACTGCGACCGCCCCGGCCCTGCTGGGCGACGCGGTGACGCTGCTCAACCCGCGCGAACTGCAGGCGGAGCACGCCGACGCCACGAGCGGCGGCACGCAGATCGTCGACGACACGACGGCGCACGGCGTGCGCAAGGTCATCTCGTTCGACGCGGGCGACTGGCTGGCATACGACCCGGTGAACCTCATCGGCATCACCGGCGTCGAGGCTCGCGCCATCGGCACGGGCACGCTGTCGCTGCACTGGGGTGCGCCCGACGCCGAGCCGTTCCTGACCATCGACGTCGCGAACACGAGCGGCGGCTGGCAGGAGGTCTCCTCGCCGCTCGTGAGCGTGCCCGAGGGCACGGATCGGGTCTACGTGACCAGCACCGGTGGAGTGGAGCTCGACCAGCTGGCGTTCACGACGTCGACGGACGACATCCGTGACCTGCTCGCGGCACTCAAGGCCGACCAGCGCATCACGCAGGGCGTGAAGGCGTCCTTCGGCGACACGCTGGCGGAGGCCGACGCGGCGCTGGCCGCCGGGGACACGACGACGGCGATCAGCAAGCTGCAGTTCATCGTCGACAAGGCTCCGACGCGAATCCGCACCGACGCCGACGCGGCGGCCCTCGTGATCCGTGGGGCCGAGGCGGTGATCGCCGACATCCAGCAGCGACTCCCGTAGGGCGCCACGATCCGGAAGCCCCGGTTCGCCGACAGGCGGACCGGGGCTTTCCGCATGTCTCGACGACCCCGACGCAGGCGAGACCACGCAGGCGAGCCGACGCGGCACGCGGACCGGACGCAGTCGGACTCCATCATGCCTGAGGGTGCGAGTCGGGAATCGGCTCCAGAGGAGCACGTCGCGGGGCGGCATCCGCCGGGATGCGGCTCGGCTGAAAACGGCGCGTTCCGGGTCGCACCCGTAACGCGCGACCCGGAACGCAGCGCCACCCCTCTTCCGGAAAGGTAGACGCCTCAGGCTAACACCGGGCCCGCGACGGCTCCTGTGCGCGAGGCGCGAATGGCCCGTGGATTGGGGGCGTGGCTCGGGCGCGACCGGCGCACGCGACGACGCCCCGACGATGCGAGATCGTCGGGGCGCCGTCGTGCGGGCGGGTTGGTGCGGCTAGCTCGAACGACCCGGGCGTGACGCGAAGCGCTGCTGCAGGAGCACGGCCACGATGATGATGATGCCCTTCACGACTGCCTGCACCGAGGTGGAGAGGTTGTTCTGCGTGAACACGTTCGTCAGCGTCGCGAAGATCAGCACGCCGAGGACGGTGCCGACGATCGTGCCGCGGCCGCCCACGAGCAGGGTGCCACCGACGACGACCGCCGCGATGGCGTCGAGCTCGTACAGCTGGCCGTGGGTGGAGGTGCCGGCGGTGGTGCGCCCGAGGATCATGACCGCGGCGATGCCGGCGCTGAGGCCGACCAGCACGTAGAGCGACACGAGGTGGCGCTTCACGCGGATGCCCGCGAGGCGGGTGGCCTCGAAGTTGCCGCCGATCGCGACCGTGCGGCGTCCGAACGTGGTGCGGCCCAGGAGGAACCAACCGCCGACGGCGGCGAGCACGAAGATCCAGATGAGCCACGGGATGGCGAGGAAGTCCCCGCGGAAGAACTCGAGGAAGCCCGTGACGCTGACGATCTGCGTCTGCTTGTTGGAGAGGAGCTCGGCGAGCCCTCGGGCGCCCACGAGCATGGCCAGGGTGGCCATGAACGGGACCACCTTGCCATAGGCGATCACGATGCCGTTGACGAGGCCTGCGAGCCCGCCGACCGCGATGGCGACGACCACCATGAGCAGCCAGCTCGACTGCGTGGCGCCGGTCTGGATCCAGGTGAGTGAGGCGACGACACTCGCGAGACCCATGACGGAGCCGACCGAGAGGTCGATGCCGCCGGCTGTGATGACGAAGGTCATGCCGATGCTGATGACGCCGATGATCGAGGCGAAGCGGATGATCGTCAGCAGGTTCTCGAAGTTCATGAACGTCTGGCCCGCGGTGATCCATCCGACGACCACGAGCAGGAGCAGCGCGATGATGAGGCCGAGGTTGCGACCGGCCGCGCCGCTCAGCAGGCGGCTCCCGACACCTCCGGACGGCTTCTGGCTGGGCTCGATGACCGTGGTCGCAGGTGCGGGTGCAGGGGATTGCTCGCTCACGCGGCGGTTCCTTTCATGACGAGGTCGAGCACGCCGTGCTCGTCGATCTCGGTGGCTGGGGTGATGTGGAGGACGCGGCCGTCGCCGATGACGAGCACGCGGTCGGAGAGTCCGAGGACCTCCTCGATCTCGCTGGACACCACGACGATCGCAGTGCCGGCGTCGGCGAGGCGACGGATGAGGGCGTAGATCTCGGCGCGGGCGCCGACGTCGACACCACGCGTCGGCTCGTCGAGCAGGAGCACCGACGTGCCGTGCACGAGCCAGCGCGCGAGCATGATCTTCTGCTGGTTGCCGCCGGAGAGCGTGCCGGTGATGCGGTCGGGGTCGGCCGGTCGGAGCTCGAGCGCGTCGATCTGCTCGCGGGTGACCGCGCGTTCGCGGCGCTCGTTCAGCACGCCGCCGCGCGCGAAGCGGGCGAAGGAGGAGAGCGTCACGTTCTGGAAGATGGGCTCCTCGAGGAGGAGGCCCTGGCTCTTGCGTTCCTCCGGCGAGAGCCCGACGCCGGCGCCGACCGCCGAGTTCACGGATCCCGCACGAAGCCGGGCGCCGCTCACCGACACGGTGCCCGCCGTCGGGCGGCGGGCGCCGTAGATGGTCTCGAGGATCTCCGAGCGGCCGGAACCGACGAGACCGGCGAGGCCGACCACCTCGCCGGCACGGACCTGGAACGTGACGTCGGAGAAGGTGCCGCGCAGTCCGAGGCCGGTGACGTCGAGGACCACGGGCGCATCGGACGGCAGGTCGCGATGCGGCGGGAAGACGAACTCGACGTGGCGGCCCGTCATGAGTCGGATGAGCTCGGGCGTCGGCGTGTCGGCGACCTGGAGGCCGGTGGCCATGCTCGAGCCGTCCTTGATGACGGTGATGCGATCGCCGATCTGCCGGATCTCCTCGAGGCGGTGGGAGATGTAGATGATCGCGATGCCCTGGGCCGTCAGCTCGTGCACGACCCGGAAGAGGTTCTTGACCTCCTCGGCGTCGAGCACCGCGCTCGGCTCGTCCATGATGATGAGCTTCGCGTCGTGCGACAGTGCGCGAGCCATGCTCACGATCTGCTTGTGGGCGGCGGAGAGCGTGCCGACCTCGCGATGCGGCGAGAGGTCGCCGTGGCCGAGCCGCTTGAGCAGGTCGCGAGTCGTCTTCGCCGCGCGCGCCCGGTGCAGCACCCCGCCGGTCGCGAGCTCGTGGCCGAGGAAGATGTTCTCCGCGATGGTGAGGCCGTCGACGACGTCGAGCTCCTGGTACATCGTCGCGACGCCCATGTCGATGGCGGCGACCGGGTTCGGGATGACGCGCCGCTCCCCCTGCCAGATGATCTCGCCGTCGTCGGGTTGATGCGCGCCCGCGAGGACCTTGATCAGCGTCGACTTGCCGGCGCCGTTCTGCCCGAGTACGCAGTGCACCTCGCCGGCGACCACGTCGAGATCGACGCCACGGAGGGCGGGAACTCCGGCGAACGCCTTCGTGATCCCGCGCATCGAAAGTAATGACGCTGGATTATCACCTTTGATCATGTGATGAACATAACAGATGCGCCCGGCTCTGGGCCAGCCTCACAAGGAGGAAAACGGCGACGATCTGGCGTCCGCCGGAATAAGGACTGCCGGACCGCGCGTCGGCGATTTATGACGACGAACAAACTTAAGTTGCCAACCAAGACGCCACTTATGCTACGTTGACGTTGTCAGCGCGGACGACGCGGCTGAGCTACCCTCCGGGGCAGCCGTGCCAGGGTCGAGAATCCTCGCCGGCACGTCTGCGAATCACTCACATTTGGAGGACACATGCGCACAGCGCGCACCCGACGGCGCATGTTCGCCGCAGCCGGCGCCCTCGTGGTCGCCGGTCTCGTGACCGGCTGCACGGCCGGCGCCGAGGAGGGCAACAGCGGCCCCACCAACAATGCGAACAACAGCGAGTCCGGTGACACCGTCACCATCGGCTTCTCCGGCCCCGCAGCCGACCACGGCTGGCTCGGCGCCATCAACTCGGGCGCCATCGCCGAGGCCGAGAAGTACGACGACGTCGAACTCGTCGTCGCCGAGGGCACGAACGACGCCAACCTGCAGATCAGCCAGGTCGAGACCTTCATCAACGACGGCGTCGACGCCATCGTGCTGCTGCCGACCGACGGCGCCGCGCTGACCGAGGTCGCGATCAAGGCGATGGAGGCCGGGATCCCGGTCATCAACGTCGACCGCGAGTTCTCCAGCCCGTTCGCCGCCCGCACCACCGTGCTCGGCGACAACTACGGCATGGGCGTCAGCGCCGGCACCTACATCTGCGAGAAGCTCGGCGACAACCCCGACGCCGTCGTCGCGGAGATCGCCGGCATCGACTCGCTCCCGCTCACGCAGGACCGCTCGAAGGGCTTCGCCGATGCGCTCGAGGACTGCGGGCTCGAGGTGAGCAACCGCGTCGCCGCGGACTTCACGGTCCAGGGCGGTGAGGCCGCCGCTTCGCAGCTGCTGGCCGCCGCGCCGAAGATCGACGCCATCTGGAACCACGACGACGACCAGGGTGTCGGCGTCCTCGCGGCGATCGACGCCGCGGGTCGCGACGAGTTCTTCATGGTCGGCGGCGCCGGCTCGAAGAACGCCATGGAGGCCATCAAGGCCGGCAACAGCGTGCTCGAGGCGACGGTCATCTACCCGTCGACCCAGGGTGCCGACGGCGTCGCGCTCGCGCGACTCATCGCCCAGAACAAGGCCCTCGGCGACCTCGTCGAGCAGGACGTGCCCAACCGCGTGGTGCTCTACGCGCCCGTCGTCACGGCCGACAACGTCGACACGTACCTGCCGACCGCCTTCACCTCCTAGCGCGGCGGTGCCCGGTCGACCGATCGGGAGCCATCGCACCACCCGCGGACGCCCGCGTCGCCACTGCGACGCGGGCGTCCGCCCCGGACCGGCCCGTCGAGGCCGATGAGAGAGAGAACGATGACCTCGATGCGGGTAGCCATGATCGGCTACGGATTCATGGGAGCCGCGCATTCGCAGGGGTGGCGCGTGGCGCCACGGTTCTTCGACCTGCCGGCGAGCCCCGACATGGCGCTGCTCGTCGGCCGCAACGGCGGCGCGGTCGCCTCCGCCGCCGAGAAGTGGGGATGGGCCGACACCTCCACCGACTGGCGCGCGGCGATCGCGCGCGATGACATCGACGTCATCGACATCGTGACCCCGGGCGACTCCCACGCCGAGATCGCCATCGCCGCCCTCGAGGCCGGCAAGCACGTGCTCTGCGAGAAGCCGCTCGCCAACTCCGTGGCCGAGGCCGAGATGATGGCCGCCGCCGCCGAACGCGCCGCCGCCCGAGGCGTCTTCGCCATGGTCGGGTTCACCTATCGCCGGGTTCCCGCTGCGACGTTCGCCCGGGACCTGGTCGCGCGCGGGGCCATCGGCGACGTGCGCAGCGTGCGCGCCGAGTACCTGCAGGACTGGCTCGTCGACGAGTCCGCGCCCCTCGCCTGGCGCCTCCAGAAGGAGCACGCGGGTTCCGGCGCCCTCGGTGACATCGGCGCCCACGCCATCGACCTCGCCCAGTTCATCACCGGCCAGCGCCTCACCGGTGTCGCCGGCACCATCGACACCGTGGTCGCCGAGCGGCCGCTCCTCGCTGAGGGCAGCGGACTCTCGGGCACCGCGGGCGCCGGCTTCGGTGCCGTGACCGTCGACGACGTCGCCCTGTTCACCGGACGCTTCGAGGGCGGTGCCCTCGGCTCGTTCGTCGCCTCCCGCATGAGCACGGGGCGCAAGAATGCCCTCCGCATCGAGGTCTCGGGATCGCGGGGCGCCGTCGCCTTCGACCTCGAGGACATGAACGCCCTGCAGTACTACGACCGCACCGCACCGTCGGACCGCCAGGGGTTCACGAAGATCCTGGTCACGGAGCCGGAGCATCCGTATCTCGACGCCTGGTGGCCCGCCGGTCATATGCTCGGCTACGAGCACGGGTTCGCCCATCAGGCGAAGGACTTCGTCGAGGCGATCGCCGGGGGCGTGCAGCCGACCCCGTCGTTCGCCGACGGGCTCCAGGTGCAGCGCGTCCTCGGCGCCGTCGAGCAGAGCTCCCAGGCGAACGGCACCTGGACGCCGACCACCTGAACCCGACACGAGCAACCACGTCACGAACGCATCAAGGAGGATCCAGTGACTCGACCGATCACCCTGTTCACCGGCCAGTGGGCCGACCTGCCGCTCGAGGAGGTCGCACGCCTCGCCGCCTCATGGGGCTACGACGGGCTCGAGCTCGCATGCTGGGGCGACCATCTCGACCCATGGCGCTGGGACGACGACGACTACATCGCCGACCGGCTCGCGCTGCTCGAACGACACGGGCTCAAGGTGTGGGCGATCTCCAACCACCTCACCGGCCAGGCCGTGTGCGACGACCCCATCGACGCTCGACACGAGGGCATCCTGCGCGAACGCGTGTGGGGCGATGGCGATCCCGAGGGCGTCCGTCGGCGCGCCGCCGAAGAGATGCAGAACACCGCGCGCCTCGCCGCGCGCCTCGGCGTCGACACCGTGGTGGGCTTCACCGGCTCGGCGATCTGGAAGTACATCGCGATGTTCCCGCCCGTCGCCCAGGAGGCGATCGACGCCGGCTACCAGGACTTCGCCGACCGCTGGAATCCGATCCTGGACGTGTTCGACGAGGTGGGCGTGCGCTTCGCCCACGAGGTGCACCCCTCCGAGATCGCGTATGACTACTGGACGACGATCCGCACCCTCGAAGCCATCGGCCACCGACCGGCGTTCGGCCTGAACTGGGACCCGAGCCACATGGTCTGGCAGGACTTGGACCCCGTCGGCTTCCTCTGGGACTTCCGCGACCGGATCTACCACGTCGACTGCAAGGACACGCGCAAGCGCATGGTGAACGGTCGAAACGGCCGACTCGGCTCGCACCTCGCGTGGGCCGACCCGCGCCGCGGGTGGGACTTCATCTCCACGGGACACGGCGACGTGCCCTGGGAGGACGCGTTCCGCATGCTCAACACCATCGGCTACCAGGGTCCCATCTCGATCGAGTGGGAGGATGCCGGCATGGACCGCCTGCTCGGCGCGCCCGAGGCCATCGAGTTCGTGCGACGGCTGGCATTCGACGCTCCTGACGCAGCCTTCGACGCCGCGTTCAGCACCAAGGCCGACTAACGCCGAGCGCGGCCCGACTTCTGACGGATGCCCCGGGGTGGCCTCGGGGCATCCGTCGTATGTCCTCGCGTGGTGCGGATCCCGCCGCGGGTCAGACCTTCGCCGCCGTCGGCGCGCCGACCACCATCTCCTCGATGTTCGCGGGCGACAGCGCGTGGTGGATCGCGAGCATGCAGGCGCCGAGTACTGCGGCGTCCGCCCCGGCCTTGGACTGCGTGATCTGCAGGTGCTCGGTGGCGAGCGGCATCGAGCGCGTGTAGACGATCTCGCGGACCCCCGCGATGAGGTGCTCGCCCGCCTGGGCGAGCGAGCCGCCGATGACGATGACCGACGGGTTGATGAGGCTGACGCAGGTGGTGAGCACCTCGCCGATGTCGCGACCGGCCTGGCGCACGGCCTGGATGGCGGTGATGTTGCCGCCCTTCACGAGCTCGACCACGTCTTGGCTGGACTCGGGCGACATGCCGGTGTCGCGCAGGTCGCGCGCGAGGGCCGGACCCGAGGCGAGCGCCTCGAGGCATCCGCGGTTCCCGCACTGGCAGGGCACGTCGGCGCCGCGTGCCACGTGCACATGCCCGATGTCGCCGGCGGTGCCCTGTGCCCCACGCTGGAGGATGCCGCCCGAGATGACGCCCGACCCGATTCCGGTCGCGACCTTGACGAAGATGAGGTGGTCGACCTCCGGCCAGGACAGCTCGCGCTCGCCCAGCGCCATGATGTTCACGTCGTTGTCGACGAGCACGGGGGCGTCGAAGGTGCCGTGGAACCAGCCCGGCACGTCGAAGCGGTCCCAACCGGGCATGATCGGCGGGTTGATCGGCCGGCCGGAGCTGTGCTCGACGGGACCCGGGAGCCCGATGCCGATGGCGAGCAGGTCGGCGGGCGAACGGCCGAGCCGGTCGAGCAGCTCCTGCGCGGCCCCCGAGACCCACGTGAGCACCGTCTCGGGACCCTCGGCCACGCGGATGGGCTCGCTGCTCTCGGCCTGGATGCGCCCGGTGAGATCGCTGACGGCGATACGCACGTGGGAGGCGCCGACATCGACGCCCAGCACGACGCGCCCGCTCGCCGCGATGGCGAACTGGGACGACGGTCGCCCACCGGTCGAGACCGCGTCGCCGACCGGGCCGACGAGCCCGAGCTTCATGAGGGCGTCGATGCGGAGTGCCACCGTCGACCGGGCGAGGCCCGTCATGGCCGAGAGCTCGGTGCGGGTGCGGGGACGCCCGTCGCGCAGGATCTGGAACAGGTCACTGGCGACGGAGGAGCCGAGGGCGGTGATGTGCCCGTTCTGGCCGGTGCGACTTATGTCGGTCATCTGTCCATTCTTCCACAATCGGCGTTCGAAGTTCCCGGATCGTGGTCGCAAGGGCGCCCCCCTTTCGGTCGTCACGCCGTCGGGCCCACGCTCTTCACGGCACACCCCCGAACGCCCCGGCCGCCCGCAGCTCGAGTCCCTGCAGCACGCTCCAGGGACTGAGCACCGACGGCAACGCGTCCACCACCCGGAGGAAGTCGGCGGGGTCCACCCAGCGCCAGTCCATGACCTCGTCGGGCGCGGGGTCGAGGCTGGTCGGCAGCTCGGCGAAGACCACCGGGCAGACCTCGTGCTCCACGAGGCCGTCGGGTGCGACCGCGCGGTAGCGGAAGTCGGGCAGCACGACTCGCACCGAGATCGGCGCGACCCCGAGCTCGAACCGCAGCCGCCGCTCGACGGCCGCCTCCAGGTCCTCGCCCGGCGAGGGGTGGCCGCAGCACGTGTTCGTCCACACGCCGGGCCACGTGCGCTTGGCGAGCGCACGGCGCGTCAGCAGCATCCGCCCGTCGCCGTCGAAGCCGTAGCAGGAGAAGGCGAGGTGCAGCGGGGTGTCGACGCCGTGCACCCTCGACTTCTCCATCGACCCGATCGGCGCACCCGATGGGTCGAGCAGGACGACCTCCTCGATGTTCCGCGCCTCGGAGTGGGGAAGGACGGTGCTCATGCCGCCCCCACCGGCGCACCGACGCCCGCCGCCTGCAGCACCAGGTCGCGCACGGCGGCCGCGGGCACCGCGTCGCCGACGTCGTCCCAGAACGGGAGCGCGGCGTCGGAGCACAGCAACAGCGGGGAGTCGGCCTCCGACGACGGCAGCCGACCGTGCGTGCCGCGCACCCACGACGGGTCGAGCGGCACGACGTTCATCGCGTACCGCAGGCCGAGCTTCTTGCGCACCAACCCGAGCGCCGCCTTCCCCTTCGCCAGGCGGTCGGCCGGGTCGAAGAACAGTTCGGCCGGGTCGTACCCGGGCTTGCGGTGGATGTCGACGCCGCGCGCGAACTCGGGCGCACGGTCGTCGTCGAGCCAGTAGTAGTAGGTGAACCAGGCCCCGGGCTCCGCGACGACGACGAGCTCGCCCGACCGTTCGTGGTCGAGTCCGTATCGCCGCTGAGCGTCGCGGTCGAGCACCTCGTCGACGCCCGGCAGGCCCAGGAGCAGGTCCCGCACGCGTTCGACGTCGGCGGGGTCGGCCACGTAGACGTGCGCGACCTGGTGGTCGGCGACGGCGAACGCCCGCGACGTCCACGGGTCGAGCTGCTCGCGTCCCTGCTGCACGTAGACCTCGAGGAGTCCCTCGCGACGGAGGAACCGGTTGAGGTCGACGGGCCGGTTCGCCGACTCGATGCCGTACTCGGAGACCGCGATCACGGTGACGCCCGTCGCCTGCGCGTCGTCGAGCAGGGGCGCCATGGCCGCGTCGAGCTCGGCCGCCGCCCGGTCTGCCTGCAGCGACTCGGGACCGAAGCGCTGCAGGTCGTAGTCGAGGTGCGGCAGGTACGCCATGACGAGGTCGGACCGCCGCTCGCGCATCACCATGCGGGTCGCCTCCACCATCCAGCGGGTCGACGCGATCGACGCGGTCGGACCCCAGTACTGGAAGAGCGGGAACTCGCCGAGCGCGCCGGTCAGCTCGTCGTGCAGCGCCGGCGGTCGCACGTAGGCGTCGGGCGACTTGCGTCCGTCGGCGTGGTAGACCGGACGCGGCGTCACGGTCACGTCGGTGGTGGCCCCCATCGCGTACCACCAGCCGACGTTCGCCGCCGTGAAGCCGGGCTGCTGGCGCCTGGCCGTCTCCCACACCTTCTCGCCCTGCACGAGCGCAGTGTGCTGGCGCCACAGGTGCACCTCGCCCTGGTCGCGGAAGTACCAGCCGTTGCCCACGATGCCGTGCTGCGCGGGCGCCAGGCCGGTGAGCATGGTGGACTGCACACTGCAGGTCACGGCGGGCAGCACGGTGCCGAGCCGGGTGCGGGCGCCGGATGCCGCGAGGGCGCTGAGCCTGGGCATGTGCGCCAGCGCACGTGGGGTCAGTCCGACGACGTCGAGCAGCAGGACCGAGGTCATGCGGTCACCTCCGAGGGTTCGAGCAGGTCGGCGGCCCAGCGCACCTCGCCGGCGATGCCGGCCACGAGGTCGTCGACCGCATCGGGCAGTACGGTCCAGGTGTAGGTCTCGACGTCGACGTGGGCCTCATCGCCATGCGGGATGGAGCGCACGGCGGCGAGCGCGGTGGCGAGCACCTCGGTCGTCGCGGTGAGCGGCGCTCTCGGCCGGAGGTGCAGCGGCACGTGGAAGTGCACGCGCCACGGTCCCCCGGCGGGCAGCACGTCGAGCGCCTCACCGAGGTCGTCGGTGGCGAGCACCCTGCCGTCGGGCTGGAGCTCCCGCGTCTGGTGCAGGTAGCGCGGCTCGACGAAGGCGGCGATCGCCTCGCGGTTCGCGGCGTCCGACGGCCGCTCGACGTGCAGTGCGGCCGAGGCCTGCACCTTCACCACGCGAAGTCCGGCATCGGCGATCTCGCGCACCGCGGCATCCGGGTCGGCGAAGGAGACCGCGAGGTGGCAGGTGTCGAGGCACACGCCGACGAACTCGGGGTCGATCTCGCCCGAGCGCGTGCGCGGGGCGAGCCAGGCGACGACGTCGTGCACCGTATCGAGCACGCAGCCGGGCTCGGGCTCGATCGCGAGCCGCACCGTGCGGCCGGTCTCCTCGCGAAGCGCGCGGAGCCGGCGAGCGACGTGAGCGAGCGATGCGCTCGCGCGACGGTCGTCGTCGGCCGTCCACGGCGCACGCCACGCAAGCGGCAGCGTCGAGATGCTGCCGGCGCCGCCCTCGGGCAGGAGGTCGGCGAGCACGGCCGCGCAGTCGAGCGTGTGCGCCACGCGGCGTTCGTCGGTCCAGTCGGGGCGATACACGTCGAGCTTCACGACGTCGGCGTGGAACGCCCGGTACGGGAACGCGTTGACCGTGCGGAGCTCGAGCCCGTTCGACGCGAGCCGCGCCCGGAGCCGGTCACGATCCGGCGGGCTCGCGGCGAGGCGGGCGGCGAGGTCGGCCGGAAGCCAGAGGCCCACGCCGAGCCGGTCGAGTCCCGCGGCCGCCCGCACCGGGCCGGCGAAGGCATCGAGCTGCGCGAGCACCCCGTCGAGGTCCTCGGCGGGGTGGACGTTGGTGCAGTACGAGAGCTCCATCAGGCTCGCGCCCCCCGCAGCACGGAGTTGCCCTCGAATGTCGCCGGGACGAGCGGCTCGTGCTCGACGAACCCCGGGACCGGGTCGAGGTGCAGTCGCCCGCTCTGCCCGTAGAAGGCGACGGGGTTCTGCCAGAGCACGACGTCGACGTCGTGCTCGGTGAAGCCGGCGTCGAGCATGGCCTGGGCGGTCTTCCGGGTCTTCAGGGGATCGGACTGACCCCAGTCCGCGGCGGAGTTCACCAGCATCCGCTCGGTGCCGTATTCGCGCAGGATCGCGACCATGCGATGCTCGTCCATCTTGGTGTGCGGATAGATCGAGAAGCCCATCCAGCATCCGGATGCGGCGACCTCGGCGACCGTGGTCTCGTTGAGGTGGTCGACCACGACCCGCTCGGGGCCGATGCCCGACTCGCGCACCACGTCGAGCGTGCGCGTCGTGCCGGCTGCCTTGTCGCGGTGCGGCGTGTGCACGACGGCCGGGAGGCCGACGTCGCGGGCGAGCGCGAGCTGGGTGACGAAGACCTCCTCCTCCTCGGGCGTCATCGAGTCGTAGCCGAGCTCGCCGACGGCGACCACTCCGTCTTTCGCGAGGTACCGCGGCAGCAGCGCGAGCACCTCCCGGCAGCGCGGGTCGTTCGCCTCCTTCGGGTTGAGGCCGATGGTGCAGTGGTGGCGGATGCCGTACTGCGCGGCGCGGAACCGCTCCCAGCCGATCAGCGCGTCGAAGTAGTCGACGAAGCTGCCGACGCTGGTGCGCGGCTGGCCGAGCCAGAACGACGGCTCGACGACCGCGCGCACGCCCGACTCGTACATGGCGACGTAGTCGTCGGTGGTGCGCGCGCTCATGTGGATGTGGGGATCGAAGATTCGCATGCTCAGGCTCCTGGGTCGGTGGTGGTGGCGAGCGCCGTCATGTCGTCGCTCACCGTGCGCCCGGCGGCCCGGCGTTCGGCGATGAGCGCGGCGGCCATGCGGGCGAGCTCGGGGTCGGCGCGGCGGTCGAGGTCGGCCACGACGTCGAGCGGGATGTCCATGAACAGCGCCTTGAGCACCCCGTGACGCCAGCCGTGCTGGTCGAGGTGCGCCGCGGCGAACGCGCCGAGCGCCGCGGCGACGAGGCGGGGGTCGTTCGTGCGGAGTGCGTCGGCGACGAGCTCGACGCCGGCCGAGGCCACCTCGGGCCCGACACGAGGCGCAACGTTGAGGCCGTACAGCACGCCCCGTCGCTCGGCATCGTCGCCGTACCGGTAGAGGTCGGCGAGCTGCGCGGCGGCCTCGCCCGGCGGCAGCACCCGCAGTAGGGCGACCACGAGATCGGCGCGCGCCCGGTCGTCGACCGTGCCGTGCCGGAGGCCGAGCGGATCGGCCGCAGGCTCGATCGGCGCGCGCCCGACCGCGCGGCCGGCCGCGGGGAACAGCACGACGATGCGCTGCGGCTCGGCGATCACCTCGCCGACGGCGGCGGTGGTCCAGTCGATCGTCATCGTTCCCTCCATGCGTCGTGGATGGCCTGCATACTCCGCGCGGCCACGCCCGGGGCGTCGTGCGCGTGCCGTGGCAGCTCGACGGCAGCGACGCCCCGGTAGCCGATCTCCTCCAGCGTCGCGAGCGACGCGGCGAGGTCGAGGCGGCCGCGACCGAGCTCGAGGTGCTCGTGCGCCTCGGGCAGCATGTCGTCGACCTGGACGTTCACGAGCAGGTCGCCCGCGGCGCGAAGCGCGCCGACGACTCCATCGGGCTCGACGACGACGCAGTGTCCGAGGTCGACGGTGATGCCGAGCACGTCGGGCGATCCGAGCTGCTCGCGCAGGCGCAGCGCATCGGCGACGGTCTCGACGAGCATGCCGGGTTCGGGTTCGAAGCCGAGGGCGACCCCGGACGCCTCCGCGTGCGCGACGATCTCGCGCATGCGCGGCACGAGCCGACGCCAGCCCTCGTCGGCGTCGACGCCCTCGGGAAGCACGCCCGACCACAACGAGACGCAGTCGGCGCGCAGGATCGCGGCGAGGTCGACGGCACGGCGGAGGAACCGGAGGCGCGCGGCCGCGTACTCGTCGACGAGGGTGGGGCGGTGCTTGGCGTAGGGATCGAGCAGGTACCTGGTGCCGGTCTCCACCACGACCCGCCAGCCCAGTTCGTCGAGGCGGTCGCGAAGGTGGGCCGCGCGGAGGTCGGCGTCCTCGGCGAAGGGGTCGAGGTGCGGATGCCCCAGGGTGAGCGCCAAGGCGCCGTATCCGTTCGACTCGAGCACCCGCAGTGCGGCCTCGAGCGGGTGGTCGGTGAAGCCGTTGGTGCCGTAGCCGAGCACGAAGCCGGCGTCGGGCAGCGGTCCGGTGGCGTGCGCGGTGTCGCCGAGGGCGATCGTCATGTGACGTCACCCGCCCGACGCCGGGCGGCGAGCGCGCGGCGGACGAGGTCCAGCGCGCCGATGGCGGCCGCCGGAACCACTGCGCCGGTGCGGGCGACGAGCGTCGCCTGCAACGGGATCATCGCACCGATGCCGGCGCGAGTCGCCGTGCGCACATTGGCGGCCGACGGGTCGGCGAGCGCCGCGAGCTGGCTCGGCAGCAGGGTGCCCGCGTAGGCGATGCCGCCCGCCACCGCACCCGCGGTCGCGGCGACGCGGGTCCGGGAGCCGCGGCCGGGGACGTCGTCGGCGCGGCCGCCGCCCACGGCCGCGATCGTGGTCGCACCGGTGACCGCGAGCCCCGCGAGTGCGACACCGGTGGAACCGCCGTGCACCTCGCCGCGGGACTGCGCGGTCACGCCGGCCGTGTGCACTGCGACCACCGTCGCGGCGGGCAGCGCCGTCGCGACGCCGCGCGCACCCATCATCACGTCGAGCCCGCGGCACGCCGCCATGCTCAGCGGTCCCGCGGCCGTCTCCTTGAACACCGTGTTGTACGCCACCACGGCGCCGACGAGCGGCACGGCGACGGCGAGCCCCCTTCGGCCGCCGCCGGTCGCGGCGAGCCCCACGCCGACGGCCATGCAGGCGGCCGCGATGCCGAGGGCACGCCGAGGCGGGACGCGGCCCGACGGGATGGGCCGCTCGGGCCGCTCGACGGCGTCGAGCCGGCGGTCGGCGTAGTCGTTGAGGGCCATGCCGCCGCTGTAGAGGAAGACGGAGGCGAGCGGCAGCAGCCACCTGCGGCCGGCGAGACGCCCCCCACCGGCATACCCGCCCGCGATCGCATCGCCGATCACCGTGAGCGCGGCCGGTGCGCGCACGAGCTCGAGGACGTCGCCGACCGCGGTCAACGTGCGACCCGTGCGGGTCGCCGTGCCACGGCGAGGCGTGCGCCCGTCGACTGCGCCCATTCGATCAGGTCGTCGGTCTGCTGCCCGAAGTCGTGCACGTCGCTGCCCCATGGGTCCTTGAAGAAGAAGCCGAGCTCGGGCACGACGCCACCGGCGCCCGCGGCATCCGCCAGCGCGAGGAGCCGTGCGAGGTCGAGCACGAGGGGCGCCGCCAGCATCGAGTCGTAGGCGCTCCAGATCGTCTGCATGGTGATGCGCGAGCCGAGGAACCCCTCGGCGTGGATGTGGTCCCATGCCGTCTTGATGTCACCGAGGTCGGGCACGTTGTCGATGTGGAGCGGCGCGACGACGTGCTCGCCGACGAGGGTGCGCAGGCCCCGGGTCTTCGAGGCGAGCTTGCTCTGCACGGCTTCGGGGTCGGCGAGCGTGGCGCCGTCGCCGCCGCCGAGCAGGTTCGCTCCGGCCCAGGAGTGCACGTGCATGCCGCGGGCGCCGAACATGGGAGCGAGCGCCGTGCGGATGAGGGTCTCACCGGTCTTACCGTCCTGCCCGGCGAACGGGATGCCTCGCTGCGCGGCGAGCTCCTGCAGGACGGGCAGCGAGAGTCCGGCGGAGGGCGTGAATCCCGCGTAGGCGCTGCCGGACTCGATCGCGGCGAGCGCGGCGATCGAGCTCGACGGCAGCACGGCCCGGGCCGGGTCGGCCAGCGCGGCAGCGAGGAGCACCGCATCGTGGAACTCGGGGCGGTCGGCGGCGATGGGCTCGGTCGACGAGATGTCGACGACGACGACGTGGTCGAGCCCGTGCCGGTCGCGGAACGCCAGGATCTCGTCGGCCAGCCTCGCCACGGCGGCGGCCTGGGTGCCGGCATGGGTCCCCGGGTGGTAGCCCGGCCGGATCTCGGCGTCGGCCTGCTCGAGCCCTGCGAGGGCGGCGGTGACGTAGCGCTGCGGGATCATGCCCGAGTCGGCCAGCGCCTGCGCGCGATGCGCCAGCGGCGTGGTGCTGACGTCGTGGCCGCCGAGCACGAGGTCGTCGAAGCCCGGCAGCGGCACGCCCGCGAACTCGGCGCCGGCCGTGGCGCAGCCCGTGGGAGCCGCGAGGCCGGCGGCGAGGGCGTGCAGTCCGACCGCGACGGCGGTGGCCACCGAGCCGCGGGCGCCGACCAGCCACACGCCCACGCGACCGTCCGTCCAACCGGTCGTGGGGGTGGGCGCGTTCGAGTCGGTGTCGAGCGGCGGTGCGGTGTCGAGCATGGTCACGTCATTCCTCCAGGGTGTTCGGATCATCGGGTGCGGCTTCGCATCGATCGGGCGAGTCGGGCCAGGTGGGTCGCGAGGGGGCCCGGCAGGTCGGCTTCGGCGATGCGGATGCCGCGGGCGACGTGCTCGTCGACGGCGACCGCCACGGCATCGCGGGCACCGCTGCGGAGCACGAGGTCGCGCACGAGGTCGACGTCCCGGTCGGTGACCGACGGTGCGCCGAGCACGGCGTCGAGCATCGCGCGGCCAGCGGCGTCGAGCCGCCCGTAGGCCAGTCGGATGAGCTCCGTGCGCGTGCCCTGCTGCAGGTCGGACCGCACCGACTTGCCGGTGACGGCCTCGGTGCCGAAGAGGCCGAGGTCGTCATCGGCGAGCTGATAGGCGATGCCGAAGGCGAGGCCGACCCGGTCGAGGCTGTCGAGGACGTCGACGGATGCCACGCCGGCGGCGATCGCGCCGAGCCGAAGCGGCAGCGACACGCTGTACACGGCGGTCTTCAGCTCGGCGACCCTGAGTGGGTCGGCCAGGTCGGGGCGGACCAGCTCCGAGCGCACGTCGAGCAGCTCGCCCGCGATCGTGCGCTCCAGCGCCGCCGCGGCCTCGGCGGCGAGCCGCTGCTGCAGCTGCGCGGGGGCAGGCGCGTCGAGCAGTGCGAGGAGCGCGGCGTTCAGGGCGAGGTCGCCGGCGAGCAGGGCGGCCGCCATCGCGTGCCGGTCGGCCGCGGCATCCGTCAGCCCCGCTGCGCGGTCACCGGCCTCGTACGCGGCGAGCAGGTTCGGCCGGCCATGGCGCCGCCGGTCGCCGTCGATCAGGTCGTCGTGCATGCAGAGGCCGAGGTGGAGCAGCTGCTGGGCGCCGGCGACCTCGCCGAGCAGACGGTGGTCAGCGCCGCCGAAGGCGAAGTACGCGGCGGCCACGAGACGCGGTCGGAGGTGCTTGCCGCCGTCGGACGCCGCCGCCTCGTCGAGCAGCCGGACGACCTCGGGGCCGAACGCCGCGCACCGGGACCGGACGCGGCGCCAGTGCGCGGCCGTGATGGCCGGTGACGTCGCACCGAAGGCCTCGACCTCGGCATCGAGGCGGGCGCCGGCGTCCGCGGCGGCGTCCGGAGTCTCGATGACGGGGTCGGCGACCATGCGGCCGTCGAGCGAGGTCAGCAGTGCGCCCTCGATCGTCAAGGGCGCGGTCATCGGCGGTGACGACTTCATGGAGCTCCTCCGTCGACGTTGACAGGCCCTGACGCCGGCGGGGTGCCGGCGTCGTCGGTACCGGTGGCGGCGCACCCCCGGTTGGGGGGCTTCCGTCGACCGGTGCGATAAAAGCCAACCTAGCTACGACGTAAGTCGAGCGCAATGGTTCATCGTTTTGCGCACGGTGGTACAACTTTTGGAACGCGCGTGGCAGCAGGAATACCCCCGCCGCGCCACACGGCGGCCCATCGGGACGCGACGGCACGGCGTGTGATCGGGGCGGGGGACCACTCAGGCAGCCCGGAGCGAGTCCCGCCCGATCCCGCCGATCGAGCGGTGGCCCGCGAGCGCCATCGTGAGGTCGAGCTCGGCGAGGTGGTTGCGCACGACCTCGCGCACGCCGGTCTCGCCGGCCACGGCGAGGCCGTACGCGTAGGGCCTGCCGATGCCGACCGCCGTGGCTCCGAGTGCGAGGGCGATGAAGGCGTCGGCTCCGCTGCGCACGCCGCTGTCGAGCACGATCGGCAGGTGTCCGCCGACGCGCTCGACGATGCCCGGCAGCGCGTCGAGGGTCGCCACCGAGCGATCGACCTGACGGCCGCCGTGGTTCGACACCACGATGCCGTCGACACCGGCGTCGAGGGCCCGGCTCGCGTCATCCGGATGCAGCACGCCCTTGAGCAGCACGGGCAGCGAGGTCCACTCACGCAGCCTGCCGAGGTCGTCCCACGTGAGGCTCGCGTCCGAGAAGACGTCGAGGAAGGTCTCCACCGCCGCCCGAGGCAGCGGCGAGCGCAGGGCGTCGCGCACGCCGCCCTCGAGCAGCCTCGTGCCGGCGCCGTGGCGGGCTATCGACAGGGCCGAGCGCAACAGGGTCGGCGTGACGCTGGGCCGCGCTCCCCCGACGGCGCCGCCCGACACCCGTGCGCGCGCGAGCTCGGCGAACACCGGATCACTCGTGTACTGCGCGATGCCCTGCCCGCGCGTGAACGGCAGGAACGCGGCGTCGAGGTCGCGGGCGCGCCAGCCGAGCAGGTGCGTGTCGAGGGTGACGACGACGGCCTCGCAACCGGCCGCCTCCGCCCGGCGCAGCAGCGACGCGTTGAGGTCGCGTGAAGCGCTCCAGTAGAGCTGGAACCACCGCGATCCGTCGCCCATCGCGGCGGCGACCTCCTCCATCGGGCGCGACGCCTGGTTCGACAGCACGTAGGGCACGTCGAGCGCGGATGCCGCGCGGCCCACGGCCACATCGGCCTCGGGGTGCGCGAGCTCGGCGACCCCAATCGGCGAGAGCAGGAACGGCGTGGCGCGTCGCCGCCCGAGGAGCTCGATCGAGAGGTCGCGCTCGGACACGTCGCGGAGCACGCGCGGCCACACCTGCCACCGCCCAAACGCGGCCCGGTTCGCGGCCATCGTCGCCTCCGACCCGGCGCCGCCGGCGAGGTAGGCGAACGCCTCGGCGGACGTCGCCTTGCGGGCGGCGCGCTCGAGCGCCGCCACGTCGACGGGCACGGCCGGCTTCGTGCCGCTCACCCCGGCACGGTACACGTCGGACTGCACGGTGCGCGCGTACCCGCGGTTCGCCTCGGTCATCGGGCCGCTCCTTCGCGATCGGACTGCGAGCCAGCGTAGCGGGGGCGCGGAGGGGTGCCCCGTGCGGAGCCGCCCCGCCTAGGGTGGAGAGGATGCCGAAGCTGCCCGATCTCCTCGTCGCCGCCATCGCGCTCGTGCGCGACCGGCGCGTGCTCATGGTCACCGCGCGCGGCCGCGACGTGCACTACATGCCCGGCGGCAAGATCGACCCGGGCGAGACCGCCGCCGAGGCCGCCGCGCGTGAGGCCTTCGAGGAGGTCGCACTCGACCTCGACCCCGATGCGCTCGATGAGCTCTTCGAGGTGGTCGTGCAGGCGCACGGCGAGCCCGAGGGCCGGCTGGTGCGCATGCGGGTCTTCCGCGCCGAGACGGATGCCGCGCCCGCCGCATCCGCGGAGGTGGGCGCACTGCACTGGGTGACCACGGCCGACGCCCACCGCTGCCCGCCGGCGGGCGTCGAGGTGCTGCGCCTGCTCGCGGCATCCGACCTCATCGACTGAGCGCGTGCCCGGTGCGGGGTCGGACCGCGCATCCGAACGGACGCTGCGCGGTTCCCGCCACGCTCGGCTCCGCCTCGTAGACTGCCGCCATGTCGGTGACTCGCGAGTTCCGCCGCGGCGACGGCGTGACGGTGATCACCGAGTCGGGCACCGGCACCGGGCCGTGCTACGTGCTGGTGCACGGCATCGGCATGGGACACCGGTACTTCTCGGGCCTCGCCGACGCCCTCGCCCGCGACGGAAGGGTGCTCGCCCTCGACCTGCCGGGCTTCGGCGAGGCGCCCGAGCCCGACGAGCCGCTCTCGATGCGCGCGTCGGGCGACTACCTCGCCGCGCTGCTCGAGGCCGAGGACCTGCACGATGTGGTGCTCGTCGGCCACTCGATGGGCACGCAGATCGTCGCCGAGGCGGCCGCCCGGCACCCCGAGCGGGTCGCGCGCGTGGTGCTCATCGCGCCGACCGTGAACCCGCGCGAGCGCAGCATGGGCATGCAGGCACTGCGCCTGCTGCAGGACGAGTCGATCACGAAGCCCAAGGTCATGGGACTCGCGGTCTTCACCTACCTGCAGGCCGGCCCCCGGTGGTACTTCGCGAAGCTCGGCCAGATGCTCGACCACCACCTCGAGGAGACGCTTCCGGATGTCGCGCGGCCGACGCTCGTGGTCCGCGGCGAGGACGACCGCATCTCGCCGAGGGCGTGGGCGCAGGAGGTGGCGCGGCTCGTGCCGCACGCCCGCTACGTCGAGGTGCCCGGCCGCGGACACGAGACCATGGTGACGGCCGGCGAGCAGGTCGCCATGCTCGTGGCGGCGCACGCCCACGGCGATCGCGTCGGCGACGAGGTGCGCGCGCCCACCGAGCCCGAGCTGCCACCGGCGGTCGTTCGCGGCTGGTGGTGGGCCAGCGACTACGTGTACGCGGGCGCACGGCAGCTCGCGATCCTCCGGCCGCCGTGGGGGCTGGGACGCCTCCGCCCGTCGCCGCGCGCGTGGGCCTCGGGCTCCCGGGACCTGCCCGAGGTCATCCTGTTGCCCGGCATCTACGAGCACTGGACGTTCCTCCGGCCGCTCGGCGACGCGCTCAACGCCGCCGGCCATCGGGTGCGCGTCGTGCACGGGCTCGGCTCGAACCGCCGGGGCATCTCCGAGACCTCCGACCGTCTGGGCCGGGCGCTCGCCCGTACGCGCCCGCCCGCCGCGGGCCGGGTCATCGTCGCACACAGCAAGGGCGGGCTCATCGCCAAGCAGCTGCTGGTCACCTCCGGCGCGGCCGCGGCGGCCGCCGTCGAGGCGGCGAGCGGGGGCGATGCGGCCGCTGCCGCAGCGGCCGCCAGCGCGCCGCCCGACTCGCCGAGTCCGTCCGCCAGCGCGACGAGCACGTCGGCACCCACGGCCACGTCGACGGGGGGCGGCGCGCCGCTCGGCGTGATCGGCATCGTCGCGATCTGCACCCCGTTCGGCGGCTCGCGGCTCGCCCGCCTCGTCGTCGACCCCAGCGTGCGCGCCCTGATGCCGAGCGACGAGACGATCGTGACCCTCGGGCGAGCCTCGTCGGTCAACGGGCGGATCGTCTCGGTGTTCGGCCGCTACGACCCGCACATCCCCGACGGGAGCTTCCTCGAGGGGGCGACGAACGTGCGGGTCCCCGCCGTCGGCCACTTCCGGGTGCTCGGGGCGCCCGAGACGCACCAGGCCGTGCTGGACGGCGTCGCCCTCCTCGCGCAGGGCTGAGCTCAGCGCCGACGGGCTCAGTGCACGTACTCCAGCAGGTCGACGCCGACCTGGTGCATGCCGTCGAGCACCGCGAGGCGCGAGGTGAGCATCGTGTCGGCGAAGTACATCGACACCGCATAGGCCACGCTCGCGCGCGGGCCGCGAAGCACGCCGACCTCGCTGCGCACGCCGCCGTCGGTGCCGGTCTTGTTCATGAGCAGCACGCCGTGGTCGGGCTTGCGATGCGCGAGGGGGTCGAGGCCGAACGCCGAGGCGACCATCGACAGGTCGGCATTCAGCGACAACCACCCGACGACGCGCTGCGACACCTCGGGGCTCACGATCTCGCCGCGCGCGAGCGAGGCGAACAGCCACGTGAGCTCCTTCGCCGAGCCGATCGACAGCTGCGGGGCGTCGTCGGGGCCGCGGTGGTCGCGCACGAGGTCGAGCAGCGCGGTGCGGGTGAGGCCGAGCGCCTCGGTGCGCGCGCGCACCGCCTCGAGGCCGACGTAGCGCAGCAGCACGTTCGTGGCCAGGTTGTCGCTCGTGCCCGCGACGAGCGCCGCGAGGTCGGCGAGTGGCAGCGACGGCGACTGCATGTGCTGCCAGATGCCGGAGTCGCCGACGGCGTCGCGCGGGGTGCGGTCGAGGACGGTGAACGCCTCGGCGCTCGTGCCGGTGAGCCGGGACGCGACCTCGACGAGCAGCAGCACCTTGCCGATCGACGCGGTGGGCATCACCACGTGGTCGTCGACGGAGAACAGCACCTTCCCGGTGGCGAGGTCGGTCGCCCGGGCCGAGACCTGCACGCCCGCGAGGGCGAGCTCGCCGAGGGCGTGGAAGCCCCGCGCGAAGTTCTCGTTGGGCTCCTCGGTGCGATGCTTGCCGTGTCGGATGCTGGCGTGGCGCGCTCGGCGTTCGGAACCCTGCGACGACGTCACCACAGTGCTTGCACGATCTTCCTCGGACGCTCGGCGCTCCCCCACCGCGGTCTGCGGCGCGCTCGAAAGAGATGGACTGGACGGATGAGTGGAGTGGCCTACCAGATCGTCACCCGCTCGGCCGGCTCCAGCCAGAGGGCGTCATCCGCGGTCACTCCGAAGCCAGTGTAGAACTCGTCGATGTTGCGGACGATCTGGTTGCACCGGAACTCGTTCGGCGAGTGCGGATCGATGGCGAGCAGGCGGATGACCTCCTCGTCGCGGCCCTTCATCTGCCAGGCCTGCGCCCACGAGAGGAAGAAGCGCTGCGCGCCCGTGAGCCCGTCGATCACCGGCGGCTCGGCGCCGTCGAGCGAGAGCACGTACGCCTTCCACGCGATGGCGAGCCCGCCGAGGTCGCCGATGTTCTCGCCGATCGTCAGGGCGCCGTTGACGTGGTGGTCCTGGCCGTCGAGCTGCGCCGGCTTCAGCGCGTCGTACTGCGCGATGAGGGCCTTCGTGCGCTCCTCGAAGGCCGCGCGGTCGGCCTCGGTCCACCAGTCGGTGAGCCGGCCGTCGCCGTCGTACTTCGAGCCCTGGTCGTCGAAGCCGTGCCCGATCTCATGGCCGATCACGGCGCCGATCGCGCCGTAGTTCGCGGCGGCGTCGCGCTCGGGCGTGAAGAACGGGTACTGCAGGATCGCCGCGGGGAACACGATCTCGTTGAACCCGGGGTTGTAGTACGCGTTGATCGTCTGCGGGGTCATGAACCACTCGTCGCGGTCGATCGGCTTGCCGATCTTGCCGAGCTCGCGGTTGAACTCGAACTCGGCGGTGGCGCGCACGTTGCCCACGAGGTCGTCTGCGGTGATCTCGAGCTTCGAGTAGTCCCGCCACTTCACCGGGAAGCCGATCTTCGGCGTGAACTTCTCGAGCTTGTCGAGCGCCTTCGCCCGGGTGTCGTCGCCCATCCAGTCGAGCGCGGCGATGGACTGGCGGTAGGCCTCGACCAGGTTCGCGACGAGGTCGTCCATCGCCTCCTTCGCCGCGGGCGGGAAGTGCCGCTCGACGTAGATGCGGCCCACGGCCTCGCCCATGGCGCCCTCGACGAGCGACACGCCGCGCTTCCACCGCTCGCGCATCTGCGGGGTGCCGGTGAGCGTTCGGCCGTAGAAGTCGAAGTTCGCCTCGACGAAGTCGTTCGAGAGGTAAGCGGCGCTCGACCGGATCACCTGCCAGGCGAGCCAGTCGCGCCACGCCGGCAGCCGCTCCTCGGTGAGCAGCGCGCCGAGGCCCTCGACGAACGAGGGCTCGCGCAGCACGAGCTCGTCGAACGCGCCCTCGGGCACGCCCATGGCGTCGCGCCACACCTGCAGGTCGACGGATGCCGCGGCCGCGGCATCCGCCCACTGGAACAGGTTGTACGTCTTCTCGCTGTCGCGGGTGTCGACGTTGTTCCAGTGCGCCTTGGCGAGGTCGGCCTCGAGGTCGAAGACCCGCACCGCGCGATCCCCGGCGTCGTCGAGCTGGGCGAGGGCGAACATGCGCTCGAGGTGCTTCGCGTACGCGGCGCGCACCGCCTCGAAGCGCTCCTCGCGGAAGTAGCTCTCGTCGGGCAGGCCGATGCCGCCCTGCTCCACGAAGACGAGATAGCGCTCTGGGTCGCCCGGGTCGTTGTCGACGTAGAGCTGCAGGAAGCCCGAGACGCCCTGCCGCTCGAGGCGGCCCAGGGTCTCGAGGAACTGCTCGACCGAGCCGATCAGGGACACGTCGACGAGCTGCCCGGCGATGGGCGTGGCGCCCAGCAGGTCGGCGCGCTGCTCGTTCATGAAGCTGGCGAAGAGGTCGCCGACCTTGCGGTCCTCCGTGCCCGGCTCGGCCTGCTGCGCCTCGACGATGATGTCGCGCACGGCCGCCTCGGCCTCCTCGTGCAGCACGAGGAACGAGCCGTAGCGGGCCTTGTCGGCGGGGATCTCGGTGCGCTCGATCCACCTGCCGTTGACGTGGCGGAACAGGTCGTCTTGCGGTCGCACCTCGCCGTCGAGTTCGTCCTTCGCGATGCCTGAGGGGAGCGTGACGTCGGTCATCACCCCAGCCTAGGACTCGGGACCGGCACAGCGGATGCCGCGACGGCACGTCTCACGGTGCACTCGCAGGCGTGGGGCATCCGCTCGCCTCACCGCAGCTGGGCGAAGCCCTCGGCGCTCGAGGTCGGACCGACCACCAGGATGGTGTCGCCCTCGTCCAGCACCGTGTCCTGGTCGGCGTTCCTCCACTCGCCCGCCGGCTTCTTGAATGCGGCGACGGTCACCCCGTACGCCGAGCGGAGTCCGGTGTCGCCGAGGCGCCTGCCGAGCAGCACCGCCGGCGCCGACGCCTTCACGAGTGCGTATCCCTTGTCGACCTCGATGTAGTCGAGGGCATTGCCGCGCACGAGGTGCGCGAGGCGGCGACCCATGTCCTTCTCCGGGTAGATCACGTGATGCACGCCCAGTTGCTCGAGGATGAGGCCGTGCCGATCGTCGACCGCCTTGGCCCAGATCACGGGCGTCTTCATGCCGAGCAGCACCGAGCACGTGAGGATCGACGCCGAGATGTCGTCGCCGATCGCCACGACCACGCGGTCGAACTCGTCGACCGCGAGCTGGCGCAGCACCTCCTCCTTGGTGGAGTCGGCGCGAACGACCTGGGTGAGCTCACCGTTCAGCGCCTGCACGAGCTCCTCGTCGAGGTCGATGCCGAGCACCTCCGTGCCGCCGGCCATGAGCTCGAGGGCGAGCGAGCTGCCGAATCGCCCGAGGCCGATGACGGCCACCGAGTCGGCCTCGGCGATGCGTCGGGTCGTGTCACTGCTGAAGATCGAGAACTTAGCCAACGGCGGGCCTTTCCTTGGGGAACTCGTAGAGGATCCGGCGGTGGCGCAGGGCGATCGCCGAGCCGAGCGTGAGCGGACCGAGCCGGCCCATGAACATGAGCACCACGAGCACGAGCCTGCCGGGGTCGGGCAGCTCGGGCGTCAGTCCCGTCGAGAGCCCGACGGTGCCGAACGCGGACACCGCCTCGAACAGGGTGCGGTCGAGGTCCTCCTCGACGAGCAGCATGAGCGCGAGCGTGCCCGCCATCACCGCCCCCACCGCGATGAGCACGATGGTGATCGCCTGGCGCTGCACCGCACGCGAGAGCCGCTTGCCGAAGATGTTCACGGCGGGGTCGCCGCGCAGCTCGGTCATCATGACGAAGAAGAGCAGCGCGAACGTCGTCACCTTGATGCCGCCCGCCGTGCCCGCGGGGCCTGCGCCGATGAACATGAGCACGTCCATGCCGAGCCAGGTCTGGTCGTGCATCGCCCCGATGTCGACCGAGTTGAACCCGGCCGTGCGGGTCTGCACCGACTGGAAGAACCCGGCGAGCACCTTGGCGCCGGGGTCGAGGGTGCCGAGCGTGGCGACGTTGTCCCACTCGAGCACCGTGATGTAGGCGGTGCCGCCGACGAGTAGCACAAGCGTGCCCCACAGCACGAGCTTCGTGTTCATCGACCAGTGCAGCGGACGGCGGAACTCCTTGCGCAGCTGCATGATGACCGGGAAGCCGAGCCCGCCGAGGATGACGGCCGCGGCGATCGGCAGGCAGATGAACGGGTCGTCCACGAACCCGATCAGGTTGTCGGAGTACAGCGCGAAGCCCGCGTTGTTGAACGACGAAATCGCGTGGAACACGGCATGCCAAGCCGCCTCGCCCACGCCGTACCCGTAGCCGAGCAGGAAGCGCAGGAACAGCAGGATCGCCGTGGCGCCCTCGATCGTGAACGAGATGAGCACGATCCCGCGAACGAGGCCGCGCACGTCGTCGAACCCGACGCTCTTCGCCTCGCTCGCCGTGTTGAGTCGCGAACGCACCGACATCTTCCTGGCCAGCAGCAAGCCGACCAACGACGCGAAGATCATGATGCCGAGGCCGCCGAGCTGGATCATGAGCAGGATCATGACCTGCCCGAACGGACTCCAGAACGTCACCGTGTCGAGCACGGTCAGCCCCGTGACGCAGACCGCCGACGTCGCCGTGAAGAGCGCGTCGACGAACGACGGCGGCCGCCCGTCGGTCGCGGAGATCGGCAGGAGCAGGAGGAAGGTGCCCGCGAGGATCACCGACGCGAAGCCCACCACCACGGCCTGCGCCGGGTGCAGGCCGCGGCGGCGCAGGCGGAGCATCCGTCGCCCGATCCCCGTCGACTCGCGCGTGGTCACAGCGCCACACTAGCCCCGTAAGGCGCGCCCGACGCGGCCGTGCGGCATGCCGCGCGCGGCGGTCCGGCCGTCGGCAGGCCCGCCTAGGCTCGTGAGCACATGACCACTGCGCTCTTCCGTCGCGCCGTCGACCGCGACATCCTCCGGCTCGCCGTGCCGGCGCTCGGCGCGCTCATCGCCGAGCCGCTGTTCCTGCTCGCCGACACGGCCATGGTCGGGCACCTCGGCGCCGTGCCGCTCGCCGGGCTCGGGCTCGCGAGCGCGGTGCTGCAGACGATCATCGGCCTCATGGTGTTCCTCGCCTACGCGACGACGCCG
Organism: Agromyces sp. 3263; assembly: GCF_031456545.1. Classification (NCBI taxonomy): domain Bacteria; kingdom Bacillati; phylum Actinomycetota; class Actinomycetes; order Micrococcales; family Microbacteriaceae; genus Agromyces; species Agromyces sp. 3263. The sequence continues at coordinate 1,513,648 of NZ_JAVDUV010000001.1, forward strand.
GCGGTGGCGCGACGGCTCGGGGCGGGCGACGAGCGGGCGGCCGTGGCATCCGGGATCGACGGGCTGTGGCTCGCCCTCGGGCTCGGCGTCCTGCTGGCCGCGGCCGGATGGCTGGCGACGCCGTGGCTCGTCGGCGTGTTCGGGGCGTCGGCGGCGGTGACGGCCGAGGCCTCCGTCTACCTGTCGATCTCGATGGCCGGGCTTCCGGCGATGCTCGTCGTGTTCGCTGCGACCGGCCTGCTGCGCGGGCTGCAGGACACGCGCACGCCCCTCTGGGTGGCCGGCATCGGCTTCACGGTGAACATCGGCCTCAACGCACTGTTCATCTACGGGCTGGGCCTCGGCATCGCCGGTTCCGCGATCGGCACCGTGATCGCGCAGTGGGGCATGGTCGTCGTCTACCTGGTGGTCATCGCGCGGCACGCGCGGCGGGTCGGCGCCGGCCCGTGGCCGCACCACGCGGGCGTGCTGAGCGGCGCGGCCGTGAGCGGCTGGCTGTTCCTGCGCACGGCGAGCCTGCGCGTCGCGCTGCTGCTCGCGACGTGGGCGGCGACGTCGCTCGGGTCCGACGAGTTGGCGGCCTACCAGGTGGCCATCACGATCTACTTCACGCTCGGGTTCGCGCTCGACGCGCTCGCGATCGCGGCGCAGGCGCTCATCGGCAAGGGGCTGGGCTCGGGCGACGTGGCGCACGTCCGGGCCGTGCTGCGGCGATGCGTGGAGTGGGGCATCGGATCGGGCGTGGTGCTCGGCGCGCTCGTGATCTCCACCGCCTGGGTGCTGCCCGCACTGTTCACGTCGTCGCCCGAGGTCGCCGCGTTGCTGCCGCCGTCACTCGTCGTGCTCGGCCTGTCGGCGCCCCTCGGCGGACTCGTGTTCGTGCTCGACGGCGTGCTCATCGGCGCCGGTGACGCCCGCTACCTCGCCTGGACCGGCCTCGTGAACCTCGCCGTGTTCGTGCCGCTGGCGCTCGGCACGGTCTGGTGGGCGGATGCCGCGGGGCTGCCCGGCGCCGCAGCGCTGGCGTGGCTCACCGGCTCGTTCGCGATCGGCTACCTCGCCGCCCGCGCGGTGACGCTGTCGCTGCGGGCGCGCGGCGCGCGCTGGATGGTGACGGGCGCTCCGTGACGCGGACGGGCCGGTTCAGGCCGACGGCGGCTCCCCCACTGGTGCGATCTCGACGATCGCCCCGTCGCCCGTCCAGCGGACCCGGATGAACTCATCTCCGCCGGGCGGCGTGTCACCGGTCGGGGCGCGGGTCACCGCGGCGAGCCCGCTCGTGCTGACGCCGCCCTCCGCGACACAGCCCGACGCCAGTCGCCCGTCGACGGGGAGGAGCAGCAGGCAGACGTCGCCCGTGGTGGTCCGGGCGAGGTACACGGCTCCGCGGAACGGCTCGACGGGCAGGCGACGGAAGCTCTCCGCGATGAACCAGGTCGAGACCGGCTGCGTCGGGAAATCGGTGGGGTCCTGCACCCGATCGAACTCCTGCTGGAGCGCGGCCCCGAGCGAGCGGTCCTCGTACGGGACAACGTCTTCGACCGAGCCCCGCACGCCGTCGCCGGTCGGGTCGTGGTCGGTGCCGGGGCTCCCGCCGGCGAGCTGCAGCACGCCCAGCGCCAGGACGACTCCGGCCGCCGCCGCCGCGACGGCGACGGTCGTGGTGCGGAGGCGGGGCGATCGGCCCCCGCGCGCCGCCTCGACACCGCCGGCCGGCCGTTCCGCCGGGCGCGGGTCGGGCGTGTCCGGAGCGGAGGCCTCGGCGATCGCCCGGTCGATCTCGAGACGCTGCCGGTCGAGCTCCCCGATCAGGCGTGCGAGCTCCTCCCCCGCGTCCGAGCCGTCGGCGGTGCGGGTCGAGTACACCACGAGCTCGAGCTCCCGCACCCGCGCGCTCGGCGACGGCTCGCCGCTCGGCAGTGGACGGTCGGGATCCGCGCGCCACGCGAGCGCGTCGGCCGGATCCCACCCGCCGCGGTACACCGCGCCGAAGCGCTCGAGGAACGCGCCGCGCTGATCGTCGCGCCGTCCGGGTTCCCCGTGCTCCATGGCGACTCCGCTCTGTCGGCTCAGGTGCGCGGATCGCGTGGCGGCGCCGTCGTGTCGCCCACGTGCAGCGAGCTCGTGAAGCACACCGACTCGGGCGGCTCGCCGGCGAGCAGCCGCACCACGGCCTCGCCCGCGGCGCGGCCCTTCGCCACCGACGGCTGCACGAGCGTGGTGAGGTCGTGCTGCAGCCCGTCGACCCGGATCCCGTCGAACCCCAGCACGCTGAGCTGGGCGGGCACCGCGATGCCGAGCTCCTCCGCCGCCTGGATCACGCCGGCGGCGAGCAGGTCGCTCTGCGCGATGATCGCCGTCGGCCGCGTCGCCGGGTCGGCGAGCAGCGCCCGCCCGGCCTCGAGGCCCTCCTCGATCGAGCTCGCGGCCGCCGACCGTCCGGTCACGTGCGGGAACACCTCGCGGGCCCCGAGCAGCCGCTCGCTCGCGGTCTCGGCGGTGCTGCCGCGTTCGAGCTCGGGCGTCAGCGGGCCGCGCGTGCGGGCGGCGTCGAACGGGAGCGTGACGAGCGCGACATCCGTGTGCCCGAGGCTCTTGAGGTACTCGGCTCCCCGGCGGGTCGCCTCGCGGTTGTCGATGGAGATCTTCGGCACGTCGTCGCCGGCATCGCCCTCGATCGCGACGGCCGGGATGCCGCGACGCCGCAGCGCCTCGACCGAGTGCCCGAGCCGCGGGCTGCAGCCGACCAGCACGACCGCGTCGACGGGGGCGCTCTCGATGCCGACGGCGTGACCGCCGGCCTCGCCGGTGTCGGTGAGCAGCAGCAGGCCGGCTCCGAGCGGCGCGATGCCCTCGGTGATGCCGTCGAGCATCTGGATCTTCACCGGGTCGAGGAAGGCCGCGCGCACGCGCTCCTCGAGCACGACCCCGACGATGCCCGACCGCCCCCGGCGCAGGGAGCGGGCGCGCGGGTCGGGTCCGGCGTAGCCGAGGGCGGATGCCGCGGCGAGCACGCGCTCCTTCGTGGCGTCCGACACGGGACCGGAACCGCTGAAGGCGAGCGACGCCGTGGACGCCGACACTCCGGCCTTGGCCGCGACGTCGGCGAGCGTCGGGCGTGGTGGGGCATCCGCGTGCATGGGCTGATTCTAAGCCGAATCGATTCGAGCGGGCCCGACCGGAGAACGCTACTCGGCCGCCGCGGTCGCGGCAATCTCGTCGCGCGCGGCCGTGAACGCCTCGACGCACCGACGGATCTCGTCCTCGGAGTGCGCCGCCGAGAGCTGCACGCGGATGCGCGCCGCCCCACGCGGCACCACCGGGAAGCTGAACGCCGTGACGAACACCCCCCGCTCCTGCAACGCCGCGGCGATGCGCGCCGTGAGCGCGGCGTCGCCGAACATGACCGGCACGATGGGGTGCTCGCCGGGCAGCAGGTCGAAGCCCGCGGCATCCATCAGCGACCGGAAGAGGGCCGCGTTCGACTTCAGCGTCTCGCGGAGCGAGCCCGACGACTCGAGCAGCTCGAGCGCGCGGATCGTGCCCGCGACGATCGCCGGGGCGAGCGTGTTGGAGAAGAGGTACGGACGCGCCCGCTGCCGCAGCAGCGCCACGATCTCGGCACGGGCCGCGACGTAGCCGCCGGATGCCCCGCCGAGCGCCTTGCCGAACGTGCCGGTCGTGATGTCGACGCGCCCCTCGACCCCGCAGTACTCGGGCGTGCCGCGGCCGTTCGAGCCGACGAAGCCGACGGCGTGCGAGTCGTCGACGAAGACCAGCGCGTCGTATCGATCGGCGAGGTCGCAGATCTCCTGCAGCGGCGCGATGTAGCCGTCCATCGAGAAGACGCCGTCGGTCACGATCACCCGGCGACGGGCTCCGGATGCCGCGACGAGCTGCGCCTCGAGGTCGGCCATGTCGCGGTTCTTGTAGCGGTACCGCGCCGCCTTCGAGAGCCGGATGCCGTCGATGATCGACGCGTGGTTGAGCTCGTCGGAGATGATCGCGTCATCGGGCCCGAAGAGCACCTCGAAGACGCCGCCGTTCGCGTCGAAGCACGACGAGAACAAGATGGTGTCGTCGTAGCCCAGGAAGGAGGACACCCGGCGCTCGAGCTCGAGGTGCAGCTCCTGGGTGCCGCAGATGAATCGCACGCTCGCGAGGCCGTAGCCCCACTCGTCGAGGCCGGCGTGCGCGGCCTCGACGATGCGGGGGTCGTCGGCGAGGCCGAGGTAGTTGTTGGCGCAGAAGTTCAGCACCTGGCGCCCGGCCACCTCGATCTCGGACGACTGCGGACCGCGGATGCCCCGTTCACGCTTGGTGAGGCCGGCAGCCTCGATCTCGTCGAGCTCAGCGCGCAGCTGGTCGCGAACCGTTCCGTACATCAGAGTTCCGTCCAATCGAGGATGACCTTGCCGACGCCGCCGGATGCCGCCGCGTCGAACGCGGCACGCCACTCGCGTGCCGGGTAGCGGTCGCTGATGATCGACGCGACCCGGGAGCGCAGCTCGCCGCTGGTCTGCAGCATCGCGCTCATGGAGTTCCAGGTCTCGAACATCTCGCGGCCGTAGATGCCCTTGAGGGTGAGCATGTGCGTCACGACCTTGCCCCAGTCGATGGCGTACGGCTCGGACGGCAGGCCGAGCAGGGCGATGCGCCCGCCGTGGTTCATGTTCTCGATCATCTCGGGCAGCGCCTTCGCCGATCCCGACATCTCGAAGCCCACGTCGAAGCCCTCGCGCATGCCGAGGCGCTGCTGCACGTCGCGGACGCGCTCGCGCGACACGTCGACCGCGGCATCCGCCCCCATCTGCATGGCGAGCTGGAGGCGCGCGGGCGAGACATCCGACGCGACGATGTAGCGGGCGCCCACGTGGCGGGCGACGGCGATCGACATGAGCCCGATCGGGCCGCAGCCGGTGACGAGCACGTCCTCGCCGACGACCGAGAACGCGAGCGCGGTGTGCACGGCGTTGCCGAACGGGTCGAAGATGGCGCCGACCTCGGGCTCGACCGAGGCGTGGTGCACCCACACGTTCTCGCCGGGGATGACGATGTACTCCGCGAACGCGCCGTCGCGGTGCAGGCCCACGCCCTTGGTGCGGATGCACATCTGGCGGCGTCCGGCCCGGCAGTTGCGGCACATGCCGCAGACGATGTGGCCCTCCCCCGACACGTGGTCGCCGACGGCGACGTCGTGCACGAGCTCACCGACCTCGACGACCTCGCCGTAGAACTCGTGGCCCGGGATGAGCGGCGCCTGGATCTCGGCGGCGGCCCAGTCGTCCCACCGCTCGATGTGGAGGTCGGTGCCGCAGATGCCGGTGCGCAGGACCCGGATCTTCACGTCGGCGGGGCCCGTCTCGGGCTCCGGCCGGTCGACGTACTCCAGGCCGGCGCCGGGGGCAGGTTTGTAGAGGGCCTTCATCGATAACCTCGTTGTTCTCTGGGTCGCGAGCCGGGGGTGTTCGGCTCTGGGTCGGGCACCGGTTCGTGTCCGGTGGCGCCGATCGCCAGTCAGTTCATGGTAGCCACGGATGCCGGGGCCACCGTCACCGTGACCGGCGCCCGCCCTGCGGCATCCGCCGACCCGTCGGCCGGCTCGACCTGGCCCCGCTCGAAGTAGGCGACGAGGTCCGCGTCGAGCGCGGGGACGCGGAGGCTCCCGCCGCCGCTGCGAAGCGACTCGGTGGCCCGGATGCCGACCGCGACCGCCTCGCGGGCGGCGACGGGTGAGGTCTCGGTGCGCCCGCCCTCGCGCACGAAGCGCAGGAACTCGGTGACGAGCAGCGCGTCGGCCCCGTCGTGGCCGGCCTCCTCGCCGGCGGCGGGCACGATGAACGTCTCGTCGGCCGGGGCCGCGCCGTGGTGGCGGCGGTTCCAGAGCCGCACCTCGGAGCCGGCGGTGTCGCCGAGGTTCTCGATGCGCCCCTCCGTGCCGATGACGGTGTAGTTGCGCCAGTAGTCGGGCGTGAAGTGGCACTGCTGGTACGAGGCGAGCACGCCGTTGCCGAGTCGCAGGTTCACCATCGAGAGGTCCTCGACGTCGATGATCGGGTTGAGCCCGGTCTGCGCGGTCGGCGGCCAGTTGTCGAGGCTGAACCAGTCGCGCATGCGCTCGCCCGAACGGTCGCGGCGGTCGTCGATGCCGCCGTAGACGGTGAGCGAACCCATCGCCTGCACCTCGGTCGAGTAGGCGCCGGCGAGCCAGTGGATGACGTCGAGGTCGTGCGCGCCCTTCTGCAGCAGCAGCCCGGTGGTCTTCGACCGCTCGGCGTGCCAGTCCTTGAAGTAGTAGTCGCCGCCGTTGCCCACGAAGTGGCGGCACCAGACCGCCTTCACCTCGCCGATCCGCCCCTCGAGGATGAGGCGCCGCATGAGCACGACCACGGGCATGTGCCGCATGTTGTGCCCGACGTAGAGCCGGGTGCCAGTGCGGCGGGCGGTCTCGAGGATCGCGTCGGCGTCCTCGACCGTCACGGCGAGCGGCTTCTCGCAGAACACCGGCACGCCGGCCTCGAGCGCCGCGATCGCGACGGCGGCGTGCTGGTGGTCGGGGGTCAGCACCATGACGGCATCGAGGCCCATGCCGAGCAGCTCGTCGAGCGATGCGGTGACGGATGCCTCCGGCAGGGCCGCCCGGGCCTCCTCGCGCGAGCGCTCGGCGAGGTCGCACACCGCGACGACGCGGGCGCCCTGTCCGGGTCGGTGCGCCTCGCGCCAGAGCGAGGCGCGCGCGCCGAAGCCGACGATGCCGATGTTCAGGTCCACAGGGTGGTGCACGAGTTGGTACTCCTTCAGGGGGTTACAGGTTTCGGGGCGCGCGCGGCGGCGCGTCGAGATCGGTGGAGCCGCCCGGGAACAGCGACCACGGGAAGTCGTGCAGCCGCGGCTCGGCCGCCTCGGGCTCCAGCGCGCGGGCCACGATGATCTCGGCCTGGCGCTCGTAGAAGTCGGTCGGACCGACGGTCGTGAGGGTGGGGGCCACGAGCTGGGCGTCGGGGGTGTTGCCCACGCCGACCACGGCGACGTCGTGGGGCACGCGGAGCCCCAGCATGTGCGCGGCGTTGATCGCGGCGATCGCGGCGAAGTCGGTCGTGGCGTAGATCGCGGTCGGGCGGTGCTCCTGCGAGAGGAGCGCAACCGCGGCGGCGAACGCGCTCGCCTGCGTCTCGCCGTACGTCGCCGTGAACGCCGGGTCGACGGGAAGCCCGTGCGCGTGGAGGCGCTCCACGTAGGGCGAGTACCGGGAGCGTCCGGTGGCGCGGAACGCGCCCTCGGCCACGAGGCATCCGATCGCCGTGTGCCGTTCGAGCAGGTGGTCCATCGCCAGCTCGCACCCCGGCAGGGCGTCGGAGCGGATCACGTCGTAGCCGTCGGGCTCGAGCGTCTCCGAGAACACGACGAGCCGCTGGCCGCGCTCGACGAGCGCCTGCAGCTTCTGCCGACCGTCGTCGGTGGCGACCGCCCCGTCGAGGTAGGCGACGTCGCTCTCGACCCGGTCGAGCGCGGCGTACCAGTCGCCGTCGGCGAGGATCAGCGTGGTCAGGCCGTGCCGGTTCGCCTCCTCGTTCACCGCCGCGGCGACCGCGAGCGACCACGGGTCGCTCAGCATGTGCAGCGAGAGCTGCACGGTGTCGCTGCGGCCGGTGCGGATCGTGCGGGCCGCGCGGTTCGGCCGGTAGTTGAGCTGGCGGGCCGCGGCGAGCACGCGCTCGGCGGTCGGCTCGGCCACGCCCGACTCACCGCCGTTGCGGCCCGAGAACACGTACGACACCGTCGCCGTGGACACGCCGGCGAGCTCGGCGACCATGCGCAGCGTCGGGCGCCGCCTGGGCGCCGTGTGCCGTTCCTCGTGCTCGTTCGCCTGCGTCACCCGCGTCATCCCTTCGTCCCGGAGAACGCGATGCCCTGGATGAACTGCTTCTGCAGGACCATGAACGTGATCAGCATCGGCAACGTCGCGAGCAGCGCGCCGGCCATGAGCACAGGGTAATCAGTGCCGTGCAGCCCGACGAGCTGCGACAGGCCCACCGACAGCGGCATCTTCTCGGGGTCGGTCGTGACCACGAGCGGCCAGAGCAGGTCGTTCCACGACCACAGCACCGTGAACACCGTGAGCGCGATGATGCCGGGCTTGGCGAGCGGCACCATGATGCGCCAGAAGGTCTGCCACGGGTTGGCGCCGTCGATGCGCGCGGCCTCCTCGAGCTCGGCCGGCATCGACATGAAGAACTGCCGCATGAGGAAGGTGCCGAACGCGCTGAAGATGCCGGGCACGATGAGCGCCTGCAGGGTGTTCAGCCAGCCGAGCGACTGGATGATCTCGTACTGCGGCAGCAGGTACAGCTGCGAGGGCACCATGAGCACCGAGAGGAACACGACGAACACGACGTTGCGACCCCGGAACGGGATGCGAGCGAACGCGTAACCCGCCATCGTGCAGAGGACCACCTGGCCGACCGTGCGGCCGATCGTGAGCACCACCGAGTTCAGGAACATCTGCCCGAACGGCATCGACTCGAAGACCTCGGCGAAGTTCGTGAACACCCACGGGTCGGGGATGACCACGGGCGGCACCTGCACCGAGTCCTGGAACGTCTTGAACGCCGTGAGCGTCTGCCACACGAACGGGAACACCATGACGACGGCGCCGGCCGAGAGCAGCACGTGCACGATCCAGTGGCCGCGGTTGCGGCGGCCGGTGCGGGCAGCGGATGCTGCGCGCTGGCGCGCGCCCGCGGCATCCGCGCCCGTCATCGCCCGGGTGTCCAGGGAGAGGTCACTCATAGTGCACCCACTTCTTCTGCAGCCTGAACTGCACGACGGTCAGCACGAGGATGATCAGCAGCAGCAGGAACGCGATCGCGGCCGCGTAGCCGCGCTGGTTGTCGAGGAAGCCGGCCTCGTAGAAGAGGTAGACGATCGTGCGGGTGTTCGGCATCGCCGGGTTGTTGCGGCCGAGCATCATGTAGACGAGGTCGAAGACCTGCAGGGCGCCGATCACGCCGATGACGCTGACGAAGAAGATGCTCGGCGACAGCATCGGGATGGTGATCGAGAAGAACTTGCGGATCGGGCCCGCGCCGTCGAGGTCGGCCGCCTCCATGAGCGTGTCGGGGATGCCCTGCAGGCCCGCGAGGAAGATCACGATGCTCGTGCCGAGTCCCGCCCAGATCCCGACGACCGCGATGGAGATGAGCGCGGTGCTCGGGTCGGTGAGCCAGCTGCGGCCCTCGATGCCGACGACGCCGAGCACCTCGTTGAGCACGCCGTAGTCCCCGTTGTAGATCATGCGCCACACGAGCGCGATCGCGGCCGGCATGGTCACGACCGGGATGAAGTAGAGGGTGCGGTAGACGCCGCGCCCACGGAGCCCGGTGGTGTTGAGCAGCGCGGCGATGGCCACGGCGATCGGGATGCCGACGAGGGTGATGAGGGTGTACACGGCGGTGTTGCGGAGCGCTCCGAGGAGCTCGGGGTCCTGCAGCAGCGAGACGTAGTTGTCGAAGCCGACGAAGGTGGTGCCGCCGAAGGGGCCCGACTCGGTGAACGAGAGGATGAGCGTGCGCACCGTGGGCCAGAGGTAGAACGCCAGGAGCCCGACGGCCGTGGGCCCGATGAAGAGGAGAGCCCACCAGCCCGACTGGCGCGGGCCGCGGCCGGTACGACCCGCCCGGTCCCCCCGTCGGCCGGGGCGAGGGGCGGCGTCTCCCGGCCGCCCCCCGTCCAGCTCGGCGATCGGCGCGGCGGTGCGCTGCGCGATCAGGTCGGTCATGGCGCTACTCCGACTCCGCGTCGAGCGCGGCCTGCATCTGGTCCGCCAGTTGCGCGAGGCCGTCCTCCGGCGTCAACGCGCCCGCCCATACCTGCGAGAGGATCTCGCTCTCGATCGCGTTCCACGCGGCGGTGTTCTTCGACACCGGGTACGGCACGGCGGTCTCGAGCGCGTCGATGTAGACCTGCAGGTCGTACTGCGGCAGCGCGTCGACCCAGTCCTGCTGGGTGCCGTTGAAGGCGGGAATCACGGTCCCGGTCTCGGCCTGGATCTTCGCGGCCTGCTCGCCGCTCGCGAAGGCGGCGAACTCCTTGGCGATCTCGAGCTGGTCGCTCTTCGCGTTGGCGACGTTGCCGATGCCGTGGATGACGCTCTGGTTGCCCTCCGGCCCGGCGGCGAGCGGCGCCACGTTCACCTTGTCGGCGATGTCGGGATTCTCGGCGTAGGCGACGGCGGCCCACGAGCCGTTCTGGAACATGGCCGCCTTGCCGGAGAGGAAGAAGTCCTCGGGGCTCGTGTCGGTCATCTGCTGCGCGGTCGGCGACGAGCCGGCCTCGATCAGGTCGGTCCAGAGCGTGATGCCCTCGAGCGCCTCGGGGGTGCCGTAGCCGGTCTCGGTGCCGTCGGCGCTGACGACCTCGCCGCCGGCCTGGGCGATCGAGTCGTAGAAGTTCTCCTGGCCGTACTGGGTTGCCGTGATGCCGTAGACGCCGGCCGCCGGGTCGGTGAGCTTCGCCGCGGCGGCCTTCAGGTCGTCCCACGTCCAGCCGGCGCTCGGGTACTCGACGCCGGCCGCGTCGAAGAGCTCGGTGTTGTACCAGAGCGCGACGGTGTCGAAGTCCTTGGGTGCGCCGTAGAGGGAGCCGTCGTAGGTGTAGAGGTCGATGAGCCCCTGCGGGTAGTCGGATGCCTCGATGCCCTCGTCGTCGAGCGGCGCGAGCACGCCGTTCGAGGCGTAGAGCTGGAAGTTTGGGCCGTTCATCCAGAACACGTCAGGGCCGGCGCCGCCCGACACCGCGGTCTGGAGCTTCGTGAAGTACTCCTTGTAGGGCGTGAGCTGGATGTCGACGGTGACGTTCGGGTGCTCCTTCGTGAACGCGGCGGCGATCTCCTCCATCGCAGGCTGCTGGTTCTGGTCCCAGATGGCGTAGTCGATCGTGACGTCGCCGCCGTCATCGCCGGCCGCGCTGCCGGACGCGCAGGCGCTGAATGCGAGCAGGGCGGCGGCCGATGCGGCCAGGGCCGCGACAGTGCGGCCGGGTCTGGTGGATCGGAGCATGCGTTTCTCCTTCGAAGTGGTTCTGTCGGGGGTCTACGGCGGGGCCTTGGCCCCGAGCGGGGGAAACGATTGTTAATCGTTTAGCACGAGAAGATAACCCGCCACCGACGTGCTGCGCAAGCGTTGCGCGCCGCGGATTTCCGGGCGTGCCGGGCCGCGGTTGCGATCATCCCGCGTGATCGATATGGTTCTCAGATCGGCGGTATCGAATCGATTCGACCCCGTCGCCGAGCCGCACACGACGAAGCAGAGCAGATGACCGGAACCCCGCGTGAGAGCGTGACCACCGACCGCACGCGTCGCGAACTGATCGCCTGGCGCAACGCGATCTTCACGATCTTCTTCCTCTCGGGGCTGAGCCTCGCGAGCTGGGTCGCCCGACTTCCCGCGATCCGCGACGACGTCGACCTCAGCACGCAGGGCGTGGGATTCGTCATCCTCGCCGGCTCCGCGGCATCCGTGATCGGCCTCATCGTGGCGCCGTGGCTGATGGCGCGCTTCGGCACGCGTCTCGGCATGGCGGCGGTGCTCGTGATCGTCGCCGTCGGCCTGATCCTCGTCGGGATCGGCGGCTCGATCCTGCCGTCCGTGCCCCTCGTCATGATCGGCCTGGCGCTGTTCGGGTTCGGCAACGGCACGGTCGACGTGATGATGAACGTCGAAGGCGCAGAGGTGGAGCGCGAGATCGGCCGCACGCTGATGCCCCTCATGCACGCGTTCTTCAGCTTCGGCACCGTCGCCGGAGCCGGCGTCGCGGTCGTGGCGTCCGCGCTCGGCATCCCGGTCGCCTTCCACCTCGCCGTCATGGCCGTGCTCGTGGCGGGAGCCGTGATCGTCGCGGTGCGCTTCGTGCCGGTGCGCGAGGAGCTCGGCGACGACCCGCATACCGACGCGCCGCGTCCTCCGTGGCGCCGTCGTCTGCGCGAGAGCCTCATGGTCTGGGGCGACGTGCGGCTGCTCCTCATCGGCGTGGTCATGCTCGGCATGTCGTTCGCCGAGGGCGGGGCGAACGACTGGCTCGCCCTCGCGGTCGTCGACGGGCACGGCTTCGACGCCACCGTCGGTGCGGCGATCTTCACCGTCTTCACAGTGTCCATGACCGCCGCACGCGTGCTCGGCGGGCCCGTGCTCGACCGGTTCGGCCGCGTCCCGATCCTCCAGGTGCTCGCGGCCATCGGCGTCGTCGGCCTCGCCCTGTTCATCTACGGCGACGAGCCGTGGTTGCTCATCATCGGCACCGTGCTCTGGGGCGTCGGCTGCTCGCTCGGGTTCCCCGTCGGCATGTCCGCCGCGGCCGACGTGTCCGACCGCCGCCTCGCGGCCTCGCGGGTGAGCGCCGTCGCGATCATCGGCTACTGCGCGTTCCTCGCCGGCCCGCCGTTCCTCGGGTTCATCGGCGAGCACTTCGGCATCCTGAACGCGCTGCTCGTCATCCTCGGCCTCATGGTGATGGCCGGGCTGGCAGCGCCCGCCGCCCGCGAGCAGACCGGTCCGCGCGCGCGGCCCAAGGCGCCCGCAGCGCCGTAGCGCACCGTCCGGGAGCGGGCAAGGGCTCTCGCGCCGGCCGCCCGGACGGCGAGAATCCGAGGATGGATGCCGACGACCTGCTCGACGACCACGCCCGCCTCGACCCGGCCCGCGACGACCGCGACGGTGACGGTGACGGTGACGGTGACGGTGACGGTGACGGCCGAGCCGACCTCGACCGCCCCGCCGTCCACCACACCCGGCCGCCGGGCGTCGACGACGCCACCGTCGAGGCGCTCGGCAAGCTCTCCGAGGCGCTCGAGACGATCGAGGATGCCCGTGGCTCGCTGTACCGGTTCCACCGACTGACCGGCAAGGCCGACCTGGCCATCGGCGAGGCCGCCGAGCTCTTCCGCGCCGCGGGCTACGAGCGGGTCGCGGACCGTCTCGAACGGGACGTCATCGGTCGCAACGTGCTCGAGGGCCGCTGGACGTTCCAGGTCGTCGAGGAGTACGACGACGGCTACTACGCCGAGGTTCGCGACGTCGAGCGCGCGGCCCGCGACGAGCTCGTCGGCGGACGCCGCCACCTCTTCGAGGCCGAGATGAAGGAGGACCGGCGCACCCGCGGGCGCCGGCACCACGAGGCGCGGCCGCCCGAGGCATCCGCCGGCGCCTGACGCCGTACACTCGACGGGTGCGTCTCGTCATCGCCCGCTGCTCCGTCGACTACGCGGGGCGCCTCTCCGCCCACCTGCCGCTCGCGACGCGGCTGCTCATGGTCAAGGGCGACGGCAGCCTGCTCGTGCACTCCGACGGCGGCAGCTACAAGCCGCTCAACTGGATGAGCCCGCCGTGCACGCTCGAGTCGCTCGAGCCCGACGACGACCAGGCCGCTGCGGGCGTCATCGAGCTGTGGAAGGTCACGCACAAGAAGACCGCCGACCAGCTCGTCGTCTCGATCCACGAGGTGCTCCACGACTCCGCGCACGAGCTCGGCGTCGACCCGGGCCTCCAGAAGGACGGCGTCGAGGCGCACCTGCAGCAGCTCCTCGCCGAGCAGATCGAGCTCCTCGGCGACGGGCACCGGCTCGTGCGGCGCGAGTACATGACGGCGATCGGTCCGGTCGACATCCTGGCGACGGATGCCTCGGGGGCCTCGGTCGCGGTCGAGCTCAAGCGGCGCGGCGACATCGACGGCGTCGAGCAGCTCACCCGCTACCTCGAGCTCATGAACCGCGATCCCCGCCTGGCACCGGTGACCGGCATCTTCGCCGCGCAGGAGATCAAGCCGCAGGCGCGCACCCTCGCGGAGGACCGCGGCATCCGCTGCGTCGTGCTCGACTACGACGCGATGCGCGGCATCGAGAGCGGCCACGCCCGCCTGTTCTGAGGGGGCGCGTGGGGCAGTCGACTGACCGTCGCACGACGATCGGACGATCGGCATGCAAGCCCCTTGTCGCTCGTTCTGGGGAATGGGAGCGTTCTCTTCCTGAGAAACACTCAGACACGCTCGACATAGGATGACACGGTGACTTCCACGATGCCCCTTCAGACCATCGCGCCCACGCGCACCTGGTCGGCCGTGCTGTTCGACCTCGACGGCACGATCGTCGACTCGGCCTCCGACATCACGGCGTCGCTCGCCCACATGTTCACCCAGCTCGGCGTCGACGTGCCGTCCGACGAGGTGCTCCGCTCCTACGTCGGCCCGCCCCTGCTCGACAGCCTGCGGCTGACCGCCGGCTTCGACGACGCCGAGGCCTGGGAGGCGCTCAACGTCTACCGCGAGCACTACGCGCACCGCGTGCTCTGCTCCCCGGTCTTCCCCGGCGTCGCGGGCGTGCTCGAGCGGCTGCACGCCGCGGGCGTGCCGGTCGCACTCGCGACCTCGAAGCCCGAGTCGATGGCCCGCAAGGTGCTCGACCACGCCGGACTGAGCCAGTACTTCACCGAGATCACCGGCGCGAGCGACGACGAGGAGCTCAGCACCAAGGCCGAGGTCGTGCGCGAGGCGCTGCGTCGCCTCGAGTCGCAGGGCGTCGACCTCTCGAACCCCGTCATGGTCGGCGACCGCGGCTACGACACCCTGGGTGCCGCCGCGAACGGCGTGCCGACGATCATGGTCGAGTGGGGCTACGGCTCCCCCGCCGAGGCCGGCGACGCCATGGCGGTCGTGCACTCGGCCGACCAGCTCCGGTCGCTGCTGCTCGGCTGAGGCTCCGCCCGCCCACGGGGCACGGCCCCGGGCGCCGGGTCAGGAGCCGCCCGCGGCCTTCGGCACCACGTCGACGGTGAAGGTCACGCTGTCGCCCGTCTCGCCGTTGTCCAGCGTCACGTTGGTCTCGCCGACGGACTTCGCGGTGAGGCCGGGGTTGAACTGCGCGCTGCCGTCGTCGCGGCCCGCGACGAACTCGACCACGTCGGGATCATCGATGTCGGCCGTCCACGCGGCGTAGGTCTCGTCGTCGCCGGTCAGGTCGATCGTGCCGCCCTCGGTCACCTCGACCGTCGTGCCGTCCACGTCGCCGAGGTCGACGATCACGGGCGGCAGCGCCGACGCGCCCCCCGTGGTGTTCGACGAGCAGCCTGCGAGCGCCAGCGCCCCGACCAGCGCGACCGTCGCCATCAGCGCAGCGGATGCCGCAGGCCGCCGCCCTGCGCCTCGAACCAGGATTCCGCCCATCCGAACCACCCCCGCGACCGATCGTACGCCGCGCCGGCTGAGCGGCCGGGAGCCGCGACCGGCGGACGGAGCGGGATGCCGCGGGCACGCGCCACGCGGCATCCGCTCGGCTACTGGATGAACCGCTGCACGAAGGCCAGGGCCTCGTCGGCGACCTCGCGCCACCCCGAGTCGATGGTGAGCGAGTGCCCGCGGCCCGGGATCGTGATCTCCTCGGTCGTGCCCGGGTTCTTCGCCTGGATCTTGTAGCTCGCGTCGGTGATCGCCGGCGGAACGGTGTGGTCCTTCTCGCCGCCGATGATGAGCATCGGTCCGCGCTCCGGATTCTTCGAGTCGACCGTGGTCTCGCCGCCGAACGGGTTGAAGTTCGCGAACGCCGCCTGGAAGAGCGGAGCGCCGGCAGCGGGCACATGGAGCGTGTCGTAGAGACGCCTGGCCTCGGCCTCGTCGAGCGCGTTGGCCCAGCCGTACTGGAACTGCTCGAAGGTGAGCGCCACTCCCCGCTTGGCGTTCGCCGGGTTCGACAGCACCGGTGACGCGGACTTCAGCGCGGACGCGG
Organism: Agromyces sp. 3263; assembly: GCF_031456545.1. Taxonomy (NCBI): domain Bacteria; kingdom Bacillati; phylum Actinomycetota; class Actinomycetes; order Micrococcales; family Microbacteriaceae; genus Agromyces; species Agromyces sp. 3263. The sequence continues at coordinate 1,529,417 of NZ_JAVDUV010000001.1, forward strand.
GCAGCGGCAGCACGCCCTTGAACGGCGCGTTGTCGATCGAGACCGTGGCGGCGGCCACGCCCTCGCCGGCGATCTTCTGGGCGATCAGGCCGCCGAACGAATGGCCGATCACGACGGGCGCCTGGTCGAGCGCCGCGATCGCCTCGAGGTAGTGATCCGTGACCTGCTGCACCATCTTCTTCGCGAAGGCCTCGGGATGCTCGCGCGCCTCGGCGACGGTGGCCGGGTCGTCGGGCCATCCCGGTGCGAGGGTGATGAACCCGTTGTCCTCGAAGAAGTCGCGCCACGGCTGCCAGCTGCTCGACAGCAGCCAGAGTCCGTGCACGAACACGACCGGCGTGAGGTCGGACGCGTTCGCGCGCGCGATCTCCTCCCGCTCCCAATCGGCGAGGGTGGAACCGGTGGACTCGCTCATGTGTTCCTCTCCGGAATCCGCCGGGCGCGGTCCCGGCTCAGGGTATGCCCGTCTTCCCCACCCGGCCACCCCTCGGCCGCACTCTGTAACGGTCCGTTCACAATCGGCGCGGTCACCGAGCAGGGCCCGCGGATGAATCGTGCGCGGCACGCAACGGACTTGCGTCTCTCTCCACAGATTGCGGAAAGCACTTCCATAGGGGCCGCATGGCAAGGCAGGATGCCGTCTACGTCCGTCTACCAGGCGGGCGTCGTTCGTGCGCCGCGGTCATCCCCCGGCGCACTCGGAGGGAGAAGCATGTTTGGAAACACCACTCGCGCGCGCAGGCGCGTGGTGGCGACGATTCCCGTGCTCGCACTCGCGGCCGCCGGCTTGGCGACCATGGGAGCGACCGGGGCATCGGCAGCGCCATCGCACGTCTCCGCGCCGGTGATCAGCGACGACGAGTACTACATGAACTACGTCGCGCCGAGAGCCGAAGCGGCGTTCGGCACCGACGACGAGGTCGTCGCCGGATCCGTCGCCAAGCGCACCGCGCCCGAGGCCATCGCCGAGGCCGAGGCCATCGACGCGAAGTACTCGCAGGGCAACCCGGTGGCGGCGAAGGGGCTCGCGCAGCTCGAGGCCCAGTCGATCGACACCGGCAAGAGCCCTGGGCAGCTCAAGCGCGAGGGGCGTTCCGACAAGGGCAAGCACAAGAACCCGCACAAGACGCCCGACTACAAGCAGGCCGAGGAGACGCAGGAGGCGAAGCTCCTCACGATCCTCGTCGAGTTCAACACCGACGCCAACGACGACTTCACGGGCGTGCAGGTTCCGACCGAGTTCGGCTCGACCGAGTGCAAGCCGGGCGAGGTCCAGAACGGCCCCCTCCACAACAACATCCCGAACCCCGCCGATTACGAGCTCGAGGACAACAACTCGATGTGGGTCTCCGACTTCTCGTCGGAGCACTACAACACCATGCTCTTCACCGACAAGGGCATCACCGAGCGCGTGCGCAAGGACCTCGTCGGTCCCGACGGCAAGCCCGGCATCGACATCTCGGGCTACACCATGAAGAACATGTACGAGGAGATGTCGCACGGCGCCTATACCGTGCACGGCTCCGCGACCCCGTGGGTCACCGTCCCGCACTCCGAGGCGTACTACGGCGCGAGCACCTGCTTCCTGAACGACGAGGGCGTGTACGAGGCCGGCGCGATCCAGGACATGCAGGGCCACCCCGACAACCCCATCGGCGCGGGCCAGCTCCCCATCGACGCGGTGACGGCACTGGCGGCGGCGCAGCCCGACTTCCCGTGGGCCGACTACGACATCGAGGACCAGGGCGACCGCGACGGCGACGGGAACTACCTCGAGCCCGACGGCGTGATCGACCACGTCGTGCTCGTGCACGCCGGTGAGGACAAGTCGGGCGGCGGCGGTGCAGAGGGCACCTACGCCATCTGGGCGCACTCCTCCGCTGTCGCGGGCGGCGCTGCCATCCCCGGCACCGACCTCAAGCTCTCGAACTACATCGTGCAGCCCGAGGATTCGGGCGTCGGCGTGTTCGCGCACGAGTACGGCCACGACCTCGGCCTGCCCGACCTCTACGACACCTCCAACCAGGGCGACTCCGACGTCGACTTCTGGGACCTGATGTCGTCGGGCTCGCACTCCGGACCGATCTTCCAGTCGATGCCGACCCACATGGGCCTCTGGGACAAGTGGGTGCTCGGCTGGGCCGACCCCATCCAGATGAACCCCGGTGAAGCTGCCAAGACCATCACCGTCGGCCAGAGCTCGCGCCCGATCAAGGGCACCGAGGACGGCGTGAAGATCAACCTGCCCGCCAAGGTCAACGTCATGGCCGAGCCGACCAGCGGCGAGAACATGTGGTACACCGGCTCCGACCAGGACTGGGGCGACATCCGCATCGTCCGCGACCTCGACGTGCCCGTCGACGCGAAGCTCTGGATGCAGAACAACTACGTCATCGAGGAGGACTGGGACTTCGGCTTCGTCGAGGTCTCGACTGACGGCGGCACCACGTGGAGCGAGCTGAAGGTCCTCAACGAGGACGGCAGCGAGGCCACCACGCCCGACGGCTACGCCGACCCCAACGGCAACATGGCCACCTTCGGCTCGAACGAGGGCGAGGCCAAGCACTACGGCCTCACGGGCACCTCCGACGGGTGGAAGCACCAGTACGTCGACCTCGCCGCGTACGCCGGCAGCACGGTCAGCCTCCGCCTCCGCCTCGCCACCGACGCCGCCTTCCAGGAGCGCGGCTGGTTCGTCGACGACTTCGACCTGCAGAGCGCCGGCACCACCGTCTGGTCCGACGATGTCGAGGGCGGTGACAACGGCTGGGAGAAGCAGGTCGAGACCTTCGCGGCATCGACCGGTCCCGGCTGGCGCATCGACAGCGGCACCTCCACCACCGCCCAGTACTACCTGGTCGAGTGGCGCAACTTCGACGGCTTCGACGAGGGCCTGAAGTACGGGTACGACACCGTCTACAGCGCCACGGCCGGTGCGTGGAAGGTCGACAAGATCAAGTACAACGCTCCCGGTGCGCTCGTCTGGTACCGCGACGCGGGCTACGGCAGCACCAACCACGTCGAGTCCAACGAGACGGCGCTCCCGAGCGCCGGCGCCAAGGGCGGCCTGTTGATCGTCGACAGCCACTTCGACCCGCTGCGCCGTACCGGCGAGGCGGCCGAGATCGACCCCACGGCGACCGACAACATGCCCTCGCGTGCCCAGTCCTCGAACGCGGCGTTCGGCCTCACCAAGACGTACCCCTTCACGGAGTGCATCACGGGAGCCGACTTCACCGACGAGTACTGCACCGACGTCAAGTCCCAGAAGCCGGTGAGCGTCTTCACCGACAACCAGGGCTGGGTCCCCGGCATCGAGATCCGCAACGGCGAGGACCTGTACTACCGCTACCGCAACGGTTCGGTCGTCGTGCCCTCGGTCGACAACCAGCCGTACTCCACGCGGGTCGTCGACGAGAACGGCACGCCGCTCACCGAGTTCTACGGCTTGGAGGTCATGCCGGGCATGACGCTCGGCTCGGGCAACCCGGCCGATGCCGGTGTCGGCTACGGCACCGTCGTCGAGGTGAAGAAGGCGGGCAAGAACAACACGTCCGCCCAGATCAAGATCACCCCGCCCGCAGCGGGCTGATCCGATCGCACGACCGGCGAGGCGTCGGCTCCTTCGGGAGTCGGCGCCTCGCCGCATTCCTGCGGAGCGCCGGCCGCGGAGGCGCCGACGCGCGGATGAGCGCTCGTGAACGCTTGGCGGGCGACCCGGCACGTGCAAGGCTGGAGCGCATGACGCATTCGGGGGAACGTCGGGGAAGGGCCGTCGCCACGGTCGTGGCAGTGGCTGCATTCGCGGGAGCCGCCGTGCTGCTTCCGGGCGCCGCGGTCGCCGCGCCGGGCGACACGATCGGACCGATCAACCCCGTCGCCCAGCCGCTCGGCAGCCATGCCGCGAACAGCGGCTTCCTCGTGTTCGTCGAGGGCGACGTGGAGTTGAACGCGGACGAAGCCGAGGGCACGCTCGCGCTCGGCGGGGACCTCAGCTTCCAGACGCCGTACAACATCGCGGCCGGTTCGGTGCCGCCCGGCACCTTCATCGCCCCCGGCGACACCTCGCCGACGTACCTCTACGTCGGCGGCGGCGTCGCGTTCCCGGACGACGCCGGGGTCGTGCTCAAGGTGCTCAACAACGGCTTCACGAAGATCGCCGACACGACGACCTACGACGCGTTCGACACCGACCAGAACAACACCGTCGGTCCGCACCACGTCGTGCCGCCCGGGGGTTCGTACGAGACGCAGCCGCGCATCGAGGGCACGATCACGCAGACGCCGACCTCGATCGAGACGCCGGTGCCCGCCGACCTCATCGACGTCGACGGGGCGTTCGCCCTCTACCGGGACACGACGACCACGCTCAGCCGCTGCGCTCCGACCATCGACTTCGCCAACCGAGACGATGGCGCACCCCTGACTCCCCCGTATGCCGAGGGGACGGCGGCCCGACTCACCCTCGTGCCCGGCGAGACGAACGTCGTCACGCTCGCGGCGGCCGACCTCGATGCCCTGGCCGAGATCACCTTTCCCGACGGCGGCCCGTCGCCCGACACGCCACTGCTGGTGAACGTCACCGGCACTGCCTTCAGCGGGACCATCCCGAATCTCGCCGGCCTCTCCGGAGCGAATGCGCCGTTCATCCTGTGGAACTTCCCCGAGGCGACCTCGGTGACGGTCACGGGCGGCGCGACCCTCGAGGGCACGATCTACGCCCCGAACGCCGACGTGAACTGGCAGGTCACGCAGAACATCGAGGGCAACGTCATCGCGGCCTCGTTCATCCACGGGCAGCCCGCCGCGACGCCGGTCGGCTCGCCGCGCGAGGTCCACAACTTCCCGTTCGCCGCGGAGCTCACCTGTCTCGAGAGCGGTGACTCGATTCCACCGGATCCCACGGATCCCCCGACCGATCCGTCGACGCCCCCGGGTCCGACGAACCCCGATCAGGCCCTGCCTGCCACCGGGACGGACGCGTTCCCCGGCATGGTGGCGGCGGCCGCCCTCGCCGCGGCCGGAGCCGCCGCCACCGCGATCGGATCGCGCCGACGGGCATGACGGCCGCTCCACTGGGCGACGGAGGCCCGATCAGGCCTGTGGCAGCAGTCCGTCGAGCAGTCGCTCCAGGCCCCACACGAACTGGTCGGTGGAGTTGTGCTGAGCCGCCACGTCGGCGGTGCGTGAGCTGAGGGGGAAGGTGGCGAGGTCCGTCCAGAGCGCCGTGCCCGAGGCATCCGGGAACAGGCCGTCGGTCGGTGCGGCCGCCTCGAGGTCGGCGTCCTGGTCGGCCGACTCGAGGGCGATCGACCCGAGCGCGAAGACCTGCAGCGCGTAGGCAGCCCGCGCGGCGTCGTCGAGGCCGAGGCCGGCAGCGGTGAACGACTCGAGGAGCGTCTCGTTCAGGCGCATCGCGTTCGGCCCGTCGAGCGGGCCGCTCATGATGAGGCCGAGCGCGCCGGCGTGCGCGGTGAGGAGCTCACGGAGGCGGAGCGCAAGGGCCACGATGCGCCGGCGGATCGCCGCGGCATCCGGAACGTCGACCGTGTCGGAACCGCCGGCTTCGCGCAGGTCGAGGCGGGCGAGCAGGTGCTCGATCATGCCGCGGAGCAGTGCGTTCTTGCTGGAGTAGTAGGTATAGAGTGCGGTCGGCGTGATGCCGAGCGAGCCGGCGACGCCCCGCACGGACACCGCGGCGAAGCCTCTCGTCTCGAGCAGGTCGAAGGCGGCGTCGAGGATCTCGGCGTGGGTGAAGCTGCGGCGGGGTCCGGGTCTCATGCGGGTGCGATCTGGCGGTTCATCTCCACACACCGTACAGTGTTGTAACGCCGAACAGTGTCCAGAGATATCGCGAGATCAGGAGCACCATGAGCGACCCCCGCCTGCATGTCGTCTTCGGCTCGGGCCCCGTCGGCCGCGCCACCGCGGTCGCACTGCGCTCCCGCGGGCTCGGCGTGCGCATCGTCAACCGAAGCGGCCGCAACGCGCTGGGGCCCGATGCCGCAGCGCTGGCCGACGTCGAGGTGATCAGCGGTGATGCCGCGGACGCCGCATTCGCCACCCGCGCGGCCGCCGGCGCGGCATCCGTCTACCAGACCCTGAACCCCGTCTACCACCGGTGGGCCGAGGACTTCCCGCCGCTGCAGCGCGGCGTGCTCGCGGCCGCGGAGGCGAACGGCGCGCGCCTCGTGAACATGGACAACGTGTACTCGTACGGCCGCACCGGCGGCAGGCCGCTCACCGAGGAGAGCCCTCAGCAGCCGCACACCCGCAAGGGGCGAGTGCGGCTCGACATGGCGAACGAGCTGTGGGCGGCGCACCGCGAGGGGCGCGTCGAGGTCGTGAGCGGCCGGGCGTCCGACTACTACGGGCCGGGTGCGGGTATCGCGTCGCCCATCGGCGACCGAGTGCTCGACGCGGTGGCCGCCGGCAAGCGCGTCGACCTGTTCGGTGATCCCGGCCTGGTGCACAGCTACACGTACCTGCCCGACATCGGCGAGGGCCTCGCCGTGCTCGGCACGGCGGACGGCGTGAGCGGATCCGCCTGGCACCTGCCGAACGACCCGCAGCCGTGGACGAGTCGCGCGATGGTCGAGGAGTTCTTCCGGCTCGCCGGCACCGAGCCGCGCATCGGACGCCTGCCGAAGGTCGCGTTGCGCGCCGTCGGCCTCGTCAATCCGACCGTTCGGGAGCTCCTCGAGATGGCCTACGAGTTCGAGGAGCCGTTCGTCGTCGACTCGAGTCGCATCGCGGCGCTCGGCGCACGCGCGACTCCGATCGCCGAGGCGCTCGACCGCACGTTCCAGGCGTACCGGGTCGCGCACGCCTGACAGGCGACGGCCTGCGGCTCCGACGAGCGGCGTCGGACCGAGGTCGGCGACGACGCCCGCGTCATGCGCAGGGCGCCGCCGCCGGGTTCGGGCGGTCGGGCTCAGCCGAGCCGGGTCAGGAACGTGAGGACCGAGCCGTCCTCCTCGATCAGGGGCCCGAGCGCCGCATTGAACGGGGCGCCGTACGGGGCGGCGAGATGCTCGGCGAACGCCGCGTCGTCGCGGTAGGCCTCGACGACCACGAAGCCGGTGCCGATCGGCTCCGGTCCTTCCGTCGCGCCCGACCCCGCCGGAGCAGGACCGACGCGATGCGGCTCGAAGGCGAGGCATCCGGGCTCGTCGCGCACCTTCGCGGTGAGCGCGAGGAGGAGGCGCTCGACCTCCTCCTCGTGGCCGGGCAGGGCGGTGAACCGGGCCACGAGCTCGACGCGGCCGTCCTCACTCGCCCAGCTCATCCGCGGGCCGCGCCCGTCATGATCGCCACGGCGTCCGTCATGGAGTGCGACTCCGGCGTGATCGTCGCCGCGCGCTTGCCGAGCCGCTGGATGTGGATGCGGTCGGCGACCTCGAAGACGTGCGGCATGTTGTGCGAGATGAGGATCACGGGGATGCCGCGCTCGCGCAGGTTCTTGATGAGCTCGAGCACCTGGTTGGACTCGCGCACGCCGAGCGCCGCGGTGGGCTCGTCGAGCACCACGACCTTCGAGCCGAACGCGGCGGCGCGGGCCACGGCCACGGCCTGGCGCTGCCCGCCCGAGAGGTTCTCGACCGGCACGGTCACGTCCTGCAGCGTCGAGATGCCGAGCGCGGTGAGCTCGTCCTTCGCCTTCTGCCGCATGCCCTTCTGGTCGACGACGCGGAAGACGGAGCCGAGCACGCCCCGCTTGCGCTCCTCGCGACCGAGGAACAGGTTCGCGGCCACGTCGAGCGCCGGCGAGACGGCCAGGTTCTGGTACACCGTCTCGATGCCCGCGGCCCGAGCGTCCTGCGGGCGCTTGAAGTGCACGGGCTTGCCGTCGAGGAAGATCTCGCCCTCGTCGGGGATCTCGGCGCCGGTCAGGCACTTGATCAGGGTCGACTTGCCTGCGCCGTTGTCGCCGATCACGGCGAGCACCTCACCCGGGTAGAGGTCGAGGCTCACGCCGTCGAGGCCGACGACGCGGCCGAACGTCTTCACGAGGCGTCGGGCCCGGAGGATGGGCGTGCGGGTCTCCACGGGCGCGCCGCCCGCGGCATCCGATGCGATGGTGTCGGTCATTTGCGTACCTTTCGGATCCACTGGTCGACGGAGACGGCGACGATGATGAGCACGCCGACCGCGAAGGTCTGCCAGAGCACGTCGAGCCCGGCGAGTGAGAGGCCGTTGCGGAAGACGCCCACGATGAGGGCACCGAGCAGCGTGCCCCACACGGTGCCGCGGCCGCCGAAGAGGCTCGTGCCGCCGATGACGACGGCCGTGATCGAGTCGAGGTTGAGGTCGGTGCCCGCGTTGGGCGAGGCCGCGTTGGTGCGGCCGATCTGGATCCACGCACCGAGCGCGAGGATGGCGCCCGCGGCCAGGTACACGCTCATCAGCACGCGGTTCACGCTGATGCCGGCCAGGCGCGCGGACTCCTTGTCGTCGCCCACCGCGTAAACGTGCCGGCCCCACGCCGTCTTCGCGAGGATGAAGGAGATGACGACGTAGAGCAGCAGCATCATGACGACGCCGACGGTGAAGTTCACGCCGAGCACGTTGAACGTGTTGCCGGTCCACGTGAGCAGCGCGGGCATCTCGCCGCCGCGCACGGTGGCGCCGCCCGAGTAGAGCAGCGTCAGCGCGACGAAGATGTTCAGGGTGCCCAGGGTCACGATGAACGGCGGCAGCTTGAGCCGGGTGACGAGCGCGCCGTTGAGCGCGCCGGCTGCGAGGCCGACGAGCAGGCCGAGGAACAGGCCGACCGGTGCGGGCAGTCCGGCCTGCACCGTGGTCTGGGCGATGACCATCGAGCTCAGCACCATCACGGCGCCGACCGAGAGGTCGATGCCCGCGGTGAGGATGATGAGCGTCTGGGCCACCGCGAGGGTGCCGACCACGGCGACCTGCTGCGTGATGAGCGACAGGTTGGCCGGGTTCAGGAAGCGCTCGTTGAGCAGTCCGAACACGATGACGGACAGCACCAGCACGATGGCCGGGCTGATCGCCGGATAGCGGTGCAGCGTGTTGCGGATGCGGCTGAGCGGGGTGGTTCGGTCGAGGAACTCCTCGGCCAGGTCGAGTGCCGCCGTCGGCGGCTCGGTCGTGTGCTGACTCACGTGAAATCTCCGATGTTGGGTGGTGCGGTGGTGCGGCCCCGGTTGGTGTCGACGGATGCCCCGGGCGCGAGCTCGCGGCATCCGTCGCCGACGCCGCACCACCTCACGGTGCGGTGCGGGGCATCAGCCCCAGCAGATGTCGGCGGCCTCGGTGGTGTCGATCGAGTCGATGCCCTCCTGCGGGTCGTCGGTCACGAGCTCGACGCCGGTGTTGTAGAAGTCGAGGCCCTCGGTGTTCTCGGGGGTCGTGCCCTTGGTGACGAGGTCGTGGATCGCCTTCACGCCGAGCTCGGCCATCTTGACGGGGTACTGCTGGCTGGTGGCGCCGATGATGCCGTCCTTGACCGCATCGATGCCGGCGCAGCCGCCGTCGACGGAGACCACGATGAGGCCGTCGGTGGCGCTCGCGGCCTTGAAGGCCTCGTAGGCGCCGTACGCGGCGGGCTCGTTGATCGTGTACACCACGTTGATGTCGGGGTTCTTCGAAAGCAGCGTCTCGGCGGCGGTGCGGCCGCCGTCCTCGGCGCCCTGCGAGGCCTCGTTGCCGACGATCTCGTAGTCGCCGCCGCTGTAGGTGCCGGATGCCTCCTCGTCGCCGTTGGCCGTGTCGTCGGCCAGGTCGATGCCCATGCCGTCGAGGAAGCCCTGGTCGCGGGCCACGTCGACCGAGACGACCTTGTCGTCGAAGAGGTCGATCATCGCGATCGTCGCCTTCTCGCCTGCGAGCTTCGCCGCGGTCCACTCGCCGATCTTCTGGCCGGCGAGGAAGTTGTCGGTCGCGAACGTGATGTCGACCGACTCGGGGTCGGCCGGCGGGGTGTCGAGCGCGATGACGAACAGGCCGGCGTCGCGGGCCTTGACGAGCGCGTCCTCGACGGCCGGGCCGTTGGGGGTGATCAGGATGCCGGCGTCGCCCTTGGAGATGGCGTTCTCGACGGCCTGGATCTGGCTGTCCTCGTCGCCGTCCTCCTTGCCGGCGGCCATGGTGAGCTCGACGCCCAGGTCCTCGGCGGCGGCCTCGGCGCCGTCCTGCATGGCGACGAAGAAGGGGTTCGTGGTGGTCTTCACGATGAGCGAGACGCCGACGGTGTCGTCGCCGCCATCCGACGATCCGGTGGCTGTGCCGGACGCGCATCCGGTGAAGGCGAGTGCGGTGGCCGCGGCGAGCGCGCCCACTGCGATCAGGCGGCGGCGAACGGCGCCGGGTGCTGCGTGATTCATCGACGAATCTCCTCTGGTCGTGGGTGACCGTTGTCGCCCTGACAACGATGTCACGTTAGGTCTAGACCATGTCGATGTGTATAGTCAAGTCCACTTGGCACATTGGAGAGCAGATCGTGACATCGTTGTCAGAGGACACGTCGGGCTCCGGGGGCGGCCGCTCCCGGCCGACGATGCGACATGTCGCCGCGCTCGCGGGCGTCGGCGTGAAGACCGTCTCGCGCGTGATCAACGGCGAGCCGAACGTCTCGGCGGCGACGATCGCGAAGGTGACGGCCGCGGCACGCACGCTCGACTACCAGCCCGACCTGCACGCCGGCAACCTCCGCCGCGCCGACGGACGCACTCGCACCCTCGGCCTGCTCGTCGGCAGCGTCGACAACCCGTTCGCCGGGGCCGTGCACCGTGCCGTCGAGGACGCCGCCCTCGAGCACGGCGTCGCCGTCTTCGCGTCGAGCCTCGACGACGACCCCGACCGCGAGCAGGAGGCGGTCGCCGCGTTCCTGCGACGACGCGTCGACGGGCTCATCCTCACCACCGTCTCCGACAGCCAGGCCTACCTCGCTCCCGAGCTCCGGCGCGGCACGCCAGTGGTCTTCGTCGACCGCGAGCCGGCCGGGATCACCTCCGACGCCGTCGTCAGCGACAACGCCGACGGCGCCGCACTCGCCACCCGTCACCTGCTCGAGCACGGACACCGCCGGCTCGCCTACCTCGGCGACAAGGCCGGCATCCAGACCGCCCGCGAACGACGCCGCGGCTTCCTCGAGGAACTCGGCCGGGCCGGCGTCGCCACGCGCGACCTGCCCGTCATCGAGAACCTGCACGACGAGGAATCCGCCCGCGCCGCGACGATCGCCCTGTTCGAGGCGCCGAATCCACCCACCGCCATCTTCAGCAGCCAGAACCTCGTCACCATCGGGGTCATCCGCGGCCTGCGCGAGCTCGGCCGGCACCACGACACCGCGCTGGTCGGGTTCGACGACGTGCCGCTCGGCGACCTCCTCGACCCGGGGGTCACCGTGGTCGCCCAGGACCCCCAGGGCATCGGGCGCATCGCCGCCGAGCGCGTGTTCGCGCGGCTCGACGGCGACCACTCGCCCGCAGCACGTACGATCGTGCCCACCCGACTGATCGAACGCGGCTCAGGCGAGATCCGTCCGGGCGAGGAAGGCTGACCGGATGACCGACGCGAACCCCACGGCCGCCACGCCCTCCGCGAGCACTCCTGCGCGGCGGGTCACCGTCGTCGGCGACGCCCTCATCGACGAGCTGCGCGATGAGCACGGCTCCCGCGAGTTCGTCGGCGGCGCCGCCCTCAACGTGGCCGTCGGCCTCAGGGTGCTCGGCGAGGACGTCACCCTTGTCGCGATGCTCGGCGACGACGAACCCGCCGAACGCATCCGCGCCTACCTGCGCGACTACGGCGTGCGGCTCGTCGAGAGTCCCTCGGCGTACGGCACCTCTCGGGCGGTCTCGGATCGCACCGACGGGGAGCCCCGCTACGAGTTCAACGAGGCCGCGAAGCGGCGCGGCATCCGCTTCGATACCGCGGTGCGCGCCGCGCTCGACGACGCCGACCTCGTCGTGGTGAGTTGCTACCCGTTCGACGACGGTGCGCAGTACGCCGCGCTGCTCGACGCGGTGGCACGGCCCGAGCAGCGGCTCGTGGTCGACGGCAACCCCCGCGCGGGCATGCTCGCCGACCGGGCGGCGTTCCTCGCGAACTTCGAGCACCTCGCCGCGCGGTCGCTTCTCGTGAAGGTGGGTGACGAGGACGCGGAGCTGCTGCTCGGCGACTCGCTCGCCGAATTCGTGCAACGGCTCGGCGGCGATGCGGGTGGGACCACCGGACATGGCGGTGGCGCCATCCTCGCCACGGCCGGTCGCGCCGGCGCCGACCTGCACGCCGACGGCTCGTCGGTGCACGCCGACATCGTCACGCTGCCCGGCCCCGTCGTCGACACGATGGGCGCCGGCGACGCCACACTCTCGGCGGTCGTGCACCACATCGCGGCCAACGGCGTGCCGCAGACGACGGATGCCTGGACCGACGCCCTGCACGAGGCCATGACGATCGCCGCGGCCACCGTGCGGCACGAGGGCGCCCTGCTGCGGACCCCGGCGCACGACCCGGTCTTCCCGAGCTGACGGACTGCGCGTTCGCCGCGGCACACGCCGCCGCCCGACATCGAGAGGTCGCGGGTGGCCGTATCCGTGGCCAGGTGAGCGCCGTCTGTGACCGCTCGGCGCGTCGTGGCGGCGCGGCGGTGCGGGGCGGCGCGGCGAGCCGCCGCGCGCCGCCGCGCCGGCGTGCGGCATCCGCCCCTTGCATTGTCCGGCGGACACTGCGTAGCATCGCCGCCGTCGACTGACAACGATGTCACGAGTCAACCGTGACACGCGCGATGAAGGGCGAAACAGACGATGACGACGAAATCACGATGGGCGACAAGCGCGACGGTGACGGCCGTCGCCGCGCTGGTCGCCGGCCTCTTGGGAACAGCACCGGCCGACGCGGCGGAGCCACCGGCCCCCGACCCCGCGAGCGAGCAGTACCGCCCGTACCTGCACTTCTCCCCGGAGCGCAACTGGATGAACGACCCCAACGGCCTCGTCTACGAGGACGGCACGTGGCACCTGTTCTTCCAGCACAACCCGTACGGCACCCGCTGGGGCAACATGAGCTGGGGCCACGCGACGAGCACCGACCTCGTGCACTGGGAGGAGCAGCCGCTCGCGATCCCGCAGACGTTCGACGCGAACGGCGTCGCGATCGAGGACATCTTCTCGGGCTCGGTCGTGCTCGACGAGCAGAACACGAGCGGCCTCGGCACGGCCGAGAACCCGCCGATGGTGGCGATCTACACGAGCGCGTACACCCCGGCGCATCCGACGCTCGCCGGCCGCCAGGCGCAGTCGCTCGCGTACAGCCTCGACCACGGGCAGACGTGGACGAAGTACGAGGGCAACCCGGTGTACGACCGGGGCTCGTCGAACTTCCGCGACCCGAAGGTCTTCCGCTACACGAACCCGCAGACGGGCGAGTCCTACTGGGTCATGGCCGCCGTCGAGGCGCTGCAGTACCAGGTCGTGCTCTCGCGCAGCGACGACCTCAAGACGTGGACGCACCTCAGCGACTTCGGCCCGGCCAACGCCACGGGCGGCATCTGGGAGTGCCCCGACCTGTTCCCGCTCGCGGTCGACGGCGACCCGGCGAACACCAAGTGGGTGCTCGTCGTGAACCTCAACCCGGGCAGCGTCGCGGGCGGCTCGGGCGGGCAGTACTTCGTGGGCGACTTCGACGGCACCACCTTCACGTCCGAGAGCACGGTAGCGGATGACGCGGTGCCGGCGGGTGAGGTCTTCGCCGGCTTCGACGACGGCACGTACGACGGCTGGACCGTCGCGAACGAGCCCGGCAACTGGAAGAACGGCCCGTTCGGCGACGCCCCCGCAGCCGGGACGCTGCCCGGCCAGAACGCGGTGAGCGGATTCATCGGCGCGGGCCTCGTCAACGGCTTCAACGACTTCGACTGGCCGGTCGGCACGCTCGAGTCGCCGACGTTCACCGTCGACCAGCCGTTCGTGAACCTCCTCGTCGGCGGCGGCAACCACCCGCACGTCGACGGCACCCAGCTCGGCAACGAGCCGCCCGCCGGGCGCCTGCTGTTCGACGGCTTCGAGTTCCCCGACGGCACGACGCTCGCCGACACCGGGTGGACGGCGACCGGCGACCTCGCGGTCGATCCGAACCGCAACCCGTCGACGGCCGGCGGCGACTACTACCTCGGCCAGAAGCGCATCAACACGTGGGAGGGCGGCCCGAAGGGCGATGACAACCTCGGCGACCTCACGTCGCCGGCGTTCACCATCCAGTCCGGCGAGGACCACCTCTCGTTCCTCCTCGGCGGCGGCAAGCGGTTCAACGGCACGCTCGAGGTGCGCCTCCTCGTCGACGGCGAGGTCGTGCGCACGGCCACCGGCCCCGAGGGCGGCGCGCTCAACTGGCAGTCGTGGGACGTCTCGGAGTTCGCCGGCCGTGATGCGCGGTTCCAGGTGCACGACGACGCGACGGGCGGCTGGGGCCACCTCACCGTCGACCACCTCGTCCTCGGCGCCGAGCCGGCGCTGCCGCGGTCGGAGGAGACGTCGGTCAGCCTCGTCGTCGACGGCGAGGTCGTGCGCACGGCGACCGGGCGCAACAGCGAGACCCTCGACTGGGTGAGCTGGGACGTCGCCGAGTACGCCGGCCGCGAGGCATCCGTCCGCATCGTCGACAACAACCGGTTCGGCTGGGGGCACGTGCTCGCCGACCAGGTGATGTTCTCGGATGCTGCGGCCGCGCCTCGCCTCGAGGGCTACGACTGGCTCGATTGGGGCCGGGACTACTACGCGACGGTGTCGTTCTCGAACGCGCCCGACGGCCGGCGGGTGATGCTCGGCTGGATGAACAACTGGGACTACGCGAACGATATCCCGACCGGGACGTGGCGAAGCGCCAACACGCTGCCCCGCGACGTGCGGCTCGTGTCGACGCCCGAGGGCCCGCGCCTCGCGCAGCAGGTCGTGCCCGAGTTCGCGCAGCTCGAGCAGACCGATCGGGCGTACACGGATGCCTCGCGGCCGATCGCCGACGGCTCGGAGACGCTGCCCGTGGCGGGCGACGTCGTGCGCATCGACGCGGTGCTCCGGCCCGGTGACGCCGACGCGGTCGGGCTGAGCGTGCTCGGCGACGACGAGGCGTCGACGCGCATCGGGTACGACGCGGCATCCGGCCGCCTGTTCGTCGACCGGCGCAACTCGGGGAGCACCGCGTTCCACCCGGCATTCCCGTCGCTCGACGATGCGCCGGTGGCGCTCCGCGAGGACGGAACCGTGGCGATCACCGCGTACGTCGACCGGTCCTCGGTCGAGGCCTTCACCGCCGACGGGCGCACGACGATCACCGACCAGGTGTTCCCGAACGCCGGCGCCGACGCGATCGGCCTGTGGGCCGACGGTGACGGCGCGACGCTCGAGTCGCTCACGGTGACGCCGCTGCACGGCGCGATGTACAAGGAGGCCGGCGTGGACGATGCGACGGCCGCGCCGCCCACCGCCCAGCTCTCGTCGACGTCGGGGCCGAAGTCGGCCGACAAGGACGGCGACTACCTCGTGAAGGCGAAGCTCGGCAAGGGCCAGCCGACCACGGTGGTGCGGCTCGTCGAGGGCGACTCGGTGATCGGCCGCGTGTACCGCACGGCCGACGACGGGCGGATGGTGCAGTTCCCGATCACGCATGCCGCGCCCGGCGAGCACCACTACCGGGTCGAGCTCGAGAACTCGGCCGGCACGACCGACGGGGGCTCCCTCGTCGTGCGCGTCGCCGGCTGAGCCATGGGGGCGGGGTGCGGCGCTGCTGACCGCCGCACCCCGCTCGCCGAGGCGCGGCGTGCGCGCGGCCACCGCATGCCTCACCGCCGCGGCGCAGCGCATCGTGCCCGTGTCCCCCGATCTCGGGTGATGGACGCCGACGGCCGCTGGCCTCAGAATGGCAGGATGGGGCGCCGAAGGCGATGCACCCCGGCGACGCTGGAGGCGTCGCCGTAATGGACCGCGCCGCCGGACTTCCGATCCGAACGCCAGACCAGCGGCTCCGGGTCTTCGTCAGCTCCACCCTGAAGGAGCTCGAACCAGAGCGCCGTGCCGCTCGGGCGGCGATCGAGCGGCTGCGACTCGCACCGGTGATGTTCGAGCTCGGCGCGCGGCCGCACCCGCCGCAGCAGCTCTACCGCGCCTACCTCGACCAGAGCGACGTGTTCGTCGGCATCTACTGGGAGCACTACGGCTGGATCGCGCCCGGCGAGGAGGTCTCTGGCCTCGAGGACGAGTACCTGCTCGCGCCGCGCGACATGCCTAAGCTGATCTACCTGAAGCAGCCGGCGCAGCGCGATGAGCGGCTCGACGAGCTCCTCGGCCGCATCCGCGACGACGACACCGCCTCGTACACCCCGTTCTCGACCAGCGAGCAACTGGCCGACCTCATCACGGCCGACCTCGCGACACTGCTCGCCGAGCGGTTCGACGCGTCGCGGGCGGCGTCCGTGGGGTCCGGCGGAGTCGGCGCGGCGGGGAAGCCCGGCGCGGCTGCGGCATCCGGCCCGGCGGCCGCATCCGGCGACCCCGCGGCATCCGCTGCCTCGGCCGGCGAGCACGACGCGAGCACCTCGGGAACCGACCACATCCCCGTGCCGTACACCGAGGCCGTCGGCCGCGACCGCGAGGTGGCGACGCTGCTCGACTGGCTCGGCCACGGCGCGGAGCGCATCATCACGCTGGTCGGTCCGGGCGGCATCGGCAAGAGCCGGCTGGCGATCGAGGTGGCGCGCAGCGCGGGCGAGCCGTTCGACCGGGTGACGTTCGTCGCCCTCGAGCACGTGCTCGACCCGGCCGACGTGCTGCCCGCGATCGCCCGCGAGCTCGGCGTGCGCGACGCCGGCGACCAGCCACTCAGCCGCCAGCTCGGCGCAGCCCGCGCCGGCCGGCGCGACCTCATCGTGCTCGACAGCTTCGAGCAGGTGATCTCGGCGGCCGGCGACGTGATGGCCCTGCTCAACGACCTGCCCGACGCGACGTTCCTCGTCACGAGCCGCGCTCGACTCCGGGTGCGCGGTGAGCGCGTGTTCGACGTGGAGCCACTCGGGCTCCCGCCCGACCCGGCACGCGCCTCACTCGAGGCCATCTCCACGGCCGACGCGGTGCGGCTGTTCGTGACGCGCGCCCGCGCCGCCGACCCCCGGTTCGAGCTCACCGACGAGAACGCCGACGGCGTCGCCCGCATCTGCCGCGCGCTCGAGGGCGTTCCCCTCGCGATCGAGCTCGCCGCCGCGCGGATCCGGGCCCTGACGCCGGCGGCGATGCTGGGGCGGCTCGACAAGATGCTGCCGCTGCTCGTCACGGCAGCCCGCGACATCCCCGAACGGCAGCGCACCATCCAGGCGACGGTGGAGTGGAGCATCGACCTGCTGAGCCCCGAGGCGCGGGCCCTCTTCGTGCGCCTGGGCGTGTTCGCGGGCGACTTCAGCCTCGACGCGGTGGAGGCCGTCACGGCGCGCGCGCCCTGGGCGACCGACCTGCTCGGCACGCTCCTCGAGCTCGTCGACGGCAGCCTCCTGCGCCAGCACGACGACGCGGGCGTGCCGCTGTTCTCGATGCTGGTGCCGGTGCGCGAGATCGCGAGCGCTCGATTCGACGCCGAGCCGGATGCCGCGGCGGTGCGCCGCGTGCACGGCGAGCACTACCTGCGCCTCGCCGCAGAGGTGGAGCCGCTGCTGGAGGGATCGACGCAGTCGGCCGCGCTGCAGCGGCTCGATGCGGAACGCGACAACATCAGGGCCGCGTTCCGGCATCTCATCTCGGTCAGGATGGTGGATCCGGTCGCGCGGGCCGTGTGGAGGCTGTTCCTCTACTGGTGGATCCGCAGCCAGCTCACCGAGGCGAAGGCCTGGATGGAGGACATCCTGCACGCCGACCTGCCGCTGCGCGACCACACCCGGGCGATCGCGATGGGCTTCACGTCGTGGGTGGCACTCTCGCAGCCCGGCCCCGAGGTCGACTCCGGTCCGATCGAATGGAGCCTCGCGCTGTTCCACGCGGTCGGCGATCGGCTCGGCGAGAGCGGCGCCCTCACCGCGCTGAGCATCGCCTGCGCCGCGTCCACGCCGCCCGACCTCGAGCGGGCCGACAAGCTGCAACGACGGGCGCTCGAACTCGTGTCGGCCGAGGAGCATCCGACGTTCGCCGCCCTCTTCAAGGACGCGTTCGGCGCCCTCACGCTGCTTCGCGGGGATGTCGACGGGGCGATCGGCATCTACGAGGAGGTGCTGGAGGATGCCAGGCGCTCGGGCGACGTGTTCGTCGAGAGCATCACCCTGGCGAACTCGGGGTGGGCGCGGCTGGCGCGCGGCGAGGCGCGCCCCGACCTGTTCTCACGCAACCTCGAGCTGTCGCTCCAGCTCAGCAACGACGACGGCATCGCGTACGCGCTCGAGGGGCTGGCCGCGTGCGCCGCGGTGGCGGGCGACGTCGACCGGGTGGGCGTGCTCCTCGGCGCCGCCGACACGGTGCGGGTGCGTACGGGACTGGTGGGCCAGCGCTCCAACACCACCTACCGGCCGTTCGTCGAGCGCATCCTGGCCTCCGACGGGGCCGCCGCGTTCGAGGCGGCGCGGGCACGGGGCCGGGGGATGTCGCGGCGCGCGGCCCTCGACCTCGCGCTGGCACCCGTGGAGCCGGCCGAGCCGGCCGAGCCTGCCGGGCCGACCGGACCAGCAGAGGCCACCGGGGCGGCAGGGGCCAGCGGGGCGACCGCGCCGGCAGCGGCCACGCCCGCGGCCGACCGAGCGCCGTCGGTGGAGCCGGTGACCTGATGGGTCCCGGGCCGGCGATCCGCACCCCCGACCAGCGGCTGCGCGTCTTCGTGAGCTCGACCCTGAAGGAGCTCGAGCCGGAGCGGAGAGCGGCCCGGGCGGCGATCGAGCGGCTGCGGCTGGCACCGGTGATGTTCGAACTGGGCGCGAGACCGCATCCGCCCCGCGACCTCTACCGTGCGTACCTCGGCCAGAGCGACGTGTTCGTCGGTGTGTACTGGCAGCAGTACGGCTGGATCTCGCCCGGCGAGGAGATCTCGGGCCTCGAGGACGAGTACCGGCTCACTCCCGGCGACATGCCGAAGCTCATCTACGTGAAGCGGGCCGCCGAGCGCGAGGAACGCCTGGCCGAACTCCTCGACCGGATTCGGGATGACGGCACCGCCTCGTACACGCCCTTCTCGACGGCCGACGAGCTGGCGGAGTTGATCGAGTCCGACCTCGCCACCCTGCTCGCCGAGCGGTTCGACGCGTCACGGGGTGCGGTCACCTCAGACGCCGGGGCCGCGGGCGACGAGGCGTCTGCCGACGAGGCATCCGACGCCAGGGCCGCCGCGGCAGCGCCGCCGACCGGGTCACCGACAGGGCGCATCCCCGCCCCGTACACCGAGGCGGTGGGACGCGAGTTCGAGGTCACGGCCCTGCTCACCTGGCTCGCCGACGACGCGCAGCGGCTGATCACGCTCGTCGGTCCCGGCGGCATCGGCAAGAGCCGCCTCGCGATCGAGGTCGCGCACCAGGCGGGGCCGCCGTTCGACCGGGTGACCTTCGTGACCCTCGAGCACGTGCGCGACCCAGCCGAGGTGCTCCCGGCCATCGCCCGCGAACTCGGCGTGCGCGACTCGGGCGACGCCCCGCTGAGCGAGCAACTCGGCATCGCGCGGGCCGGACGGCGGGACCTGATCGTGCTCGACAACTTCGAGCAGGTGCTCGATGCCGCGCGCGACCTCGTGACGCTGCTCACCGACGTGCCCGGCGCGACGTTCCTCGTGACGAGTCGTGCGCGGCTCAGGGTGCGCGGCGAGCAGGTCTTCGACGTGGAGCCGCTCGCCCTGCCGCCCGACCTCGCCGATCCGGCCGATGACGGGACCGTCGACGAGATCCTCGCCGCCCCGGCGGTTCGCCTCTTCCGGGACCGTGCACGGGCGGCCGACCCCCGGTTCGAGGTGACGCCCGAGAACGCGGCGGATGTCGTCCACATCTGCCGCGCGCTCGAGGGCGTGCCCTTGGCGATCGAGCTCGCGTCGGCCCGCATCCGGGCGCTCACCCCGGCCGCCATGCGCGCGCGGCTGGATCGCGTGCTGCCGCTGCTCGTCACCGCCGCCCGCGACGTGCCGGAACGTCAGCGCACCATCGAGGCGACCGTCGAGTGGAGCATCGACCTGCTCGGCGACGAGGCCCGGGCGATGTTCGTGCGCCTCGGCGTCTTCGCCGGTGACTTCAGCCTCGACGCGGTCGAGGCGGTGACCGCCGGCGCCCCGTGGGCGACCGACCTGCTCGGCACCCTGCTCGAGCTCGTCGACGGGAGCCTGCTGCGCCAGCACGGCGACGCCGACGTGCCGCTCTTCTCGATGCTGGTGCCGGTGCGGGAGATCGCGGGAGCCCGCTTCGATCGGGATCAGGATGCCGCCGCAGTGCGGCGCGCGCACGCGGACCACTACGCGCGCCTCGCAGCCCAGATGGAGCCGCTGCTGCGCGGAGCGACCCAGGTGGCGGCCCTCGATCGCCTCGAGGCGGAGCGCGACAACCTGCGCGCCGCCTTCCGGCACCTGATCGCGGTCGACGCGGTCGACGCGGTCGCGGACGCCGTGTGGCGGCTGCTGCTGTACTGGTGGATCCGCAGCTACCTCCCCGAGGCGAAGACGTGGACGGAGGACCTCCTCGCGGCGGGACAACCACTCTCGACGCGCACTCGGGCCATCCTGCTCGCATTCCCGTCGTGGGTCTCGCTGTGGCAGACGGATGCGGAGATCAGCACGGCGAAGCTCGAGGAGAGCGTTCGACTCTTCCGGGAGATCGGCGACGAGTTCGGGGAGGGCCTGACCCTGACGGTGCTCTCGCTCGCCTACATGTCGGTGGAGCCGCCCGACCTCGAGCTCGCGGAGGCCCGCCAGCGTGCGGCGCTCGACCTGGAGGGCGGCCGAGATGCGAGCTTCGACGCGCTGTACCGGGGCGCGCTCGGCCGCATCCGGCTGCAGCGCGGCGACCTGGCCGGAGCGATGACGCTGTTCGAGCAGTCGCTCGACGAGGCGGTGCGGGCACAGGACATGTTCGTGGAGAGCATCGCGCTCACCCAGGTGGGGTGGGCGCAGCTCGCCCTCGGCCAGGACGCGAGCGAGGCGTTCCTGCGCAACCTCGATCTCGCCGTGCGGCTGCGGAACGACAACGGGATCGCGTTCGCGCTCGAGGGTGTGAGCGCATCGGTGGCCACCACCGGCGACCTCGAGCGCGCCGGCATGCTGCTGGGCGCGGCCGACGCGCTCCGCGCCCGCACCGGACTCTCGGACCAGCGCTCGTACGTGACGTTCCAGCCGTTCGTGGACGCGGTGCTCGCCTCCGACGATGCGGCGGCGTTCCTCGCGGGTCGCGCGCGAGGGCGACGGATGTCACGGCGCGCCGTGCTCGAGTCGGCGCTCGGTTCCCACGCGGCGGCAGCGGCCGGCCCTCGCCCATCCGGGGTGCCGTCGTGAGCGCGGAGACGCCTCCGTGAACAGCCCGACCGGCTCGGCGGGAATCCGCACGCCCGATCAGCGGCTGCGAGTCTTCGTGAGCTCGACGCTGAAGGAGCTGGCACCTGAGCGCCGGGCGGCTCGGGCGGCGATCGAGCGGTTGCGACTCGCGCCCGTGATGTTCGAGCTCGGGGCGCGGCCGCACCCGCCGCGCGAGCTCTATCGCGCCTACCTCGCGCAGAGCGACGTGTTCGTCGGCATCTATTGGCAGCAGTACGGGTGGGTCGCACCGGGCGAAGAGATCTCGGGCCTCGAGGACGAGTACCGGCTGGCGCCGCGCGACATGCCGAAGCTCATCTATGTGAAGCAGCCGGCCGAGCGGGAGGGGCGTCTCGGCGGTCTCCTCGGCCGCATCCGCGACGACGACACCGCCTCGTACACGCCGTTCTCGACCGCGGAGGAGCTCGCCGAGCTCATCGAGTCCGACCTCGCGACCCTGCTCGCCGAACGGTTCGACGCATCACGCGCCGGCGCCGGCCCGGGCGGCCCGGACGCAGCGACCGATGCGGACGCGGGGGCCGGACTCGGGGACGCGGCCGGGCGCCTCCCGATGCCGTCCGGCGCGGTGCTCGGCCGCGACACCGACCTCCCCACGCTGCTCGAGTGGCTCGGTGGGGCGGACCCGCGCCGCCTCATCACGCTCGTGGGCCCGGGCGGCATCGGCAAGACCCGGCTCGCGGTCGAAGCCGCCCGGCTCGCCCGCGAACGGTTCGACCGAGTGACGTTCGTCGCCCTCGAGCACGTGCGGGACCCCGCCGGCGTGCTCCCAGCCGTGGCACGCGCCATCGGCGTGCGCGAGGGCGACGCGCCGACGATCGAGCGCCTCTCCATCGCACGTCGGGGGCGACACGACCTTCTCCTGCTCGACAACCTCGAGCAGGTGATCGCCGCGGCACCCGACATCGCTGCCCTGCTCGCGGCCCTGCCCGACGCCACCGTCATGGTGACGAGCCGCGCGAGGCTCCGTGTCCACGGGGAGCAGGTCTTCGATGTCGAGCCGCTGGCCCTTCCCACCGACCAGCGCGCGGTCTCGCCCGACGAGGTCTCCGACGCTCCGGCGGTCAGGCTGTTCGTCGACCGTGCGCGCTCCGCCGATCCGCGGTTCGAGCTCACGAGCGGCAACGCCGAGGTCGTCGCGCGCATCTGCCGGGCGCTCGACGGCGTGCCGCTCGCGATCGAACTCGCGGCAGCCTGCGTCCGACTCCTCACGCCCGCGGCGCTCCTCGCGAAGCTCGACCGCGTGCTTCCCACGCTGGGCTCGTCGGACCGCGACCTCCCCGAGCATCAGCGCACGATCCGCACGACGGTCGAGTGGAGCCTCGATCTCCTGGGTCCCTTCGCCCGGGCGCTCTTCGTGCGCCTCGGGGTCTTCGCCGGCGACTTCGGGTTCGACGCGGTCGACGCGGTCGCGGCGGACGAGCTCTGGGCCGTGGACCTGCCCGGCGCCCTCCTCGAATTGGTCGACGGCAGCCTGCTGCGCCAGCGCGCCGTGGGTGACGAGTCGTTCTTCTCCATGCTCGTGCCGGTCCGCGAACTCGCGGTGGCGCTCTTCGCGCAGGACACGGATGCCGCGGCCGCGCGCCGTGCGCACGCGACCTACTACGTGCGACTCGCCGCCGAGATCGAACCGCTGCTGCACGGCACCACCCAGCAGGCCGCGGTCGAACGGCTGGAGGCCGAACGCGACAACGTCCGCGCCGCCTTCCGGCACCTCATCACCGTCGGGGACGTCGACACGGTCGCCGACGCCGTATGGCGGCTGCGCCTCTACTGGTGGATCCGCAACCTCCTGCCCACCGCGAAGGCCTGGACGGACGACCTGCTCGAGTCGGGCAGGCCCCTGGCCGAACGCACGCGGGCGATCGCGATCACGTTCTCGTCCTGGGTGGCACTGGCGGTCCCCGGGACCGAGGTGGACCGGGAGCCGCTCGAGGAGGCCTCGGCGCTCTTCCGCGCGGCCGGCGATCCGCTGGGGGAAGGCGCGGCGCTGACGGTGCTCGGCATCGCCTGCACCACGTCGACCGACCCCGACCTCGGCCGGGCCGAGGCACTGCAGCGGCGGGCGATCGACCTCGTCACCCCCGAGGACGACCCGACGTTCAACGCGCTGATCCGCGGGCAGCTCGGGAGCATCGCGTTGCGACGTGGGCACGCGACTGAGGCGCTCGCCCGCTACGACGAGGTGCTCACGGACGCGGTGCGCGACGGCGACCGATTCGTGGAGATGACCGAGCTCACGAACGCGGGATGGGCCTGGGTCACGCTGGGCGAGGCCCGCCCCGACCTGTTCGACCGACAACTGGACCTCGCCCTGCGGCTCGGAAACGAGGACGGCGTCGAGAACGCGCTCGAGGGAATCGCGGCGTGCGCCATCCTGCGCGGCGATCCCGCACAGGCGGGCATGCTCTTCGGTGCGGTCGACGTGCTCTGGACGCGAACCGGGCGGATCGACCAGCGCACGTATCCGACGTCCGGTCCCCTCGTGGAGCGGGTGCTCCGGTCGGGGCACGCATCCGAGTTCGAGGCGGGCCGCCCGCGTGGCCGATCGATGTCGCGGCGTGCCGCACTGCGGCTCGCGCGGGAGTACGCGACCGAGACCGCGGTCGCCTTGACCGCCGTCGGCGGCCACGGACGAACGGATGCCCGGGAGATCGGCTCCCCGGGGCATCCGTCGTCGTGACCGCCGCTCGCGTGCGGAGCGGCGCTCGAGCTACTTCACCTTGCCGCCGGAGTTGACGTTCAGGTTCGCCGGGATGTCGGCCCAGCCGCCGAGCCCGCCGTTGCCGTAGGAGTAGTCGACGCTCGTCGTGTCGCCGTGGATGTCCATCTTCACGGTCGGAGCGAGGGTGCCGCCGCGCACGAAGTCGTCGTGCGTGCCGATCGTGTCGATGAACGACTGCACCAGGCCGCCGGGCATCACGTAGTGCGAGTACGCCTGGAAGTGGCCGGGGTGCTGGTTGTAGTCGGGTGCGAACGGCTGGCCGCCGGCGAAGTTCAGGTTCGTCGGGTTGCCGAGCGCGAGGCCCGAGCCGCCGTTGAGCGGCTGGAAGTCGCTGCGGATGCCGTCGCCGACGAAGCCGTAGACGCCCTCGGGGCCGTCGATGCCGTTCGCGAACGTGCCGCGGTGGCTGATCGTGAACAGGTAGGACTTGCCGTCCTTGAACACGAACTGGGGGCGCTCGGTCTGGTCGGTGACGCAGTTGGCCGAGAGGATCGGCGGCAGGAACTCCCACTCGGTGAGGTCGTCGTTCTTCGCCTTCGCGAGGCCGATGTTGCCGATCTGGTAGGTCGCGCCCGAGGCGTTGACCTGGTCGACGTCCTCGGCGTAGGGGTCGCCCTCGCGGTAACCGAGGTCCTCGGCCGAGCACTGCGCCGACTCGCGCGGCATGGCCGAGTTGCCCTCGAACACCATGTAGGTCTCACCGGGGTGGGCGGGGTCCTCGAAGGTGAACGGGTCGCGGAAGTTGAAGAACTCGTTCTGCTCGCCGTTCTGGTAGTTCACGCCGTCGGCCTCGAGCAGGTCGGTGACCGTGTCGAACCCGGTGAATCGCACGCCCTGCTTGTTGGCGTGCACCGTGCCCACGCTGAGCGCGATGTGCGGGTCGTAGGGCTTGATGTTGTTGCCCGCGGCGTCACGGTAGAACGCGACATCCGTGAAGAACAGGTTGATCTTGCCGCCCTTGTCGATGCGGGCCGAGCCCGACCACTGGGTCTGGTGGCTGTACGACTGGTCGTCGAAGATCTTGCCGGTCACGCCCTCCTTGAAGACGAGGCCGCCGTACGTCCAGCCGCCGTTCTCGGGGCGCTCGTCGGCGGGGACGCCTGCCGGCCGGAAGAAGTAGCCGATCTTCGCGAAGACATGGCGGTCGTCGAAGCCGAGGCTGCGGTCTGCCACGAGCGAGAAGATGATCTCCTGGCCGTTGACGCTGTACTGGTTGCCGTCCTTGTCGGTCAGGGGCCAGGTGTCCCACACCCAGACCTCGCCGTTCGACATGTCGGGGAAGTCCTGCGGCACGGTCGGCATGGTGAGTGCGGCCGGCATGGAGTTCTCACGCGAGGGCGCCTCGGGGTCGGACAGGCGCTTCAGCTGGCGGGCGTCGGCGCGGGTCCACTTCGAGGTGAAGTCGGACTCGGGCGCGAACGCCTCCTGCGTGTGCGCCGTCGGCTCGGGGCCGGGCTGCAGGTCGTCGGGGGCCGCGACGGCTCCCGCCGTGCCGGTGAAGAGGGTGGCGAGCACGGCACCGGCCGTGATCATCCCTCCGATGATGGGGCGCCTCGTGCGCCGGGTGGGTGTCGACATGTCTGTCGCCTTCCTGTTTCAGGGTGGTGGGTGGTGATGCCGCCGGGCGGCGGCCATGGGCGGTCGGATGCCGCGTGCGGCGTGCCGCGGTCGCGCATCCGACCGGTCCGAGCCGTCGGGCGTCAGCCGAGCGGTCGGGAGTCGAGGTGCGACCGGGTGGCTCGCCTGAGCGCGCCTGGTCGGATGGCGTGACCGCGCCGGTCATGGGTGCGCGGTGCAGCGTGTGTCGTGTTCACGTTCTTCGCTTTCGTGAAGACCGCCGGCTGGTGCCTGGCCGTCGTCGAGAACGTGGCGTTCGTGCTTCCCCCGAACAGCAAGCTATGGGTGGACTGACAACGTTGTCAAGTCTGAACCGCACCCTCGCCGAAGGCTGCATTCGCATGGAAATTCCCCGATCAGCGGGCTGACACGGATGGTCGCGCTTCCACGGGACGGATCTGCCCGCCCGAAATTGCAAATCGATTTGCGAGCCCGTACCGTAGGCCCTGATTCCTCGAGTGGCGCTTGCGCTCCTCCCACCGAACACCGCTGCGAAGGCGCACCGCCGATCCGACCGGACCGCCTTCGCCGGCGCGACGGACGGATCGTGCGATGCGCGAACCCACGACGGAGGATCATGAATCGAACACCACGACCCGGCTCACCGCCGGGCGCGACGACACCCACGGCGCCCAGCGGGCCGGCACGTCGGCGACCGTGGCGCCGCCGACCCCGTACTTGGGCGGCCGCAACGGCCGCGGCGATCGCCGCGGTCATCGCGGCGGTGCTGGCCGTGGTGCTCGTGCCTGGCCCCGCCGGTTCGCCGACGGCGTCCACGAACGCGACGCCCGAGGCATCCGACCGCCCCCACGGCGACCGCGACTTCACGCGACCCGACGACTGGTCGACGTACCGTCCGGCCGTGCACCTCACGCCCGAGGAGCGGTGGATGAACGACCCGCAGCGGCCCTTCTGGCTCGACGGACGCTGGCACTACTACTACCTCTACAACGCCGACTACCCCGAGGGGAACGGCACCGAGTGGTACCACGCGACCTCGACCGACCTCGTGCACTGGCGTGAGGAGGGCGTCGCGATCGAGAAGTACGCGAACGGGCTCGGGGACATCGAGACCGGCAGCGCCGTGGTCGACACCGAGGACACCGCGGGCTTCGGCCGCGGTGCGGTCATCGCGATCCTGACCCAGCAGGCCGACGGCGTGCAGCGCCAGTCGCTCTTCGTCTCGACCGACGGGGGCTTCCACTTCGCGCCCTTCGACGGCAACCCCGTCATGGACAACCCCGGCGAGGCGCACTGGCGCGACCCGAAGGTCGTCTGGGACGACACGAACGACGAGTGGCTGATGGTGCTCGCCGAGGGCCGCAAGATCGGCTTCTATACCTCGCCCGACCTTAAGGCGTGGACCTACCGCTCGGGCTTCGAGCGTGACGACCTCGGCATCCTCGAGTGCCCCGACCTGTTCCGGATGTCGCTCGACGGCGACCCGGCGAAGACCACCTGGGTGCTCGCCGCCGGCGTGAACGGCGCCGAGCACGGTATGACCACGGGTACCGCCTACTGGACGGGCGCGTGGGACGGCGAGCGGTTCGCCGCGGACGCCGCCGAGCCCGCGTGGCTCGACCGCGGGGCCGACTTCTACGCCGCCGTCACGTGGGACGACCCGCGCAGGCCCGAGGCCGAGCGGCTGGCCTCCCGCTATGCGATCGGCTGGCTCAACAACTGGGCGTACGCGGGTGCCCTGCCCACCGACGACTGGCACGGCGGCGCCGACTCGATCGTGCGCGAGCTCGAGCTGCGCACCGTCGACGGGCGGCCGACGCTCGTCTCGAGCCCCGTCGCGGCGCTCGATGGGCTCGCGGGCGAACCCGAGGTGCGCAGCGACCTGCGGGTCCCGGATGCCGCGGCGCCACGTTCGGCGGCCGACCTCGATCCCGACGCCTCGGCCGAGCTGCCGCAGCCCGCCTCCGACGCCTACCGCCTCACGGTGGAGGTCGCGCCCGACCCCGACGACCCCGCATCGGAGGTGCGGTTCCGGGTGAAGGAGGGCGACGGCTCGTTCGCGGCCGTCGGCGTCGACTTCGCGACGGGAACGGCCTTCGTCGCGCGCGACGCGGATGCCGCCGCCGCGGCCATGCCCGACGCGTATCGCGCCGTGCGCACCACGCCGGCGCCGCTGCGCGACGGCGTGGTGACCCTCGACCTCGTCGTCGACGCCTCGTCGGTCGAGGTCTTCGTCAACGGCGGGGAGTCGACGATGTCGAGCCTCGTCTTCGGCGCGCCCGGTGCGAACGGGCTGTCGGTCGAGTCCGTCGACGGCACGACCGAGGTGCGCTCGCTGCGGCTCACCCCGCTCGCCGTCGCGCCGGTCGCTCGTCGCGGCTGAGCCGACCCGCTCAGCCCGCGGCGGGCGGGGGCGGTGCGACCGAGCCGCGCTCGACGAGCTCGCACGCGAGCAGCACGGGCGCCGCGGCATCCGTCGGCGTGCCGCCCGCCCCCGCCGCGCCCGCCACCGTGCCGCCGTCGATCCGGTCGAGCAGCGTCGCCATGCCCCAGCGGCCCATCTCCCGGTGGGGCAGCGCGATCGTCGTGAGCCCGGGCTCGAGCGCCGCCGCGACGATCTCGAGGTCGTCGACACCGACGATCGAGCAGTCGCGCGGCACGGCGAGGCCGAGGGCGGATGCCGCCTGGAACACGCCCATGGCCATCTGGTCGTTGAAGCAGAACACGGCGGTGGGGCGCTCGGCCGGCGGGCGGTCGAGCAGCCGGCGTCCGGCGAGGCGGCCGCCCGCGGCATCCGAGGCGGCCCGCTCGACGGCAGTGCTCGAGCCGTGGCGTCCGGCGAGTCCGGCGGCATCGAGTGCCGCCCGGAAGCCCGCCTCCCGGCCACGGCTCGCGGGGGCGTCCTCCGTCGTCGTGACGAAGCCGATGCGGCGATGCCCGGCGGCGACGAGATGGGCTACCGCCGTCGCCGCGATGCCCTCCTCGTCGGGCGCGATCGCGGGCAGGCGCCACCCGCCGGCGGGCACCCCGTCGACGAGCACGGCGGGCGTCGCCCCGAGCGCCGCCGGGCGCGCGACCTCCTGGTGCGACATCCGCGCCAGCACGATGCCGTCGACGCGGTGGTCGAGGAGCGCCCGTAACTGCGCCTCCTCCAGGCCGGGATCGCCCTCGGAGTCGACGACCATCAGCACGACGTCGCGCTCGCGGGCCGCCTCTTGGGCGCCCTGCACGATCCGGCCGGCGAACGGCGTCGTCGCGATCCGATCGCTCGCGAGCCCGACGACGCCCGTGCGCCGCATCCGCAGCCCGCTCGCGAGCCGGTTCGGCGTGTAGCCGAGCTGGGCGGCCGCCTGCACGACCCGCTCGCGCGTCGCAGCGCTGACCGACCGGGTGCCGCTGAGCGCGTGCGAGACCGTCGTCGGCGAGACGCCGGCCAGCGCGGCCACAGCGCGGATGCTCGGGCGCAGTGCCGCGGCATCCGCCCGCTCCTCCCCCGCTGCCGGCGCCATGGTCAACGAGCCTACGCGCGACGCGCCGAGCGAGGTGATCCCCCACTGCCCGGTCGGGGACGCGCCGGGCGTACGATCCAGCCATGACCGCACACGCCGTTGTGGAGACGCCCGCCGAGGCGCCCGCCCCGCGCCGCCTCGCCGTGGAATCCGAAGCCCTGCTCGCCGGCGCCTTCGCCGCGGGCGTCACCGGCGTCGTCGCCGCCTTCCTGTTCGCCGGCGGCGTGTGGCCGCTCTGGGGCGGATTCTCCGTGGGGCTCGTCGCCGCCGTCGCGGTGCTGCTGGTCGGCATCGGCGCCGGTGCCGCGGGGTACTGGCGCTCGCGCAACCTGCCCGGGCAGGAGTGGCGGCACCGGCTGAAGCCGTGGAAGTTCTCCGTCGACGTCGCGACGGTCGCGGCCGTGCACGCCATCATCGGGTTCATCCTCACGATGGTGGTGTTCGTGATGCTGCAGCGCAGCTTCGAGGGCCTCGTCGTCGACGTGTGGACGTCGATCGGCGCCGTGGCCGTGGCATCCGGACTCGGCGGCTACTGGATCTACCTCTCCGTCTCGTCGATCACGACCCCGAAGCTCGCGATGCTGCTCATCGTGTTCATGGCGAGCGCGACCCTCGCGAGCATGGCGACGGCGCAGGACCCGCAGTGGTGGGAGTACCACTTCAGCCAGCTCGGCACGGCCGACGACTTCTCGAGCTCGCTGTTCAATCTCGCCCTCATCATCGGCGGCGCGTTCGTCACGACGTTCGCCCTCTACGTCGACCGTGACCTCACGACTCTCGTGCGGCAGGGCCTGCTCGAGCGAGCCTCGGCGCCCCGATTCGTCTCAGTCGTGTTCATCGTCATGGGCATGCTGCTCGCGGGCGTCGGCCTCGTGCCCGTCAACGTGAGCACGCCGATCCACAACTTCTGCGCGGTCGGCATGTCGATCTCGTTCCTCGTGCTCCTCATCGGGGCGCCGTGGATCCTGCGCGGCATGCCGCGGCGGTTCTTCGTGTTCTGCTGGGGCGCCATCGCACTGCTGCTCGCCTCCGCCGTGCTGTTCGAGCCGCTCGGCTACTACAACCTCACCGCGTTCGAGCTCGCGGCGTTCTCGATCATCTTCGGCTGGATCTCGGTGTTCATCCGATTCGTCAGCGCGCTCACGGTCACCCGCGGGTTGGATGCCCCGGACGTCGGCGGCCTCGCGGCATCCGGCGTCGCCGACGCCTGATCGGCGGGTCGCTCAGAGCACCGGCCGCTCCATGCGGTTGGACACGACCGACCCGGCGAGCACGCCCAGCGCGATGGCCACCATCGTCGACAGCGTCGCCACGATCGAGTTCAGCCCATTCGTGTCGCCGGTGAGCAGGTCGGTCACGCCGACGAGTCCGAGCGCTCCCGGCACGAGGAGCCAGAACGCCGGCATGAAGCTCACGAGCGCCGCGGGTCCTCGCGGCTGTTGCGCGACCAGGGCCGTGACCGGCACCACGACGAGCGCGCCGACGAACGCCGAGAGCACCCCGCCCACGAGAGCGGCACCGAGCACCTGGGCGGCGTACGCCATGGCGAGCACGAGGAGCATCCACAGGATCGATCGACGCGGTACGCACTGGTGCACGGCGATGCCGACCCCGAAGAGGACCACCGCGATCCATGGCGCTGCAGGACCGAGCGCCTCGGGGTTCTCGGTGAAGTCGAAGTCGGGCACTCCGGCGATCGCCCCCGCCGTGACGATGCCGGCGGCCAAGAGCACCAACTGCCAACCGCCCGCCGCGAGACGCCCTGCACCAGAGATCATCTGCCCCATCGAGAGTTCGAGCGCCGCGGTGGTCAGGAGCACGCCGGGCAGGAGCACCACCAGCGGCGCGATGAGCGCGGCCAGGATCCCGGAGCCCAGCCCCGCCCGCAGCAGGAGGAACACGGCGAGCGCGACGACGAACGCCATCCCGACGGTGAGCAGCGCACCGTATCCGCTGGGGAGGCGCTCGGCGACGAGCAGGACCGTACCGACGATGACGCCGAGTGCCGCCGAGAGCGCCACGCCGGTCCACGACGATCCGAGCAGCACGGCGAGGGCGGCGCAGAGCACCACGTAGCCGAGCACCCGCAGCACGCGGCCGTACGGCGGCGCCATCGCCCGGATGTCCTGAATGCGACGCACCGTGGAATCGGGACCGAGCACGCCCTTCCGTGCCGCGTCGACCGTGCGCTGCAGCTCGTCGACCTGCGCGAGCAGCAGGCGGCGCTCACCGCTCGTAATTGCCCCGGTGCGGTGATGACCCTCGCCTCGCGCGGAGACGAGCAGGGCCGTCGGGAACACGAGCACCTGGCTCGACGGGAGCCCATTGACCCTGGCGATGTCCTCGAGGGCACGTCGCACGGTGGTGCCCGAGAAGCCCGCGTCGATCATCGCGTCGCCCACCGCCTCGGTCGCCGCGAGCGTGGCGGCGGAGTCGGGCTCGCCGTCGGGCATCACCGGGATCGAACCCGTCGTCACCGCCGACTCCGCGGTCGCGTCGATGTCACGCCGCCGCCCGCGAAGCGCCACCAGGATGACGATGCCGGCGAGCAGCACGGCGCCCGCGACGAGGAGTGAGACGTCGACCATGACCCCGCCCTTCAGAACGGCCAGACGAGCGGCACGTAGAACACGGCGACGAGCAGGAAGAGCAGCAGCAACGGGAGCCCGAGCTTCCAGTAGTCGCCGAACCGGTAGCCGCCCGGCTCGAGCACCATCGTGTTGGCCGGGGTGGCGACGGGCGTCAGGAAGGACGCCGCGCCCGACACGGTGAGCGCCATCATGAACGGCAGCACCGAGACGTCGAGGTCGGCCGCGAGCACCGCCGCGATCGGCACCATGATCAGCACGGTGGCCGTGTTCGAGATGAGCTGGCCGAGCACCATGGTGAGCACGCACACGGCCGCGAGCGCGAGGTACGGCGACGCGTTCCCGATGACCCCGAGCAGGCCGCCGGCGATCACCTCGGCGGTGCCCGTCGTGATGAACGCCGTCGACAGCGGGATCATCCCCGCGACCAGCACGACCGTGGTCCACGAGACGCTGCGGTACGCCTGCGTCGGCGTCACCACGCGGGTGAGCACCAGGGCGGATGCCGCGGCGAGTCCGGCGATCGCCGCCGGAACGATGCCCGTGGCGAGCAGCACCACCATCGCGGTGAGGATCACGATCGCGCGCTTCGCGCCCACCCCGAGCGGCACGGAGCGCCGCACCCGCGCCGGATCGTCGACGACGAGCACGTCGGGCCCGGCCGTGTTGCGCTGCAGCTCCTCCCACCCGCCGCTGAGCAGCAGCGTGTCGCCCGCCCGCAGCGTCGTGTCGGTGCCGGTCAGGTCCTCGCCACCGCGCTGCACGGCGAGCACGACGAGGTCGCCGCTCGGCGTCGCCATGCCCGGGAACAGGTGCAGGCCGATGAGCTCCGAGCGGGGGGCGACGACCACCTCGGTCACGCCGCGGCGCACGCCGATGAGCTCGGTGCCCTCTGGCAGCGCGTACTGCTCGCGCAGGGTCCGGGCGTGGGCGCTCACGTCCTGCGGGAGCGTCGTCGCCGAGCGCTCGGGCAGCAGCCGCCGGCCGAACAGCGCCACGATCAGCAGCGTGCCGACGACGAGCGGGACGCCGACCAGCCCGAACTCGAAGAACCCGAACGGGCGAGCCCCGGCATCCGCTGCCGCCTCGCTCACGATGATGTTCACCGGCGTGCCCGTGAGCGCCAGCAGCGAGCCGGCGTGCGCCGAGAACGCGAGCGGCATGAGCATCTGCGACGGCGCGAGGCCCGCGCGCGTGGCGACCACGACGACCACGGGGATGAGCGCCGCGACGGCGCCGTTCACGCTGATCAGCGCCGTGACGCCCGCGACGAGCAGGCATACGACCAGCAGCAGCCGGGTGCGCTTCGTTCCCGCCCGCCCGATCACCTGGCGGCCGGCCCACGCCGTGACCCCCGTCGAATCGAGCGACTCGCTCACGATGAAGAGCGTCGCGATGAACACCACCGTGGGGTCGCCGAAGCCGGCGAGCGCCTGCCCGAGGTCGAGGATCCCGGTGAGCCAGAGCGCCACGGCCACGCCGATCGCGACGATGCCCAGCGGCACCCGGTTCGACATGAACGCCACGATGGCGAGCGCGAGGATGACCAGCGTGGTCGCCACGGGATCCATGGGCTCAGGCTAGTGGGCTGCGGGTGGCGCTGTCCTTCGGCCGTCCGACGGTCCTACAGTGAGATCGACGGGATGCGGCAGCGCATCCTCTCTGCCGACTGGGGGCACGCATGAGCGGGGCAAGGGAATCGACGACCACAGGCGGTGCCGCGACGACCGCCGACGGGAGCGGCCGAGCGGCGGCATCCGCATCGTGGCTGCCGCTCATCGTGGTGGTGCTCACCCAGATCCAGGCGTCGTTCGCCGTGAACGCGCTGACCGTGTCGATGGCCGGCATCACGACCGACCTCGACACTCCCGCCACCTCGGTGGGCACGGCGATCACCGCCGGCACGTTCGCGATGGCGGCGTTCATCCTGCTCGGCGCGAAGATCGGCTCGCGCTTCGGCAGCCGCGGGGTGTTCCAGATCGCCGTCGCGATCCACGGGCTCGCGATGCTCGGCGTGGCGCTGAGCGTGAGCCCCGCGATGCTCTTCATCGCACAGGCGTCCTCGGGTGCCGTGATCGCGCTCATCGCCCCGGCCCTCGTCGTCTTCATCGCGACGAACTACCACGGCGCACAGCAGGCGCGCGCGATCGGATTCCTCGCCGCGGCCATTCCCGCGGCTGGAGTGCTCGCCCTCCTCCTCGCCGGCTGGTTCGCCACCACGATCGGCTGGCGCTGGTCGTTCGCGCTCATGGTCGCCCTCGCCGCGATCAACCTGTTGCTCAGCTTCCGCCTGAAGAAGGTGCCCGCCCAGCCCGGACTCACCATCGACTGGACCGGCGCGATCCTCGCCGCCATCGGCATCATCCTGCTCAGCTTCGGGTTCAGCGGGCTCGCCACGTGGGGCCTCTGGCTGGCGACGCCGCAGGCGCCCTTCGACGTGCTCGGACTCTCGCCGGCGCCGCTGCTGATCATCGCGGGGCTCATCGTCGGGCAGGCGTTCTTCGCCTGGCTCCGCCGTCGCGGACGCGAGGACAAGCCGCGCATCTTCGACCTCCGGGTGCTCGCCACCGGCTCGGAGCGCGCCGTCACGGCGTGCATGGCGACGATGCTCTTCGTCGGCACGGCCGCGAACTTCCTCATCCCGCTCTACATCCAGGTGGTGCAGGGCCGGTCGAGCATCGAGACGTCGTTCTCGATCATCCCCTACACCCTGTCGATCTTCCTGGCCTCGACGTTCGTCGCCTACCTCTACGACCGGTACACGCCGCGCGTGCTCGCGACCGCCGGGTTCATCGTCGTGGCATCCGCGCTCACCCTGCTCGCCTTCACGGTGCGGGGTGAATGGAGCCAGGGCTTCGTGGTCGCCGGGCTCATCCTGCTCGGCCTCGGGCAGGGCGCGATCGTCGCCCTCGTGTTCAACACGCTGCTCTCGGCGGCGCCCAAGCAGCTCGCGGGCGACGTCGGCGCCTGGCGCGGGCTCGTGCACAACCTCTCGGGCAGCGTCGGCATCGCCGTCGCCAGCGCGTTCGCGGTGGGCATGCTCTCGGCACTGCTGCTCTCGGGGGCGCAGGAGCACCCCGAGATCTCCGACGAGCTCATCGCGCAGGTGAACATCAACGAGGCGAACTTCCTCACGAACGAGCAGCTCGCCGACGTGCTCGGCAGCCGTGCCAGCGGACCCGAGCTCGACGCCGCGATCGCCGTGAACGCCCGGGCGCGGCTCGAGGCGCTGAAGATCTCGCTGCTCGGCCTCGCCGCGATCTCGCTGCTCGCGATCGTGCCCGCGACGCGCATGCCCGGGCGCCGCCGGGGCGACCTGCCCGAGAAGCTCGAACCCGACGATGGCGACGACATCGACGACGTGGCCGACGACGAGTTCGAACGCACCCACGACCCAGCACTCGATCCCGCACTCGACCAGAAGGAGACGCACGCGTGACGCGCAATCCGGTCAAGCTCATCCCCGCCGACTTCTCGGCCACCCCGTCGCTCGATTCTGTGCCAGAGGTGGCCGTGGTCGCCGAGCTCGGCGAGCAGCACGTCGACGCCATCGGCGTGCTCGTGACGAGCGACGGCACGCTGCCCGAGGGCATCGACCTCGACCGCGAGGCGCAGTCCTTCGCCGGGTTCGACGCGAAGCCCGGCACCACGCTCGCGCTGCCGCATGCGAGCCGCCCGCTCATCGTGCTCGTCGGCGCCGGGCCGACGGGCGAGCTCGATCTCGCCGGCCTCCGCAACGCGGCGGCGGCCTTCGCGCGCGCCACCTCCCGGTTCGGCCGCATCGCGCTGCGCGTGCCGTCGATCGGCTCGGCGGATGCCGCGGACGCCGCTCAGGCGCTCGCGGAGGGCGCGATCCTCGCCCGCTACCGATACCGCGAGCTGCAGCGGAAGCCCAAGGACAGGCCGCTCGAGCGCGTCGAGCTGCTCCTCGACGGGGCCGACCGCGCCGCGGCATCCGCCGGCGCCGAGCACGGCGTCGTCACCGCCCGCGCCGCGAACATCTCCCGCGACCTCGCGAACACGCCACCCGGACACCTCACCGCCACCGACATCGCCGACGTCGCGGTCGCACTCGGTGCGCGGTTCGGCTTCGAGGTCGAGGTGTTCGACCGCCAGCAGCTCATCGACCTCGGCTGCGGCGGCCTCCTCGGCGTGAACTCGGGCAGCGCGGAGGAGCCGCGCATGGTCAAGCTGCGCTACACGCCTCCCGGGGACTCGAGCGGGCACGTGGGCCTCGTCGGCAAGGGCATCATGTACGACTCCGGCGGCATCAGCCTGAAGCCGTCCGACCCGATGCACCTGCTCATGAAGATGGACATGGGCGGTGCGGCATCCGTGCTCGCGGCGTTCACCGCGCTGCGCGCGCTCGACGCGACGGCGACGGTGACCGGGTGGCTGATGTGCACCGACAACATGCCGTCGGGCTCGGCCTACAAGCTCGGCGACGTGCTCACCGCGCGCGGCGGCACGACCGTCGAGGTGAAGAACACCGACGCCGAGGGCCGGCTCGTGATGATGGACGCGCTCGCGCTCGCGAACGAGGACGGCGTCGACGCGATCATCGACATCGCCACGCTCACCGGGGCGGCGCTCATGGCCCTCGGCCCGTCGCTCGCCGCCGTCATCGGCAACGACCCCACCACCATCGGGCTCGTGAAGGCCGCGGCGGCCGCGACCGACGAACCGGTGTGGGAACTGCCGCTCGAGCGCAAGTACCGCAAGCAGCTCGACTCCGACGTCGCCGACCTCTCGAACCTCGGCGGCCCCTACGCCGGCGCGACCACGGCGGCCCTGTTCCTGGCCGAGTTCGTCGGCGAGACGCCGTGGGCGCACCTCGACATCGCGGGCACCATGCAGTCGGATGCCGACGACGCCTGGCGCTCGAAGGGCGCCACCGGGTACGGCGCCCGCCTGCTCATCGACGTGGCGCGGGGGTTCCAGCCGGCGAAGTAGCGGACGGGTTCGTCAGTCGGATGCCGCGTGAGGCTCGGACTCGTCGGGCTGCTCGAGCTCGGAGAGCTCGAGGCTGATCAGCTCGGCGCCTGCGGCACTGAACCGTCGCAGGGACTGCTGGATCACGGCGTCGGCCGCCGTCGACGTGCAGCCGAGCAACTGCTGCACCGCGACGCGCGCGGCGTCATCGGATGCGGCGGCGAGGACGACATCGACGACGGCATGGAGTCGTTCGCGCGCGGCCATCAGCGCGCGAAGCATCTCGAGCCGCTCCGCCATCACGTCCTCTGGGCTCCGGACACGGGATACGCGATGCCGGTCACCGAGTCGGGAGCGGCGCCGCTCGATCTCCGCCTCGGTGACCATCACCGTGAGCGGTGCATCCGCGCGAACCCCGAGGCCCAGCAGCGCCACGTGCAGTTCGTGTGGTCCGGGCTCGAGGTCGCTCCACGTTCCCTCATCGATGGTGACCCGAATGCGGGCGTATTCGCCCGGATCGAGCGGCAGCGCTGCAGCCAACCCGCCGACGATGATGAGCGAGGCGTCACCGGCCGGCGGGTCCCCGGGCAGGCGGAGCATACCGGCGGCGTGGAACGTCTCGGGACGGGGCCACGCCTGAGTGGCGACGCCTTCGGGCCGCCACGGCTGGTCGCCGTCGTTCACCACGTCGATCACGACCCGCTCGATGTCGCCCTCGTACGCCGCGCTCGGCCAGCGGAGCCTGAGGCCTCGCCGTCGCTCGGCGCGGCTGGCTCGGAGCGGCACCGGCTCGGGAAGCACCTTCGCCCGGCCCTTGCCATCGCCGTGGGGCGCCGATGAGACCTCCGCAACCCACCAGGTCTGCCGTGCATCGTCGGCGGGGGCCGCCAGAACGACGCCCGCGGGTTCGGCGGTTCGGAGCTGCCGCCAACCTCGCTCAGGAGCGGCGGGTACCGCGTCCGCCGTCTCCGCCTCGAGTTCGGCGAGCAACGCTCCGAGATCGACGCCAACCTCGTCGAGGGTCGCGGGGTCGATGGCGGCGTCGCCGATTCGGGGCCAGTCATCCCACGCATCCATGAGCGCCAGCGTGCCACACCGGAAGGCGGGGCACGTCCCCCAGTGGCGGGGACACACGGCGGTGTCCCTTCCCCGGCCGCGCCCATCCGTCGCATGGCGCAGCGCGGCGCCGCCGGGGCGGCGGCCGCGTCGCGCGGGGCGGGGCAGCGGCCGCGCCGCGCGCCGCCGCGGGTCAGCGCAGCGCGCCGGCGCGGTAGGCGGCCTCGGTGCGGGTCGCCGCCCCGAGCTTGCGCAGGATCGCCGAGACGTGGACGCTGGCTGTCTTTCCGCTGATGAAGAGCCGCTCGCCGATCTGGCGGTTGCTGAGGCCCTCGGCGATGAGCTCGAGCACCTGGCGTTCGCGCGCCGTGAGGTCGGCGGTGGCTTCGGCGTCGGATGCCCCTGAGCCCGCCACTCCCCCGGCGGCGACCACGAGCGCGGCTCCGCCGCCGACGCCGTCGAGCGCGAGGCCTGCGGCCGACGCCACGCGGAGCACCCGGTCGCGCACCGCGATCACGCCTCCGGACTCGGCCACGTCGAACGCCGCCTGCAGTGAGGCGCGCGCGGCGGCCCGGTCGGCGGCGGCGAGCTCCGCCTCGGCCTGCCGGAGCAGGGCGTAGGGCGCGAGGAATCCGGGGGCCAACGGCCCGGCGGTCTCGCTCACGGCGACCCGCCAGGCGCCGGTGTCGGTGCCGGGCACCCCGGCGCCGGCACCGTCGAATGCCTCGGCGAGCTCGGCCTCGAACAGGGCCGTCCAGACGGGGCTGTTCGGCCAGTACACGAGGCGGCCGAGCAGCGCCCGGAACTCTGGCACGGCGGCGATCGCCTCGGCGGCGATCGTCTCGCTCACCGCGTGGGGCCGCGTTCGAATGGCGGCGACCGTGCGCGCGGCGACCCAGAGGAACGGCAGCGCGTAGCCGGGCAGGGGCAGGTGCTCCTCGTGGAGGAGCGCCCGCGATTCGCGCCACGCCGTGGTGAGGTCGTCGTTGGCGAGCGCCAGTTCGGCCGCGAGCCGGCCTACACCGAGTCGCGTCTGCATCTCGACCTCCATGACCGGGATCATCGAGGAGCGGGCACTTCGGTACAGCGCGGTGGCACCCGCGGTATCGCCGCGCCAGAGCCACGCCCAGATGCGGGCACGCAAGAGGTAGGCCGTGAACGGCGTCGGCGGGTCGAGGGCCAGCGCGCGATCGATGAGCTCCTCGGCGCGGTCCCATTCGCCGAGCGCGAAGAGCGGGTCCACCGCATTGCCGGCGAGCAGCACGCCCGTGCTGCGCTCGATGCCGTCTTCGCGGGCACGGGCGAGGCCCTCCTCCGCGAGCCGCACCGCCTCGGCGTGATTGCCGATGAGGTAGTGCAGGTCGGAGGCGTTGACCCAGTATCGGAGGAGCGCACCACCGTCGCCCGCGGCGAGCTCCCGGGAACTCTCGAGCAGCGCGATGCCCTCGTCGACCTCGCCGCGCGCCGCGCGACTGATGCCCACGATGTTCGTGGCGATCGAGCGATAGCGGTTCGAGTCGATCTGCGTGGCGACGTCGAGGGCGCGTTCGGCCATCTCGACGGCGTCGTCGAGCCGGCCGTCGATCATGAGCCGGCCCGACAGCGCCGTGAGCACGGTGGCGCGGAGGTCGCTCGGACCGGAGTCGCCGAGGGCCGCGAGCGCCTCTTCGAGCACGGGGATGGAACCGGGTCGGCCGACGTTGGCCAGGTAGAGCGCCTTGTCGCGCAGCAGCCGCGGATACTGGCGGTCGCCGGGCGGGCACTCGGCGAGGGCCGCCTTGACGAGCGCGAGGCCGCGTTCGCCCTCACCGGCGTTGCGCAGGTGCGAGGCCGTGCGGCCCATGAGCTCGAGCTTGCCCATGCCCGCGGCGACCTCGGGGTCGGGCACGACGTCCCAGAGGCCGATGGCCCGCTCCCCGAGCTGCGCCGCCGTGGCGTACGCGGCCGCCGCGCGCGCCTCGCGCATGGCCTGGATGGTCGCCGGGAACGCACGGGCGGCGTCGTTGGCCCCGAGCCAGTGGTAGGAGATCTCGGCGGCGAGTCGCCGCGTGCCCGCCGCGGCGGCGGCCTCGTGCGCCTCGGCGTAGCGGGCGTGGAACCTGGCGCGCTCGCCCGGGAGCAGGTCGGCCAGGATCGCCTCGCGCACGAGGGCGTGACGGAACGCGTAGTCCTGTCCGTCGATGGTGAGGACCCCGCCCAGCACGCTCTCGCGGGCGGTGGCGTCGAGCTGGTCGGCGCTGCCGCGATACACGGCGGCGAGCAGCGAGTGCGAGACGCACACTCCGCCGATCGAGACGAGTCGCAGCAGCTCCTGCGCCGGTTCGGACAACCGCTCGTAGCGCGCGAGCAACAGTTCACGGAGGGTGTCGGGCACCTCGCCCTCGTCGCGGCATCCATCGATGCCGACGAGCTCCTCGACGAAGAACGGCACGCCGTCGCTGCGGCGGAAGACCGTGGTCAGAGCCTGCTCGCTGACCGCCTCGTCGACGATGAGCGACCGGGCGAGCTTGCGCACCTGCGCGCGCGTGAGCCGGCCGAGCTCGCGGCGCTCGACCCACCGGTCGCGCTCGGCCTCGGAGAGGAACGCGCGCACCGGA
This sequence comes from Agromyces sp. 3263, assembly GCF_031456545.1. Lineage (NCBI taxonomy): Bacteria > Bacillati > Actinomycetota > Actinomycetes > Micrococcales > Microbacteriaceae > Agromyces > Agromyces sp. 3263. Next base: position 1,569,888 of record NZ_JAVDUV010000001.1, read on the forward strand.
TGCCCCCGGGTGACGTCTTCGGTGCGGTAGCTCAGCACCGTGAGCACGCGGCTCGAACCGAGCGCCCGCATGAGGAAGCGGAGCAGCGTGAGGCTGGCCGCGTCGATCCAGTGCAGGTCTTCGATGACGAAGACGATCGGGCGCTCGCGAGAGAACGTCTCGAGGAGCACGGCGATGGCCTCGTGCAGCTGGCTGGTGGCGGCGCCGGCGGCAGGAGGGGCCGTCGGCGCCGCGGTCAGTGGGTCGGATGTCGCGAGCTCGGGCAGGAGCGCGACCAGAGCGGCGCGGCCCGGGCCGACGGCGTCGAGCACGCGGTCGGCGCCTTCCTCGGCGACGAGCGTGCGCAGCGCGCCCTTGACGGGCGAATAGGGCGAAGCGACGCTGCCGAGGTCGACGCACTGGCCGACGAGCAGGCGCACGTCGGATGGCAGCCCGGCCTCGAACTCGCGCAGGAGACGAGTCTTGCCGATGCCCGCCTCACCGCCGATGATGACCGTGAACGGCGCGCCGGCGCGCACCTCGTCGAGGCGCTCGTTGAGCCTCGCGAGGTCGGCGTCCCGGCCGATCATGGCCGGCGCTGACGTGGTCACCATCTCATCGTGCCACGTTCCACCGACACCGGCACCGGGCCGGGGCGCGCCGTCGAGCGGCGCCGGAACGCCCGCACCGACGACTGCCGCCACGCTCACCGCAGCGCGAGTCGGGGCGCGTGCAGTGCGCGGTGTGCTCGGCGACGGGCGACCGGCTCGGACGACGCCCCCGCGCCGTCCGAGCCGCGCTCCGCCGCGGCCATCCGCAGCTGGATCTCCTGCTCGGCACGCCGCACGTCGGCCTGGTGTGCGCCCAATGCGATGTAGTCAGCCGAGAGCTGCATGATTCCTCCTGGTGTCGATCCGACGTGTTCGATCGGATGCCTTCAGCGTGCTCGCTAAGGCGGTGGGGCCCCATCGGGCGATCGCCCTATTTCGGCGGGGCGCAGGTGGCCGGCCACCTCAGGACCGGCGCTCGACCGCCTCAGGCGGCGCGGCGGGTGGGCATGCGGCGGTAGCCGTCACGGCGGAACTGCACGATCGAGGCCGTCGCCGCCGCAGCGGCGAACAGTCCGAGCACGATCAGGGTCGCGAGCATCTCGCACCTCCTCTCATTCAGCGAAGCGGGTGGCGATCGGCCGTCAGGGCAGCCACCGAGCCGGGCACCGGAGTGCCGACGGGCGTCAGCGCCGACGGTTCGGGAGTCCCCCAGGCGCGTCGAATCGGCACGACGCCGGCCCAGCCCGTGTGGTCCTCGCCATCGTCGGGAGACTCGGATGCCCCGGCAGCGCGCACCTTCATGACCACGTCGTCGAGCGCGAGCCGCAGCACGCGGGTCGCGGCCCGCTCCTTCCGGGTGGTGGCGCGCACCTCGGCGGGGCGGCCGGGCATGAGGCGCTCGGAGAGCGCCAGCAGCGCGGCATCCGCTCGCTCGTCGTCGACGGGCTCGAGCACGCCGTAGACGACGGCGCTGCGGTAGTTCATCGAGCTGTCGAAGAGTGAGCGGGCGTAGACGAGGCCGTCGAGGGAGGTCACGGCGAAGGCCACGGTGGCGCCCTCGGCGGCAGCGCGCAGCGCGAATCCACCGCCGGTGGAGCCGTGCAGGAGCAGGTGGTTGCCGTCGCGGGCGAAGCCCATGGGCACGACCACCGGCGTGCCGTCGGCGACCGCGGCGAGGTGGCCGACGAGCTCCTGGTCGAGGAGCTCGAAGAGGGCGTCGCGCTCGGTCGTCTGGCGTTCGGGCATGCGGCGGATGCGGCGGGGCGAGGAGGTGTTCGTCATGGTCACGTTGCGAGTCTCGCCGCTAGACTGGTCGGCGATGCAGTCCAGTTCTCGCTGCATCGAACAGACCAGTTTGGAGGCGATGGCGCCGTGGATGGACCCATCCCTGAGATCGACCGGAACACCGGTCGCCCACTCGGCATGCAGCTCGTCGAGGGAGTCCGTCGGCGCATCCTCGAGGGTGTGCTCCGACCCGGCGATGCGGTGCCGTCGACGCGCGCGCTCGCGTCGGAGCTCGCCGTGTCTCGCAGCGCGGTCGTGGCGGCCTACGAGCAGCTCGCCGGCGAGGGCTACCTCGACATGCGCCAGGGCGCGCCCACGCGGGTCGCCGCGCTCCTCCTTGCGGGGAGCCCGCCCACCGACGGGCTCGACGGCGGCCGCCACGACGAGTCGGTGACACCGAACGGTCGCGAACTGCGGGTTCCAGCCGCCGCAACCCGCACGTCGCGACCGCTCGATGGGATGACGGCGCGCGTCACGGCGGACGGCAGCGCGGCCCAGAGCGCAGGCGCACCGCCCCGCATCGACCTCCTGCCGGGTCGCCCGTCGACCGCGCGCATCGACACCCGGGCGTGGCGCGCGGCGTGGCGGCACGCGGCCGGGCTCGACATCCCGTCCGAGTCGCCGCCGCCGTTCGGGGTCGCGCGCCTGCGCGCCGAGATCGCCGACCACCTCCGCCTGGCTCGCGGCGTCGCCCGCGCTCCCGACGACGTGGTCGTCACGGCCGGCACCGCCGAGGCGCTCGCGCTCGTGGCATCCGCTCTCGCCGAGCTCATCGGAACCGCGCCCGAGGTGGCGGTCGAGCATCCCGGCTACCCCTCGGCGCGCCGCACCCTGGAACGGCGGGGCGCCCGCACGACCCCCGTGCCGGTCGACGGCGACGGGATCGACGTCGACGCGCTGCGCCGGATGCCGCGACCGCCGCACGCCGTCATGGTGACGCCCAGCCACCAGTACCCGCTCGGCGGGCGGCTGCCGGTCGCGGCTCGGCTCGAGCTGCTCGACTGGGCGCGCGCGGCAGGAGCCGTGGTGATCGAGGACGACTACGACAGCGAGTTCCGTCACCTCGGGCCGCCGTTGCCGGCGCTCGCGTCGCTCGATGACGAGCGCGTGGTGCTGGTCGGCAGCTTCTCGAAGGTGCTCACGCCCTGGCTGCGGCTGGGGTACCTCGTACTGCCCGCGGATCCGGCCCTGCGTGAGGCCGTCGCGGCGATCCGTGCCGACGAGCCGTCGCCGGTTCCGGGCACCGCGCAGGAGGCCGCGGCCGCCCTGCTCGCGAGCGGCGCGGTGCGGCGGCACATCGCGGTGACCCGCCGCGAGTACGCGCACCGGCGCCGGCTCGTGCTCGCCGCCCTCGACGGGCTGCCGGGCGCGCCCCTCTCAGGCCTCGACGGCGGGTTGCACGCCGTGCTCGGGCTGCCGGATGCCGCGACGGCGGCGTCCGTCGTCGACCGGCTCGCCGCCGAGGGCGTCGCCGTCGCGAGCCTCGCCGAGTACTCCGCCGTGCCCGGCGACGAGCGCGCCGGGCTCGTGTTCGGCTACGCCGGCCCGACCGACACACTCCTCGCCGAGGGGCTGGAGCGGATCCGCGCGGCCGTCGCCTCCGCGATCTGACCGCAGGAAGAGACGAGGCCGGGCGAACGAAGGGATTGCGCTTCCCCGCCTGATCGCTAGGCTGGCTCGAACGGCGCGCCCGACGGAGGAGCGCCGTTCGGCACGTCGGTCGGGAGGCCCGGTGGGGCGAGGATTCGGCATGGTGGCGGCATCCGCTGCCTTCGCAGTGGGCGCGACGATAGTGCTGAGCGGATGCGTCGCCGAGCCCGCTCCCGCCCCGGTGACGATCACCGCCACCGCCACCGTCACCGCGACGCCGACGCCGACCCCCGAGGCGGCACCGCCGCCGGCCGAGCCCGCGCCCGTGCCCGTCCCGGAGCCGGTACCCAACGCGCCCGCGCCGGTCGTGGAGTGGGGACCGGCGTATGACACGGGTGCCATCCCCGGGGCCAGCGGCACGCCGGCACTCGACGGCAACGGCGTGCCCGCCAGCTACGTCGTCGTGTCGGGCGACAGCTTCTTCGACATCGCCCAGCGCTTCGAGCTGCCCCAGCAGCAGTTGCTGCGCATGAACCCGCAGATCCACGACTTCGGCGAGACGGTCTACATCGGCGACGTCATCAACCTCGACTGGACGAAGACCGGCTGACGCCGTCGCCGGGCCGGAGTAGCATCGGCCGCAGATGAAGGCTGGCTGATCGCATGAACGAGATCGTCGCCATCGAGCCGTGGAGCCCGTGGCCGCTGGCGTTCCCCGCCATCATCGCGTTCGTCGGTGTGCTCGCGTCCCTCGTGGGCACGCGGTTCCATTCCAAGACCATGCGCGAGAGCGGCTACGTGGCGTTCCTCGTCGGCGTGCTCGCGGCGGCCATGATGACGTGGTCGCTGTCGGGGATGTGGGACTCGGGCCGCCGGGCCGACGCGCTCATCGACCTCGGCTACGAGTCGCCGACCTTCAGCGGCAGCATCAACCTCGCCGGCGACCGCCTCGCCCCGATCGCCTGGCAGGCCGTGCACGACGGCGAGCGGGTGCGCGGGGTGCTGCGTCCGCTCGGCGGCGACCGCTGGGAGGTCGCGCAGCTCGCGCCGCGCTCGGAGTGAGCGACGACGGCCGCCCGCGACGCGCGGCGCGCGCGGAGCGGCTGACGCGGCCTGCTGCGCCGCCTACGCGAACAGCGCCTGCCCCACGAACTCGCCCCTCCCGACGCCGCCGGGCACCGCGAAGATCGCCGAGCCGACGTGCTTGAGGTACTCGTTCAGACCGTCGCCGGCGAGCCGCTGCTGCACCGTGATGAACTGCTCGGGCGAGCGCTGGAACGACAGGAAGAAGAGGCCGGCATCCAGGCGGCCGAGCTCGTCGTTGCCGTCGACGAAGTTGTAGCCGCGGCGCAGCATCCGTGCCCCGCCGTTGGCCGAGTGGTGGGCCAGGCGCACGTGCGCGTTCGTGTCGATGAGCGGCGCGCCGGTCGGCCCCTCGGCCTCGAAGTCGGGCTCGGTGAACTCGGTGCCGCCCGACATCGGCGCACCTTCGCCCTTCGACCGGCCGACGAGCTTCTCCTGCTCGCCGAGCTGCACGCGATCCCAGTTCTCGATGATCATGCGGATGCGGCGGGCGACGAGGTACGAGCCGCCCGCGAGCCACGCCGGCTCGTCGCCGGGCTGCACCCACACCTGCTCGTCGAGCACGGCGCCGTCCTCGGCCTTGACGTTCGCGGTGCCGTCCTTGAATCCGAAGAGGTTGCGAGGCGTCGCCTGCGTGGTCGACGTCGACGAGGTGCGGCCGAAGCCGAGCTGCGACCAGCGCAGGCTCGCCCAGCCGAACGCGATGCGGCTGAGGTTGCGGATGGCGTGCACGGCGACCTGCGGATCGTCGGCGCAGGCCTGGATGCAGAGGTCGCCGCCGCTGCGCTCGGGCTGCAGCGCGTCGCCCTGGAAGCGCGGCAGCGGCTCGAGGCCCGCGGGCCGGCGAGCGGCGAGCCCGAACCGGTCGACCCCGTCGGCGTCGGTGAAGAGCCCGGGGCCGAACCCGAACGTGATCGTGAGGCCGCTCGCCGCGAGGCCGAGCGCCTCCCCGGTGTCGGTCGGCGGCGCGTAGTCGGAGCCGCCGACGGCGCCGCCCTCCTCGACCTCGAGGCCCTGGGTGAGGCGCGCCGCGGCATCCGTCCACTCGGTGAGCAGCTCGACGAGCCCCGCGCGGTCGAGCGTGGAGCTCACGTCGAAGGCGGCGAAGTGCAGGCGGTCCTGTGCTGGCGTGACGATGCCCGCCTGGTGCGCGCCGTAGTAGGGGTAGACGGATGCCGGTGCGGCACCGCTCCCGGCGGCGCCCGCGCCCGTCGCCGCCACCGCGACGCCCGCGGCGCCCGCAGCACCGACGGCGACGCCGGCCGCCCCCGCCCCGAAAAGGCCGAGGAGGTGGCGGCGGCTGACGCCGGAGGCGGGCTGCTCGGTCATCAGGCGTCGGGCTCCGTCACGCCGAGCACCGTGTGGGTGAGCTGCGAGAGCGGCTCGGCGAGGGCGTTGACCTGGTCGGACAGGGTCTTCTTGTCGGCGTCGGTGAGCTCGGCGTAGTCCACGAACCCGGCGTCGAGCGACCCGTACGCGGCGAGCGCCGCCTCGAGCGCGGCGAACTGCTCGTCGATGTCGGCGGCGAGCGCCTCACCGTCGTCGCCCTTCGACTCGGCGAGCGCGCGCACCGCGCCGAACGCGACGCCGGCGCCCTGCACGTTCGCGGCGAAGTCGGAGAGGTCGGTGCCCGACCACCAGTCCTCCTCGCCGGTGATCTTGCCCGCGGCGACCTCGTCGAGCAGCGCGATGGCGCCGTTCGAGATGGCGTCGAGCGAGACGTCGAAGTCCTCGGCGGTCACGAGGTCGTGCAGCTGGGTGACGTCGGCGACGAGCGCGTCGGCGAACTCCTGGCGCTGCTCCGGCGTGGACGGAGCCCAGTTCGCGAGCGCATCCTGGCCGTCGGAGTTGAGGTCGCCGGCGGCCGGCGGCCAGAGGTCCTTCTCGATGCGGTGGAAGCCGGTCCAGTCGAGGCCGTCGGCCACGGCGTCGACCTCGCGGAAGTCGATCTTCGGGTCGAGGTCGCCGAACGCCTCGGCCGTGGGCTCGATGCGCTCGTAGGGCACGCGGGTCGCGGCGAAGAGCGAGCGCGCCGTCTCGTCGTGGCCCGCGGCATACGCGGCGGCGAACGCCTGCACGGCGGGCAGCAGCTCGGCGGCCTGCGAGCGCACGTAGGCGAGGTACTCGGTGACGGCCTGGTCGGCGAGCGCCTGGTCATCGGCCGATACCGCGGACGCGTCGCCGGTGACGGTGAACTCGGCGAGCCCGACCGGCGCCCCGACCTGCTGGAACTTGCAGGCCGTGTAGTAGGTGCCGGGCGCGAGCTGGGCGACGAACTCGATCGCCTGGCCCGGGGTGACGTTCTCCTTCTCGCCGACGATGCGCAGCTGGTCGTCGGCGAGGATCTCGAACTCGTTCACGTCGCTGCCCGTGTTCTCGAGGCTGAACGTCACGGCACCGGCGGGCGCGGTGGCGGCGGCCACGGCGCATCCGTCATCGGTGATCGACACCGGGATCGACTGGGCGAGGTCGGACTTCGCGACGCAGCCCGTGAGGGCCAGCGCCAGTGCGGTCACGGCAGCGGATGCCGCGAGGGCACGTCGGTTCATCGGGGATCCAATCGGCGGGGTCGAGGGGGTGAGGGGCAGAGGGTCAGTGCGCGGCGACCGGCGAGACAGGCGTCGCGGGCGCGGCAGCCGGTGTGGGCTTCGGCGCACTGCGACGGCGCAGCAGCCGCAGGTAGAGCGACATCGTGACGGCGACGTACGCGACCCAGCCGACGACCTGCGCCCACGTGGGCTCGGGCGTGAAGTTGAAGATGCCGCTGAGCACGGCGTGCAGCCAGCCGCCCGGGGGGATCACGGCGGTGAGGCTGTAGGCGGTCACGCCGCCGCCCGGAATGACCGAGGCCTCCTGCAGGTCGCCGATCGCGTAGGACAGCACTCCGGCGGCGACGAGGATGAGGAACACGCCCGTCCAGGTGAAGAACTTCCCGAGGTTGATGCGCACGAGGCCCCTCGAGATGCCCCACGAGACGACGACGGCGGTGAGGATGCCGAGCACGGCGCCGATCGTGCCGAGCACGGGGTCGTTGCCGCCCGCGACGCTGGCCCAGACGAACAGCGCGGTCTCGACTCCCTCGCGGCCGACGCTCACGGCGCCGAGCACGACGATGGCGATCCAGGACCCGGTGAGCGCGGTGTCGACCCGCCCGCGCAACTCGGAGGAGAGGGTGCGGCCGTGCGTGCCCATCCAGAAGATCATCCACGTGACCATGGCCACGGCGAGGAGCGAGAGCGTGCCGCCGAGGATCTCCTGCGCCTGGAACGTCATGGCGTACGGGCCCCACGTGAGTAGCGCGCCGACGCCGAGCGAGATCGCCACGGCGATGCCGATGCCGACCCAGAGCTTGCCGAGCAGGTCGCGCCGGCCCAGCTTGCCGAGGTAGGCGACCAGGATGCCCACGATGAGACCTGCTTCGAGGCCTTCACGGAGGCCGATCAGGTAGTTGGCGAGCACGTGCGTCTCCCGGCTAGGAACGAGTGGATTGAGCTAAGGCTAACCTAAGCAACCATTCGCGGCGAAACGGATGCTCATCTCCGACGCACGGCGTCACCCCGGCAGCGCCCGCCCTCGAGACGCCCTCGAACCTCGACGGCCCATGGGCGTAGCGTGGACGTCGTGCTGACCCCGCCGAAGACCGAGAAGCGTCCGATCCAGCGCGAGCACCACGGCGACGTGGTGATCGACGAGTACGAGTGGCTGCGGGCCAAGGACGATCCGGCGGTGCTCGCCCACCTCCACGAGGAGAACGCCTACACGAAGGCGAAGACCGAGCACCTCGCGATCCTGCAGGAGCTCATCTTCGAGGAGATCAAGGAACGCACGAAGGAGACCGACCTCAGCGTGCCGAGCCGCGAGGGCGAGTGGTGGTACTACACGCGCACCGTCGAGGGGCAGCAGTACGGCATCCACTGCCGCGCGCCCATCTCGAGCCCCGACGACTGGGAGCCGCCGGTGCTGCCCGAGCTCACGGGCGATGAGCTGCCGGATGCCGCGGACGAGTCGATCCCGGGCGAGCAGGTGCTGCTCGACGACAACCTCGAGGCCGCCGGTCACGACTTCTACTCGCTCGGCAGCTTCGACGTGACCGCCGACGGCGCCACCATGCTCTACGCCATCGACGTGGAGGGCGATGAGCGCTACACGATCCGCCTCAAGGCGATCGACGGCACCGACCGGGTCTACGACGACGTCATCGAGGGAACCGCGGCCGGCGCCGTGTTCGACCCGTCGGGCCGCTACCTCTTCTACGCCACCGTCGACGAGTCGTGGCGCCCCGACACCATCTGGCGGCACGAGGTCGGCACCGCGGCATCCGACGACGTCTCGGTCTTCCACGAGCCCGACGAGCGGTTCTGGCTCGGGGTGGGCCTCACCCGCAGCCGCAAGTACCTCATGATCGAGGCGGGCTCGAACGTCACCGGCGAGACGTGGCTGCTCGACACGGCCGAGCCCGCCGGCGACTTCAAGGTCGTCTGGCCGCGCAAGGACGGCGTGGAGTACGACGTCGAGCACGTCGTCGCCGGCGGCGTCGACCGGCTGCTCATCGTGCACAACGACGACGCCGTGAACTTCGAGCTCGTGAGCGTCGCGGCATCCGACCCGCAGGGGCCGCGACGGATGCTGCTGCCCCACGATCCCGCCGTGCGGCTCGAGGGCGTCGACGCCTTCCGCGACTTCGTCGCCGTCGAGTACCGGCGCGAGGGGCTGCCGCGCGTGGCGGTCGCGAAGGTGCCGCCGGCCGGACTTCCCGCGGATGCCACGCCCGACGACACCCTGCACGAACTGCCGTTCGACGAGGCGCTGTTCTCCGTGGGCGTCGGATCGAATCCCGCGTGGGAGCAGCCGACCTTGCGCATCGGGTACTCCAGCTTCGTCACTCCGTCGACCGTGTACGACGTCGTGGTCGCGACTGGCGAGCGTCGGCTGCGCAAGCGCCAGCCGGTGCTCGGCGACTACGACGCGACGCGCTACGCGCAGCGACGCGAGTGGGCCGTCGGCGACGATGGGACGCGCATCCCGATCTCGCTCGTGTACCGGCACGACCTCGTCGACCTCGGCACGCCGGCGCCCACGTTGCTCTACGGCTACGGGTCGTACGAGCACTCCGTCGACCCGGGGTTCGGCATCCCCCGGCTGTCGCTGCTCGACCGCGGCATGATCTTCGCGGTCGCGCACGTGCGCGGCGGCGGTGAGATGGGCCGGCTCTGGTACGAGCACGGCAAGAAGCTCGAGAAGCGCAACACGTTCACCGACTTCGTCGCCGCGGCGAGGCACCTCATCGACGAGGACATCACCGCACCCGACCGGCTCGTCGCCCAGGGCGGCAGCGCCGGCGGGCTGCTCATGGGCGCCGTGGCGAACATGGGGCCGCGGTACTTCTCGGGCATCCTCGCCGAGGTGCCGTTCGTCGACCCGCTGACCTCGATCCTCGACCCGTCGCTGCCGCTCACGGTCATCGAGTGGGACGAGTGGGGCAACCCGCTCGACGATGCCGAGGTGTACCACTACATGAAGTCGTACTCGCCGTACGAGAACGTGCACGTCAACCACTACCCGCCGATCCTCGCCGTGACGTCGCTCAACGACACGCGCGTGCTCTACGTCGAGCCGGCGAAGTGGGTGGCACGGCTGCGCGATGCCGGCGCCGACCCGCTGCTGAAGACGGAGATGGCGGCCGGGCACGGCGGCGTCTCGGGGCGCTACTCCGCGTGGCGGGAGCGGGCGTTCGCCTACGCGTGGGTGATCGACCGGGCGAAGGCGCACCCGTCGGGCGAGTAGGGACGCCGCAGTGGCGGTCGGAGCCGGCGGTGCATGCGAACGCAGGGATTCCGCGCTGAGCGAGCATCGATTCCGCTTGTCGGCGGCCTCTGCCAGAGTGACGGAATGTCGATCCTCTCCGAATTGAGTGAGCGCGTTCCCGGCCGGGCGCATGGCCCCGGCACCACCGAATACGACGCCGGTGCGGCGGTCTTCGCGGGCGTCGGCGAACCACAAGTCGTCGTGCGCCCGCGCACGGCCGACGAGGTCGCCGCGGCCGTCGGCCTCGCCGCGGCATCCGGCCTGCCCATCGCCGTGCGCAGCGGCGGTCACGGCCTCCTGCCCGTCGACGACGGCCTCGTCATCGACCTCGCCGAGCTCACGGCCGTCGAGCTGCGACCCGACGGCACGGTGAGCGTCGGCGCCGGAGCCCGCTGGGCCGACGTCGCCGCCGTCCTGTCGCCGCACGGGCTCGCGGTGAGCTCGGGCGACACTCGCGACGTCGGCGTCGGCGGGCTCGCCCTCGGCGGCGGCATCGGATGGTTCGTGCGCCAGCAGGGCCTCGCCGCCGACGCCCTGCGCGAGGTCGAGCTCGTCACCCCGACCGGCGACGTGCTCACCGTCGACGAGACGTCGCACCCCGACCTGTTCTGGGCGTTGCGCGGCGGCGGGGGCAACTTCGGCGTCGTCACCCGCTTCGTGTTCCAGCCGACCCCGGGCGACGGCCTCGTCGGCGGGCATGTGCACTTCGACACGTCCGACGTGCCCGCGGTGCTTCGTGCGTGGCGCGACGTGATGCGCGCCGGGCCCGACGAGCTCAACTCCACGCTCACCGTCATGCCCGAGTTCGCCCCCGGCATGCCGGCCGGCCCGCAGCTCGGCATCGCGCTGCAGGGCGACGAGTCGCGGCTCCGCGAGCTCCTCGAACCACTGCTGTCGCTGCCGTCGGTCACCGAGGTGTCACTCGGACCGGTGGCCTACGGCGACCTGCTCGAAGACGCACCGCCCGGAAGGCCGCCGTTCGTGTTCGTCGGCGGTAACGGGTTCGTGCCCGACCTCTCCGACGAGGCGCTCGACGCGATCGCCCGTGCGTACGACCGCGAGGTGCCCACCATGGTGCTGCTGCGCGCCCTCGGAGGCGCGTTCGGTCGGGTGGCCCCCGATGCCACCGCGATCGCCCATCGCGACGCCGAGGCGCTCCTCATCGTGAACGGCGTGCTCCAGCCCGACGCCACGCCCGAGCAGGTGGCCGCCGCCAAGGCCGGCAGCGATGCCGCGCTCGCCTACACGAGCGGAACCTACGGGAACTTCTCCGCCGAATACGGCGACGCCGTGACCGCGTCGATGTATCCGCCGCACACGCTCGAACGCCTGCGTCGCATCAAAGCGGAGATCGATCCGGGCAACGTGTTCCGGCGCAACCACAACATCACGCCGGCTCGCTGAGGGAGGCGCGTCAGGCGAGCGTGAGCAGCATCGTGTCGGAGCCGCCGTTGCGTCCGACCGTGCGGAAACCCGCCCGTTCATAGAGATGGCGGGCGCGGTTGCCGTCCTCGACGCTCAATGAGATCCCGCGCAGGGCCCGGCGCCGCGCCTCGCGGACCACGGCGTCGAGCACGGCGGCGCCCAAGCCGCGCCCGCGGTGGGGCGGGAACGTGGTGATGCTCAGCTCGGGCACGTCGTCGGCGACGAATCCGTAGCCCGGGTCATCGGCGGTCAGGAAGACGACCCAGGCCACGGCGAGCACCGTCTCACGGTCGTCTTCGTCATCGTCATCAACGACCGCCGCCGTGCCGAAGTCCCGAGCGCCGTCGAACGAGGTGTAGTAGTGGGCCAGGTCGGGCATGCCGTCGACCTGCTCGGGCTCGAACCGCGGTCCGTCCCAGTTCATGTTCGCGAGCGTCGCGTCGCGCAGCAGCCCGCGGTCGTCGTCGGTGAGCGGTCGCAGCCTCATCCGATCGGCGGGTCCTCGTGCAGGTCGGCATCGGGCGCGGTGAACGCCCACTCCGTGAACCGCACCTCGAGATCGGCGCGCATCGGGGCGCAGATCATGGGGCCGACGGATGCCGCGCCGGCGGTGAACGGCGCGACGCGGAGGGTTCGCCAGCCACCCGCATCGCTCCGCGCGCGCAACGTGACGGCGTCGCCCGCCTCGCCACCACGGCTGGCCCGGATCGTGACGAGCCGCCCGGCCCACTCGGGCACGGGTGCGAGCGACCAGTCGGACACCCCGTTCGTCACGACGGCGCCGACATGCAGCACGCCGTCGGAGACCTCGAGGCCAGTCTTGATCCACCGCTCGGCGCCTGCCCAGAGCAGCAGGCCTGCCTGGTCGTAGAGCCCGGTGAGCGTGGACGTGTCGAAGGTGACCTCGACCGCGGCATCCGTCGGCCACTCGGCCACGAGTCCGTGGCCGTCGTCGTGCACGAAGCCGTAGTGGGTGGTGCGCCACCAGTCGCTGCCCTCGATGGCCGTGACGACGAGGTCGCCGCCCTCGCCCCGCGACGCCGCGGGCTCGCTCGTCCAGCTGCCCGATGCCCAGTCCACGCGCGTCCGCTCCATGCACTCCACGCTATCCGCCACCTCCGTCGGCGTCGGCCGGCGGAGTGCGTTCAGGCGGTGGCGTCCGCCAGCGCGTTCAGCCGCCGCTGCCGCATCGCGAGGAAGAGCGGGAAGGTGAACGCGAACGCCGTGAGTCCCGACGCCACGACGTAGAGCCATCCGAAGCGCATGCCGATGCGGCGCGCCTCGACGATGATGAAGATGCTGCCCGCGATCGCCGCGACGAGCAGGTCGACGGTGATCGACGACACGGCCGGCCCGCTCGAGACGAGGTCGCCGATGAAGTCGTGCAGGCCGACGATGGCGAGGGCGTTGAACCACCAGGTGCCGATCAGTCCCGCGATGGAGAGCAGCAGGTAGACGACGGCGAGCGGGCTCCAGTGGTTGGTCATGCTCCCAGTGTGGCGCGGCCGGCCTCGCCGGAGCAGCCGCTGCGCAGTCGCAGGCGGTGGATCCGCCGCTCAGCCCGACCAGGTGCCGAACGAGTCGTCGAGCTCGTCGAACGTCTCGCGCCGCTGCCGGGCGTCGGCGAGGTCCCGCTTCAGATCGAGCGTGAGGCCGCGCATGCGGTCGTCACGCTCTCGCTCGTAGGCCTCGTCGATCTCGATCTCGGGCCACTCCTGGGCGAGCCGCGCCTCGATGACGCCCGCGATCTCCTCCCAGGCCTCCTGCCGCGCCCGTTCGGCGAACTCCGCGAGGTAGGCGTCGTCGTTGCGGAGCTCGGTCAGGCGCTCGGCCACCGCGGCGTTCACGCGCTGCCGCAGGCGGAGGTTCCAGGCATCCGCCCGGTGGTAGTCGTGCTGGTGCGCCGAGCGGCCCTCGCGCTGCGCGGCCGACTCGCGTTCTGCCGCCGACCATTCGGCCACCTCGTCGAGCTCCTGCACGAGCTCGTGAAGCACCTCGCGCGCCGCGGCCGAGGCCCGCACGGCGTCGAACGGCTCGTCGCCGCGGAGGGCCATCACGATGATGCGGTTCTTCAGCGCCATGCGGCCCGCGGCCTCCGAGACGAGCAGGCCCTCGGCGAAGGACTCCTCGAACGTGAGCGGCTCCACCTCGGGCAGGGCGGTGCGGTCGAACGGCGCGAACCGCTCCCGCTTCCGTCTCCGCCAGATGCGCATGGTGATGCCGGCCTCTCACCCTCGAACGCCCGTGCCCGCCGCGGGTCCGGCGGTCGGAGAACGAGCCTATCGCGGTGGCGCGAACGCCCGTCGGGTGTCGGGGGTGGCGCGTAGCCTGCCGGCATGAGTGCAGCGGATGCCGCGAGCGGGCGCCACGACGACCCGGGCACCGGGTGCCGGCTCGCCGACGCCGCGGGTCGACCGTGCGGCCGCCCGGTCGACGCCGAGACGCCGCTCGGGCTCTGTCGCGAGCACCTGCTCGAGGCGTACGACTGGGTCAGCCGCGACGCCGGGGTGACCGACGTGCTGCCGTCGCCGTGCCGGGCCTGCGGGTCGAACGTCGGCGTCCGCTATCCGTCGGGGTGGGTCTGCGCCGAGTGCGAGTGGCGCGTGGGCGACGTGCCCGACGACGAGCTCGACCGGCCGCGCGTCGAGGTCGTCTACTACATCCGCTACCGCGACCAGATCAAGATCGGCACCTCCGTGAACCCGCGCATGCGGCTCGCGGTGCTGCCGCATGACGAGGTGCTCGCGTTCGAGCGCGGAGGGCGCCCGCTCGAGCAGCGGCGGCACGTGCAGTTCGCCGCGCACCGGTATCCGGGCACCGAGTGGTTCGCGGTGCACGACGCGCTGCTGGAGCACGTCGCCGAGCTGGCGGCCGGCATCGACGATCCGTGGGCGGAGTACGAGCGGTGGGTGCTGCGGCGCCTGGCGGTGGCGCGGCCCTAGCGGTGGCAATGGCCCGGGCCGGGAGCGCACGGACCTGGCCGCGAGCGGACGCCCGCCCGCGCTGCGAGCGGGGTGCCACCCCCGCCTAGGGGCAGCGCAGCTGCGTGCGCTCGAACGTGCGGTCGATGTGGTGCTCCGACATGGGTGCCCCGCAGAGCGGACAGGCGGCGGCGCGGTTCGGCGCGGGCTCCTCGTCGTAGGGCCCCAGCGGCGGCGGGCCGATCCAGGGGAGCAGCCGCGCGTTCAGGCGTTCGATGAGGCCGGCGTAGCCGCGCCTGCCCGGTCGATCGGAACTGACGGGTCGTGTCATAATCATTAGTGTACTAACTATTCGCTCACACCGCATACTGGACCCATGGACGACCGATCCGCCGCCACCGCAACCGCATCCGCGACCGCAGCCGTCGACGGCGCGGCATCCGACGACCTCCTCGCCCTCGAGAACCAGGTGTGCTTCGCGCTGGCCGTGGCCGCCCGGGGCGTCATCGGCGTCTACCGGCCGATCCTCGAGCCGCTCGGCCTGACACACCCGCAGTACCTCGTGATGCTCGCCCTCTGGGGCCGCAGCCCACGCACCGTGCGCGACCTGGGCGACGCGCTCCAGCTCGAGCCGGCCACGCTGTCGCCGCTGCTGAAGCGGCTCGAGGCCCAGGGCTACCTCACCCGGGAGCGCAACGCCCGTGACGAGCGCGCCCTCGACGTGGCGTTGACGGATGCCGGTCGCGCGCTGCGGGAGCAGGCGCTCGGCATCCCCCCGCAGGTCGTCGATCGGCTCGGTATGAGCATGGACGAGCTCGCCGCCCTGCGCGACCGTCTCACGGACGTGATCGCCGCGGTGCAGCGGAGCTGACACCGGCGCGCTGCCGCGGCATCCGTCGATCCTCAGGCGTCGGGATCGAACCCGGCGACCGTGCCGTCGGCCGAGGCGTACTTCACGATGAGGCTGCAGTCCTTGCCGCCGTAGCCCTCGCCGATGAGCCGCTCGAACTGGTCGAGCGCGATGCGGCCCGCCGGCAGGTGCAGCCCCGCCTCCTCCCCCGCTGCGAGCGCGAACGACAGGTCCTTCTCGGCGAGCACGGTCGTGAAGGTGGCGTCGAAGTTGCGGTTCGCCGGGCTCGTGGCGACGACGCCGGGCGCCGGATACCAGGTGCGTAGCGGCCAGGAGTCGCCCGACGACACCGACGCGACCCGGAAGAACGTCTCGGCGTCGAGTCCGAGGTGCGCTGCGAGCTGCGAGCCCTCGGCGACGCCGAGCAGCGACACGAAGAGCATGAGGTTGTTCGCGAGCTTCGCCGCGATGCCCATGGTCGGCCCGCCGACCGGGAAGACATGCCCGGCCATGGGCTCGACGAGCGCGGCGGCCTCGGCGACCGCCGATGTCTCCCCGCCGAGCATGAAGGTGAGGCTGCCGGCCGTCGCACCGGCGATGCCGCCCGAGACCGGCGAGTCGACGAACCGGAAGCCCCGGGCCGCCGACTCATCGTGACTCCAGCGGGAGGTTTCGACGTCGACCGTCGACGTGTCGAGCAGCAGCGCGCTCGTCGGCGCCGTCGCCCACACGCCGCCCTCGCCGCCGAGCACCTCGCGCACGTGCTCGCCGCGCGGCAACGACGTGAACACCGCGTCGGCGCCCGCCACCGCGTCGGCGATCGACGCGACGACCTGCACGCCGCGGGCAGCAGCTGCATCTCGGCAGGCGGAGTCGGGATCGACCCCGCGCACCTCGTGTCCGGCGGCGACGAGGTTGCCCGACATCGGGCCGCCCATGTGTCCCAAGCCGATCCAGGCGATCGTCGCCATGTGCCCCTCCCGACCTCGTCGACGCGGAGTGCGCTCGGTGCGGGCGAGCCGACCGGCTCCCGCGCCTCCCACGATACGTTCGCGGCATCCGCCCGGCAACGGATGCCGCGGTCGCCCGCGACCGGCCGCTCAGAACCGGATGACCTGCCGGATCGCCGCGCCCGCGGCGAGCGTGTCCATCGCCTCGTTGACGTCGTCGAGTGCGATGTGCGACGAGATCAGCGCCTCGACGGGCAGGCGGCCCTGCCGCCACAGCTCGGCGTACCGCGGGATGTCCCGCGACGGCACCGCCGACCCGAGGTAGCTGCCCACGATCGTGCGGGCCTCGGCGGTGACGGTGAGCGGCGAGAATTCCACCCGCGCGGTCGGCGACGGCAGGCCGACCGTCACGGTGCGCCCGCCGGGTGCGGTGAGCGCGAACGCGGTCTCGAAGGCGCGCGGATGCCCCGCCGCCTCGACCGCCACCGCCGCCCGGACTCCCGCCGCCATCGCCTCGTCGGGCGTGAACGCCGCGGATGCCCCGAGCTCGCGTGCCCGGTCGAGCTTCGACGCCACCGCATCGACGCCGATGACGCGTCCGTGGCCGAGCGACACCGCGGTGATGAGCGCGGCCATGCCGACGCCGCCGAGGCCCACGACCACGACGTCCTCGCCAGGACGCACGCCACCCGCGTTCACGACCGCGCCGCCGCCGGTGAGCACGGCGCAGCCGAGCACGGCCGCGATGTCGGGCGGCACGTCGGCGCCGATCACCACGGCTGAGCGTCGGTCCACGACCGCGTACGTGGCGAAGCCGGACACGCCGAGGTGATGGTGCACGGGCCGCCCGTCCCGCCGAAGTCGGATGCCGCCGTCGAAGAGCGTGCCCGCGGTGTTCGCCGCGGTCCCCGGCGTGCACGCCATGACGCCGCCGGTGCGGCATCCGTCGCATTCACCGCACCGCGGCAGGAACGCCGTGACCACCCGGTCGCCGACGGCGAAGCCCGCAGCGGATGCCGCGGCGCCGACCGCCTCGACGATGCCGGCGGCCTCGTGGCCGAGCAGCATCGGCACGGGGCGCGGCCGGGTGCCGTCGACGACCGACAGGTCGGAGTGGCAGACGCCGGCCGCCTCGATCCGCACGAGCAGCTCGTCGGGGCCGGGCGGCTCGAGCTCGAGCTCGCCGACCGTGATCGGTCGCGACGC